>JAZNPV010000127.1:0-3437 GCA_045589835.1 Faecousia sp.
TTGCATTGACCACTGCCATGGCTGCGGCAATCTGTGTCCTGTTGGTGCCATCGCCTATGTAGGAGATGATACCGGCTGGATTGCTCCCGCACTGCAAAATCAGCCCCAGGCAAAAGAGGAATGCTGCTGTTGCGGCAGTACAAGCAAAGGAAAAAAGGAAATCAAAATCGAGTATCTGTATCTGGATCTGAAAACCTGTGACCGCTGCGTTGGCACGGATGCGGTTTTGGATGAGGTTGTGGAAGCTCTGCGGCCTGCCCTGGAACTGGCCGGGTATCAGCTGAGCTACCGGAAGCAGGAAGTCTACACGGTGGAAATTGCAGCAAGCTACCGTTTCCTTTCCTCTCCCACAATTCTTGTGAATGGACAGGATATTTTTGATACCATCACAGAATCCGATTGCGGCTGCTGCGGAGACATTGCCGGTGTGCAGGTGGATTGCAGAGTCTTTGAACACGATGGCAAGACCTATGAAGTTCCCACCGGAGAGATGCTGGCTGACGCTATCTTGAAAGCAATCTATCATCCCAATGTCTGCACCTGTGGAGAATATCAGCTCCCCGAAAACTTAAAGCGGTTCTTTGCGGGTAAAGAGAAAAAGGCAGCATCTTCCTGCTGCTGCGGTACATCCAATTGTTGTTGATTCAAAAAACGGAGGTAATATATTATGGCACTGTTTAACTTTGGCAAAAAGAAAGAAGTAAAGAAAGAAACCGGTTGCTGCTGCGGCAGCACTGCACCCAAGGCAGAAGAGATCGGCTGTTGCTGTGGCTCTGCGCCCAAGGCAGAGAATACTTGCTGCTGCGGTAAGAACACCATCAAGGTTCTGGGTTCCGGCTGCAAGAACTGCCACGATCTGTATGAAGCATCCAAGACTGCGGTACAGAATCTGGGTCTTGCAATCGAAGTCGAGTATGTGACTGATATGGAGAAGATCATGGAGTATGGCGTTATGAGTATGCCTGCTTTGGTGGTCAATGAGAAGGTAGTTTCCATGGGCAAGGTCCTGAAGGCCACCGATGTAGAGAAACTGCTGCACAAGCTGGGTTTCTGATATGAAGAAAGTAGCTTTTATCTGCGTCCATAATTCCTGCCGCAGTCAGATTGCAGAAGCGTTAGGCAAGAAGCTGGCTTCCGATGTGTTTGAAAGCTATTCTGCCGGTACGGAAACGAAGCCACAAATAAACCGGGATGCCGTGAGACTTATGAAGCAAGTGCATGGCATCGACATGGAGCAGACCCAGTACAGCAAGCACCTGTCCGACATCCCGGAGGTGGATGTAGTCATCACCATGGGTTGTAATGTCCAGTGCCCGTTCCTGCCCTGTTCCCATCGGGAGGATTGGGGACTGGAAGATCCCAGCGGCAAGAGCGATGAGGCCTTCCTGGAAACCATCCGGCTGATTGAAGAAAAAGTGCTGGATTTGAAAGCCAGATTGAAGTGAATATGGGAATAGCCGGTAGCAGATTGACCCTGTTACCGGCTATTGTGTTTTTCTCAACACAGTGTAAAATAAATACAAAGAAAACTTCGAGGTGACACCTATGGGCAAAAAGCAAGATCCCCGCACGGTCCAGACCAAAGCACTCATCAAACAGACGCTGCTGGATATGCTGAAGAAAACCGCTTTTGACAAGGTAACCGTATCCGAACTGTGCAAGATCGCCGGAATCAACCGAGGCACATTCTATCTGCACTACTGTGATCTCTGGGCAGTGCTGGAAGAACTGGAGGAAGAAGCACTTCGTGAGGAACCAACTTACGAACCCTACAAATGCTCTCTGACAGCAGAGCATTATCACGTTATTTTGCCTGTATCACTATTGTAGGATGCAAAGATGTTGTCACAGAATTCCGATCTTCCCTCTACTTCGGAGAAAACGGTTCTATTGACAGAAATAAACTATTTTGCACTCCAGTGGTATACCACAGAACCAATGGAGAAAATGTTACCGATTACTTCACTTCGTTGAAAGTGGAATACTTGCTTTCCATCGGCGTCAAGCACGCTTCTGAGCTAACCCAGTTTGTTAATTCAGCAACTACATAAAAGTGCCTTTGACCTACACAGAAATGCGACTCCTCCCGGCAGAAAACCCGGTGAGAAGTCGCATTTTTACAGTTCTTGAAAAAACTGGATTCCCACTTTCACCCCCTCCACGAACCCGGCCTTCTCATGCTCCCGGCAGAGGGTGCAGACGGCATCCACGATCCGATCCATCTCCCGGAGGGGCATACCGTGCATTCGCTGGTACAGATCCTCAAAGACAGCCTTCACTGCATCAGTGTCCGTGTTATTACATTCGTGGTAATAGGTGAAGAGCATCTCCAGCATGGAATTCGCATCGCTGCCGTAGTTGGGTGGGTTCTCTGCCACATGGCGTTTCAGGATCCTGACATACTCATTCACCACCGACACCGCCTCTCATCACTTCCAGCATCATCCTACCACCCAGGCGGAAGCTGTTCTGGAACAGCAGACACTCGGCCATAACCTGGTATTCCCTGACGCAGTCCGCATACCTGGTAAACAGTTCCTTCTGGGCATCGGTCATGGTAGCAAGCAGCTTATCTTCGTTTCGGCTGATCAATTGCAAGAGTTCCTTGTACTCCTTGCCGGAAGAAGTATCATATTCCGCTGGCTCTATGTTGCCATACCAGAATTCTTCCAAAATGTTCATAACATCACCTCCCCAAAAGTGTGTGTGATGTTAACTCCGGTGCCCGGGAATTACAAGAGGCTAAAATACCCAGAATTCTCATCTGTCTTTTAGTAATATTGATTGTATTCTAATTTTCATCGCGATATTATTAGAGGAAAGAATGACAAAAACGGTCGAGAGATCTTTTCTTAATTGCTATAAAATAGACTCACGATAAGGAGGTGACGAACATGACGGACCAGATTCTTGCGGTACAGAAAATGCAGGACTATATCGAATCCCATCTGACAGAGGAGATCACACTGGCCGCTTTGGCAGACCTCTGTAACTTTTCTCCCTGGTATGCCCATCGACTGTTTCGGGAGCATACCGGTTACGCTCCTGCTGAGTATGTCCGTCGGATGCGGCTGGCAAAGTCCGCTCTGCGTTTGAAAACAGAGCAAACCAAGATCATTGATGTGGCTTTTGATCTTGGTTTTGCCAGCGTTGACGGCTACACCCGGGCCTTCCGCAAAGAGTTTGGCATCAATCCGGGCGAATATGCAAAAAGTCCTGTTCCGATCAAACTATTCGTTGCCTACGGTGTCAAATTCAAGGAATTGAGAAAGGAGTTTTCGATTATGTCTGAACCCAAAAATGTGTTCATTCAAGTGATTCACAAACCCCGCCGAAAGGTCATCATCAAGCGGGGAATCAAAGCTGACAACTACTTTGACTACTGCGGCGAGGTTGGCTGCGATGTGTGGGGAACGCTTCTCAGCATGGACAGCCTG
>JAZNPV010000128.1:0-2782 GCA_045589835.1 Faecousia sp.
CCGAAATAGATCCGAGCATAGTCGATGGTATTCCCTTTTTCACCGCAGAAACCACACTCCCATGTCGGAAGCGGACTTCCAAGGAAGGTTTCCTGTGCAAAAGCCATGCGTCCACAGTAGGGACAGATGGTGCGGATGTCCGGCGGATCAGACATATCTAAATGCAGCTTGGCCGCTTTTAGATAGTCGATCAGGCGATGCCTAACTTGGAACGCAAGATCATCTATCGTATTCTGATCCATCAGAAATCACCACCCCGCTGAGACTGCTCATCCAGCCATTGGACAAACTTGTCCTCGGGGACGAGCATCCGCTTACCGATGCGGATAGTGGGAAAGTCCTCCCGATGCATCAAGGTGTAAACACCCGCTCGGGAGATCTTCAAAACGGACTGGACATCATCAGCCGTGAGGCAATTGGGGATGTTGGGAAAATTGGTTTGTTCTTTCATAACTGGTACTCCTTTTAAAATAGTGTTTTAGGGTAGGTTTTTTGCGTTTTCTTCGGTTGTGAGGCTCTTTTTTAGCAAGAGACAGACTCCGGTATTACCGCCTCTTTTTGATGGCCTCAGAGGCCAGCACTTCGCGTTTTGCCGCTTTGGAGTGCCGCGAGACATATCTGGGGCACGCCTCCAAAACAGCACGGAAGCTCTGCTTGCAGTCGAAGATACAGCGCACGCAATCCGTGTTGTAGCTCCGCTTGCCAGTCTCCGGGCGAATAAAGAACCCCCAGAGAATCCGTTCCTTCTTGGACAGTTTCGGCATCACTCTCACCTCCTTCCATTGTGTGATATCCTGCCTGCAGGGGCTATCTAATCTCCCGTATCCAATTGGTCTTGCATGAGGCCAATAAAAAAGCGACAAACCAAAAATCGGTTTGCCGCTTCAGATCGGGTGGATTATTCTGTTGTAAAGCATTTTCAAAATGGGTATGGGAGAACTACTCTTCCATAAGAATGTTGAGCACATCATCGATTCCCACAGTACTGATACTCAGACGGCCAGTGCCCCGGAATTCGACGAAGTATTCCTGAATCATACTCACCTGCTCAGGGTAGCAGACGATCGTATATTTCAGTTTGGGGTTTATTTTCATAGCATCTCTCACCCGAATCAGCTTGCACAGGTCGCCATCTATAAAAGATATCTGCCCCACGCCATCAATGACCGCATCGAACTCATAACGGAAGAAATTTCCCTGCTGATCCTCTTCATCGTAGAGAATATCCAGATGGGCTTGATGCCAATCCTCAATCAGAAGCGTCCGCAGCTGCTTGATGCCAAACTCATTCAGCGGAATGAAATGAATATGCCTATATACATTATCAAAACGCAAGTCGTATCTTCTGCGCTGCTGGGCCTCCTCCAAGGTTTGTTGGGCAACCAGGTAATTGTCGCCAAAGAGAATGGCAGAACGAATTGTCCCTCCGGGAAGTCGCATACAAAACTGCACAGAAAGGTAGCTCTGCACCTTGGATTCTCCGTTGCCGCTCCACTTCATCAGCGTACCTCTGCTGTTGTAGACCATAAAGCAGAAGCCTGGGCACAGCACCGTCCCCACCATGCGGGAGAACTTGGTCTTGTTCATTTCACCCCCCCAGAAATCCTTCAAGGCCAGGGACAGATAGAACATTGGCTCAGAGATCTCATTTCTTCGCACCTCCACGCTGTCTGGGTCTGGGAGCTTGTGTGGCCAGCACATGATGCCTGCACGCAGACACATCACGAGCGCCTCGGCAATCCGGTGATGCCGGTCAATATGATATCGGTTTCCGGAAAAGTGGTGCCAGTCAAAATGAGTCTGGTAATACCGATATGCGTCCGGATCCAGTTTCTCCAGGATCACCAACGATGAAACATGCAGGCGCACTGTTTTCTGCTTACCCTTACCGCTAACCGTGATCAGCTTGCAGCGAAAATGCTTGTCGGCATCTTTCAGGCAATATTCCTGGGTCTTACAAAGCTTTTGAATTAGGGTTTTCCATGTGCGCTTACTGCCAAGCAAGTGCAGCGAGCTCACCGGATACTCTCCGGTGGTTGCCAGCAGTAAAAGCAGCGTGTGCACATGGGACCCTTCACGAATATAAATCATAGTATCCTCCTATTGGCAAGGCCCCCGAAGGGGCCCTGCCGGTTCTCGGTTAGTCTCTCCAACGCCAGGGGACTTCGTCCCTCAGCACTCTGTCAGAATCAAGATCGGTTTTGTAGCCGTTGTACCAATAGGAGAAGTAATCCTGAGGGATCACGTAGACATCCAGACTGGATTCCTGACCCATAGCCGCACAGTGGAACACCTCACACTGATCTGGAGAGTCATCCTCCAGCAGGTACATAGCCACCGCATCGATCACGAACTTGGTCTCCACATTGTCGTAGTCCCGCTTTCGGTTCTCGTATTCCTCCAGCGTGTAGACGTGCCGGAGCACGATCACGCTTTCCGGGAAACGAACAACGGGCTTACCGATCCAGAACCGGAGCAGCGCCGGGTAGAGCATGCCACGGATGTATTCCTTGTCAGCAGCATCCTTGCAGCGAGCAAGGGGCGGCATCCGCAGGAAGAACCAGCCTCGCTGGATAAAGCCCATCTTAATGGGACAGACCTCACCCAGAACGGCGTCCACTTCCGCTGCTGCGTTGGGGTTACCGGTGTGGGCAGGCAACTTGCGGCTGAGTATGGTGGCCTTCTCCGACTTGCGGATCAGATCCAGCATCACAGTGTTGGCCTCCTCGTGTTGTCCCTTCTTGGAAAGAGACAGTGCTTCCTCCGCCTTGCGGGAAAGCTC
>JAZNPV010000129.1:0-9665 GCA_045589835.1 Faecousia sp.
AAAAGCAGGGGCAGGAAGTTGATACACAGAAAATTGAAGATCAAACTGCGGCAGAAATTCAGTGTCAGCGCATTCTGGGTACGTTTGGTGGAGAAAAGATAGGCTGCCAGCACGGCACTGTTGGCGGCGAAAACGTAATTCAGACTGTACTGGGGCAGGGCTGTGACCACCACCGTTTTGGCGGCTTCATTGGCACCGAACAGAGCGCAGAGAGGGCCTCCGATAAAGAGGGTGACGACCAACGCAATGCCGCCGCCCACAATACTCATGGTCATGCCGCTGCGCAGATAAAACCGGAGGCTCTTGTCATCCTTGGCACCATAGCTTTGTCCAAACAAGGGCTGAAGTCCGGAGGAAATGCCCCAGGACAGAGAACCGAACAAAGAACCGGCATATCCGATGATGGAAAAGGCATTCACCGCGGCATCTCCCAGGTGGGTCAGCAGCATTCGGTTCATGGAGAATGTGGTGATGGGGCCTGCAAACTGAGAGACCATTTCAGGCATTCCCCGAAGAATCAGCTTCTTATACAGGGACGGCATTGCCTTGAATTTTTTAATTCGCAGCTGTCCTCTTTGACGGAAGAAGTGAGTGGAAAGCAGGATCACCGTCAGAAGTGTGGCGACACCGGTGGCAAAAGCGGTGCCTGCCAGACCCATTTTCAGAGGGAACACCATGATCCAGTCGCCAATGATGTTGGTAACAGTACAAAAAATCGCCGCCTTGGAACAAAGACCGGGATCACCGTCATTCCGGATAAAGCTAGCCAGACAGGTATAAAGACCGGAGGGAATGACAAATACGGAATACCAGAAAATATAGTCGGAAACCATGTTCAGATAGGTGTCATTGGCACCCAGCAGGCGGGATATCTGATCCGTAAAGCAGACACCCACAACGGTCAGCACAGAGAATACGCCAATGACAGCGGAGATGGCGTGCATGAAAGCCTGATTGGCACCTTCTGTGTCTCCACGTCCGATACGGACTGCGGCAACCGCAACACCACCAATGGAAAACAGTGCGGAAATGGCACCGACCACCATGGCGTAGGGCCATGCAATATTGGATGCACCCAGAGCATCCGTACCAACACCATTGCCCACAAAAATGCCGTCCACGATGCCCAGCAGGAAAAAGCTGGCATTGCTGAGCATAGCGGGCAGGATATATGTTTTCAGATTCTTTTTCTGCTCTGTCATAGCTTACTCCCCAAACCACGCTTTGCAGAAAGCGGCGATGGCAGGGATCTGGACTTTGATCTCCTTGCCGTTGATCTTGGGGCCGGTAGTGTTGATACACAGGTGGTAGTTTTCCTTGGCACCCCAAATCTGATCGGTGATGGTTTCATAATAATACTTTCTCTGCCGCTCGGTTTTTTGGATCAGGCGCTTCAGCTCCTTGTCGGACAGCTTTTCATCCACAGAAGCCTTGAAGCGGCAGCGCTGAATTTTGGTTTCCATATCCGCATAGACAAACAGGTTCAGCGGCTTCAGATCTTTCAGAATAATATCCGCACAGCGGCCTACGATCACACAGTTTTTCTTCTGTGCCAGGGACCGCAGAACTTCCTCCTGTGCCTGGAAGATTTTCAGGTGGTTTTCGTTGAAGGCGCTGACGGTTCCAAAGGTTCTGCCGTAGGTGATGGGATAAGCTCTGGGAACCACATTCTCCACAATGCCTTTCACATACGCTTCTGCCAGACCGCTGTGCTCTGCAATGGCAGTAAGGATTTCTTCGTCATAATAGGCGTAGCCAAGGCTTTCTGCCAGACGCTTTCCCAACTCCCGTCCGCCGCTGCCGAATTCCCGGCCAATGGTAATGATGTTCATAGATATGACCTCTCTAAATAGTATTATTTTCGGACTTTTATTTCAAAAACATAGGCTGCAAACCGCAGCCCGTGTTTATTTTATGGATGCTTCAAAAGAACGGGTATAACCGCGCAGCAGCCGGATCATCAGCTCTGCATCTTCCGGAGAAAGGCTGCCCATGGCGGTGTTTTCGGCAGCTTCCAACCGCTCAAAGGAATCCCGGTAGAAGGAGATACCTTGTGGAGTCAGCCGGATGCACTTTCTCCTACGATCCTCCTGGTCTTCAACCAGTTCGATGCGTCCCTGTTTCAGAAAAACGCGGATCACAGAATGGACTGTCTGCTTTGGCAGCAGCGTTTTTTCACACAAGGTCTTTTGGGTGCAGCCCTGCTGACCGCTTTTGTAGATATAATACAGAATGTTCAGGCTGGTGTAGGACAGGCCAATGGACTTGGCATAATCCTCATACAGAACTTCCATTCTGCGCCAGATGTCGCAAAACTGGGAAAGCTGTTCCTGATTCGGGTACATGGGCATCATCCTTTTGGTATGAATTTAGGACTATCATAGCACACTGTAGCCGCATTTTCAATATGCAGATGTGTTATCCTTTCCTTGACAAGGCAATGACCATCCTGTATAATTCTTAAAGTCCGTAACAGTACTTTAAGGAGTGATTATATGGCAAACAGAACAATCGCAAGGCGTTTGATCTTTGCGCTGTATAATATTGATGAAGTATATCTGCTGAATGAGAAAAAGAAGAAGCTGTCTGATGCTGAACTGTGCGTCATGTATGCGTTGGACGACGGCAAGCCCCATTCCCAGCGGGAGATTTCTCAGGAGTGGCTTGTTCCCAAAACCTCCGTCAACACTATCGTCAAGCGTTGGGAAAAGGGAGGCTATCTGACCATGACTCCAATCCCCGGAAAGCGCAGGGAAATGGAAATCACCCTGACAGAGCAGGGAAAGGCTTATGCAAAAGAGTTCATGGGCTTCTTGTATCAGGCTGAGGATATTGCTCTGGCAAAGACTTTGGAGAAGTACGGAACCGGGTTTATCGATGCCATAGAATTCTTTGGTGATAGTCTGAAGGATGCTTTTGAGGAGGTAATCTGATGGATCTGTTAAAGGATAATCCGAAGAAGCTCTTTTGGAAGTTTCTGATCCCGGCAGTCAGCTCCGCCATTGCGGTTGCGGCCTATAGCTTTGTGGATACCATCGCCATCGGTCAGGGTGTTGGCCCGGAAGGAACCGCCGCCTGCGCCATCGTGCTGCCCATCTTTTCGATTGCCCATTTCATTGCCCTGCTCTGCGGTATTGGCGGCAGTGTGCTGATGAGCCGGGCAAGAGGTGAGGGTAACAACGAAAAAGGCGATGCCTATTTTACTGCATCGCTCCTGTTTGTGGGTTTCGTTACGCTGATTGTCTGGATCTTAGGCACCGCATTTCAGGTGCCGCTGTACCGCCTGTTCGGTGCGGACGACAGCTTGCTCCCGTATGCCTATGAATATGGCAGATGGATCTTCTATGCCCTGCCATCCTTTGTGCTGGTTTACTTTCTGGGTTGTTTCATCCGAACGGACGGCGCTCCCAAATTTGTCATGATGGTAACGCTCCTTGGCGGTGTCATCAACATCATCGGTGATATTGTTCTGGTTTTTCCGCTGAAGATGGGAATGACCGGTGCGGCCTTGGCAACGGTGGCAGGCTCGGTGGTGCAGACCGCCATGCTGCTGGGCTATATCCTGCTGGGTAAAACATCGCTGCATCTGGCGAAACCCTATCAATGGCGAAAGGCAGTTCGGAATATCAGCGTCCTTGGTATTGGCGCAGGCGTCTCTCAGGTTGCCATGACAGTCGTTACCTATATCATCAACAATCAGATCATGAGATACTCCGGTGCGGCAGCACTGGCTGTTTATGGAATGCTCAGTACCGTGGTTGCACTGTTCCTCAGCATTTTCTCCGGCATTGGCGAAGCAGCTCAGCCCATCGTTTCAGTGAACTTTGGCGCAGGAAATCGAAGCCGCTATCAGAGCGTAGGCAACTTGGGCGTCAAAACGGCAATTGTATTTGGCACGGTTTGCTTTGGGATCTGTGCCCTGTTCCCGGATCAGATGACCAGTCTTTTTATGAAGGTCACCCCGGAGGTGGCCGAAATCGCACCCTATATCGTCCGGGTCTATGCCATCTCCTTCCTGCCCATGGCGATCAATATGTTTGCGACAGCCTACCTGCAATCCGTATCGAAAGCAAATGCGGCAACTGCTGTTTCCATGCTGCGGGGACTGATTCTTTCCTCCATCCTTCTTTATGTCCTGCCGCTGTTCATGAAGGGTGACGGCATCTGGTGGTCGGTTACAATTGCGGAGATCCTTGCAGCAATTGTTGCTATGCGATATCTGATTCCCGAATTGCGTGGAGTCCATAGAAGAAATCAGAAAAGCTAATACGTTTTCAAAGGTATATGTGTAGGTACTGCATCTATATCCACAAAAAGAAACTCCTGCATGGGCCATTGCTCATGCAGGAGTTTATTTTTATTACATTTTATCAATCAGCGCAAAGATTACAGCTTGCTGTTCTTCGCTTAATCTTACCCAGCGTTCCAATAGCTTCTGCTGAGAATCTGTCAAAGAAACAGGCACATTTCCTTCAGCGAACAGCTGGGACAGCGTAATGCCAAATGCTGCACAAATCTTTTCCAATGATGGAATTGTTGGAACCATGTTCTTGCGATACCACGAAGAGATTGTAGACTGGGGTAAACCAGAGTGTTCCGCAAGCTGATACTCCGTCCATCCTCTATTCTCTCGATATTCCGTTATGGTGGCAAGAATATCCTTCACCACACTCACCCCTTTACTTGTGTTCTTCGTAAATTATACTTTGATAAATCGTTGATATTTAATCTTTTATATCGTATAATTCTAACGATATACGCAAGCATTTGAGTAAGGGGATGGTGTGTTGACTACATTTACCGTCAGCTTCTTTGGACATCGATTAATTGACGATGCGCTGCTAATAGAAAACAGATTGGAACGACTAACACGGACCCTTCTTCGGGAACACGAATATGTTGAGTTTCTGGTTGGACGGGACGGCGAATTTGACCAGATAGTATCCTCCGTCATACGCCGCTGCAAACGGGATTACCGCAGTGACAACTGTTCCCATATTTGGGTGCTGCCCTATCTCACAGCAGATTTCCGGTACAATGAAGAATCCTTTCGGGCTTACTACGATGAAATTGAAATTTGTGGTACCGCCGCTTCCGGTCACTTCAAAGGTGCCCATCAAACAAGAAACCGTGAAATGGTGGACCGATCACAGTTGACAGTGTTCTGTATTCAGCACGAAAATGGTGGTGCATGGCAAACTATGAAGTATGCAAAGAAAAGATCCGTCCCCTGTATCAATATTGCATTGGAGGAATCAGAATGAAAAAATGTATCCTGTCCGCATTGGGTGGTGCCGCTGCCATGTTTCTGCTACTGGCTCTGATTGCAAATATCCGTTATGAAAAAACTGCTGAAGAATACGAACACATTGATTATGTATCCACCACCACAGAATCGGAGTGCTATGTATGTGGTAATGGTGGCGATTATACTGTGTCGGCATACTGGGGTGAGGACAATGTGGGTCTGATCAACCTGAATAACTTTGATTTCCTGTATCTGGGAATCAACCGTTACGGCGATGGGAGAGAGTTGATCCAGGAACCGGCAGGAGTGATGCTGTCCTGCGGAATCATGGACGAGGAAGCGGATACCTATGCTCATGCCTATGTTTTTCCGGACAATGCCTATGCCACACTCCAGATAACTGGAGTTCGGTATGCCATTGACCGGGATCTGATTCAGAGCCGCTTGTGCCAAATCTGTCTGGATTCTATCAACAACCTTTGGTTTACAAACCAGCCCCCGGCAGAGTACGCAGTCATCAGCTTTGAAGATCGAACGATCCAGCCACTGTTAAATGCACATCCATGGTTTTCTGCTGGAAATTATGGTATTGACTGTGAATTTAAGGAAAACGGTGCGATAGATTTGCTGATACATTATTGTCCATATCGATATGAATAAATCTGTCCCGGCTCAGGACACATTTATTCATAAAAACACCAATATGACTGAATGCGATTCCACCGATATGGAATCGCATTTGTAAATCAATCAGGATTCGAAACTGAACTAATACAACAGGTACATGACAAAAGTTCCTACATACCTCAAAACAAAAATCCCACAGTCGATCTCCTGCAGAAAGGAAAGACTGTGGGATTTTCAATATCGCATCATGGAAGCGAGATATATCCATGCGTTACGCATCGATTCAACGATGCATTTTCCTAATTCTCACACCTATTCTAGCGGGTGACAAACTCGTTATAAATTCAGAAAATCCTTACGATAGTTGACACCGAAGAACTCTGCCAGTTCCACCATCTGATCATCCCGGATGGTGTTGATTCTGGGCAGGTGGGCGGTGAGCATATAGATCTGAGCAGCCTTTTCCACGGTTTCGATCAGGCCGAAGGTCTCGTCCATGGTCTTGCCTGCACCGTAAATGCCGTGCATACCCCAAACTACCAGACGGAATTCCTTCATCTTTTCCGCGGTAGCTTCGCCGATGGAGTTGGTGCCGCAGAGCATCCAGGGCAGAACGCCGACACCTTCCGGGAACACCACGATACACTCGGTGCACATCTCCCACAGAGTGTGGGTGAACTTCTTCTCATCCAGCTCGTGGACGTAGTTCATAGCCAGGGTATAGGTGGGATGGCAATGCATGATCACCCGGTTTTCGGGATCCACAGACAGTCTGGCCATGTGACTCATCAGGTGTGCGGGGAATTCAGAGGTGAACTTACCGCCGTCTTTGTAGCCCCAGAGCAGCTCTGCGGTCTGGCCGTCGTCTGCGATACGAACGATACCCAGATTGGTTTCGGGATCATCATTGACGTTCTTGAAATACTTGCCAGTGCCAGTGACAATGAAGATTTTGCCAATGATAGAAGTGGCATCAAAGCCCAGAGGGATGGTACGGATGACGCTGTTCAGGTCAAGGTACTCCCCTACTTCCTCAGTATTCAGCAGATAGCTGATATTGCCGCCGTTGCGCTCATCCCAGCCAAGACGGTACATATTTGCGGTAGTTTTCCGCATCTCCTCAACAAAGGGAGCATTCATATTATTCTTCATTGTCTTACCCTCTCTTGCTCAACACTTCAGCTTCGTACTTCTTAACAGTTGCAAACCATTCGCCGTCGGCGGATGCCCCGCACTGGCGGCAGTATTCGGTCCAGATTTCGGCGAAGGGCATGGTCTTCAGTTCCTCCTGCATAACCATCAGTTCCGTCCAGTTGTCGGCATTCTGCATAGCGGTCAGGTCAGGGGTAATCAGCGCCATCAGCAGAGCTTTCTGCACATTGCGGAAGCCCACAACCCATGCAGAAATACGGTTGATAGAAGCATCAAAGTAATCCAGAGCAATCTTCACGCTGCCATCCAAACCACCGCAGCGGACGATCTCCTTGCAAATTTCCTTGGTCTCATCGTCCAGTAGAACAACATGGTCGGAGTCCCAGCGGATGGGGCGGGTGATGTGCAGAGCGATCTCCGGAAAAAATGCCAAAAGCGCAGGAATCTTATCGCTGACAACCTCGGTGGGATGGTAGTGGCCGTTGTCCATCAGAGGGATGCACTTCTCCTTATTCATGGCAGCATAGCTCAGGCTGAACTCAGCAGAACCCACAGTGTAGGCTTCCACACCGATGCCGAAAACCTTGGATTCCACACAAGGCTTAACCTTGTTGAAATCATATGGCTCGGACAAAATTTCGTCGATGGCTTCCTTGTAGCGGACTCTGGGGCCCATGCGGTCAGCAGGGATATCCTTGAAACCGTCGCCGGTCCAGATGTTCATAATACAGGGCTGGCCCAGTTCTTCGGCGAGATATGCAGAAATGCGGATACAGGCTTTGCCATGGTCGATCCAGAACTTCCGGATCTCGTGATCAGGAGAAGACAGCGTCAGGCCGTTGGCCTTGGGATGGGAGAAGAAAGTGGGGTTAAAGTCACACCCCAGTCCCCGCTCCTTGCAGAAATCCACCCATTTTTTGAAGTGCTTGGGCTCCAGCTTGTCACGGTCTGCCCAATCGCCATCCTCGAAGATGGCATAAGAAGCATGGAGGTTCATCTTCTTGGTGCCGGGACAGAGCTTTAAGACCATGTCCAGGTCAGCCATCAGTTCTTCGGGCGTTCTGGCTCTGCCAGGGTAGTTGCCGGTGGTTTGGATGCCGCCGGTCAGGGGCTTGCTGGGATCGGTATCGAAGCCCCGAACATCGTCACCCTGCCAGCAGTGCAGGGATACGGGGACATTTTTCAGTTTTGCAATCGCAGCATCGGTATCAATACCGATAGCAGCGTATTTTGCTTTCGCTTCAGCATAACTCATACTGTAATCTCCTTTATTTCAAAGCTTGTCCGGATGGTATCCCGAGCTGCCTGTAAATTCTCAAATTCGCCTGCTTCGATCATCTGGACGATCAGGTTGCCGATGGCGGTTCCCTCAATAGGACCTGCATAAACCGGCAGACCAGTGGCACGGGCAGTGCGCTGGTTCAGATATCCATCCTGACAGCCACCGCCCACGATGTTGATGCTGGTATATCGCTTTCCTGTCAGTTCTTCCAGATTCCGAATCGCATCCCGGTAGCAGAGCGAGAGACTGGTGTAAACGCACTGCATGATCTCACCCACTGTTTCGGGTACGACTTGTCCGGTTCTTGCGCACTCCTCCCGGATAGCCAGAATCATACTGTCAGGAGCAAGGAAACAGTCCTTGTTCACATCCACAACGGATCGGAAATGTTCTGCTTTTTTGGCTTCCTCAATCAGGTCGGGGAAGCTCCATTTTTTCTCAGAAGCAGTGTGGTTCTGCTTTCCCTGAATGTAGGCAACACCATTTAATTCCCGACGTATAGACTGGATCATCCAAAGACCCATAATATTTTTTAAGTACCGGTAACGATACCAGGCTCCGCCTTCATTGGTAAAGTTCTGGGCAAGGCTTTCCGGTGACGTGATAGGGATCTCGTTCTCAACGCCCAGCAGACTCCAGGTTCCGGAGGAAAGGTATACTGCATCATCATCTTTCGCCGGAACCGCCAGAAATGCCGAACCAGTATCATGTGTAGCAGGCAGCATGACCGTGGTATCAAACCCAATCTCATTCTGAATCTCCGGCAAGAGGCTCCCCAGTTTTGTACCGGGCATAGCCAGGTCGTTGAAAATCTCAACAGGCAGACCCAGCATAGAAATGATCTCCGCATCCCAGCACTTCTCTTTCGCATTTACCAAATTGGTCGATGTGGCATTTGTATATTCATTCCGCTTGATACCCGTAAGTTTATAATTGAAAAATTCCGGGATCATCAGCAGCCATTTTGCCTTTTCCAGCTGTTCGGGATGTTCCTGCTTCAGTGCGGTAAGCTGATAGACGGTATTAAAAGGCTGATACTGAATGCCGGTCCGGGAATACAGTTCATCCGCAGAAACCTTTGCATTGACGATTTCCCGCATACCCTCCGTCCGGGTATCCCGGTAGGCAACGGCATCCCCTATGATCTGATCGTGTTCATCCAGAAGAACATAGTCCACTGCCCAGGTGTCGATACCCATGGTAACAGGAATTTTTCCAGCTTCTTTACAGGCTTTCAGTCCACCGATGATCCCCTCCCAGAGATTATCCATGTCCCAGCAATCATGGTTATTTTTATGAACCTGCTGGTTATCAAATCGGAATACCTCTTCCAGGATCAGTTTTCCATTTTGTACA
>JAZNPV010000130.1:0-11740 GCA_045589835.1 Faecousia sp.
GTTTTTAAGAAAATCTGTCTAGCAAATTTTACTCAAGAATTTTCGTTGGCTGTTAATTCGTTTCTTCAACGATTTGAACAATCCATTAATTGTCCAAGGTGTTTTCGTTCGTCTTTGCGTTATTCAATTTACAAGGTACAGGGTTTGCCGCACTCCCGAAATCCGTTCATCGCGCAGCTAAATTAGGATATCACAAGTTGGTCCGATTGTCAAGAACTTTTTTCGAATTTTTTCAAATTCCTTTTTGTTTTACACATCTTTCCTGTTTGTGACAGCCTGCTTATGATACGACAGCTTGACCAAAATGTCAAGTACTTTTTTAGCTATTTTGAAAAATATTTTTTATGCGTTACCGCTCCGAAATATTACCCGTAATATCGGTCAGTGCATCGGCTGCGTCCATGGCACTTTCCTCCCGGCAGGCCAGATCACCAAGGCTCACCATGCCGCAAAGCTTGCCGTTCTCCATCACCGGCAGCCGCCGAATCTGCTGTCTGCCCATCAGGTGCGCCGCCACACCTACCTCCATATCCGGCTTTGCCGACAGCACCTGCCCGGTCATCACTTCCCGAACCGTGGTCTTTGCCGGCGACCGGTTTGCCGCAATACACCGGGTCACCAGGTCCCGGTCCGTAACCAGACCGCAAACGCTGTCTCCCGTTTCGCACACCGGCAGGATGCCGATGTTATATTGTGCCAGCGTCCTCGCTGCCACTTCCACCGACTCGTCCGGATGAATCTTGATGACCGGGCTGGTCATCACATCCCGTACTTTCATTTAATCACCTCCTGTTTATCCTTCAGTTATGGAGTATGGACAAGGGTATTGAATTTTATACATTTATTTTATATAATATCTGTAAGATTTCAGCCGCGAACCGGTATTATATAGGTAGAGGGAGGGATTCACCGTGGAAGACAGACAAATTCTGGAGCTGCTCTGGAACCGGATCGACAGCGCCATTGATGCCCTTGCAGCAAAATTCGGCAAGCTACTGTACCGGATCGCCTTAAACATTTTAAACAATCATCCGGACGCAGAGGAATCGCTCAACGATACATACCTTGCCATCTGGAACACTGTACCGCCCCAGCGTCCCGATCCGCTGGCAGGCTATGTATACCGGGTGGGCAGAAATACTGCACTGAAGCGCTTGCGGCAAAACACCGCACAAAAGCGAAACAGCAATTACGATCTTTCGTTGGACGAGCTTTCCGGATGCATTCCGGATACTGGCACGGAGGAAATATTGGATGCCCGGAAACTGGGCCGGGCCATTGACCGGTTCCTTGGAGAACAGGCGGCTATGAACCGGGTGATGTTTCTGCGCCGCTATTGGTTTGGCGACAGCGTGGGCAGTATCTCCAAGCTGATGGGCATACGGGAAAATGCTGTATCTGTACGCCTGAACCGTATGCGCGCCGATCTGAAAGCCTATTTGATAAAGGAGGGATTCTTTAATGAAGCGTAAGATTCTAGAACAGGCTCTAAACGAAATCAGCGACCAGCACATTGCGGAGGCCGCCGTCCAAAAAAAACAGGCACGGGCAAGCTGGATCGGCCCGGTTGCTGCCGCTCTGGCTGTAGCGATTCTGAGTTTAAGCCTTTTGCGGCCCTTCACTGCGGCAAAAGCCGTGGCTGAAGCAGACTACCCAAAATACAGGTGGGAATACCGGGGCGAGCAAATAAAGCAGGCGCTGCCTCGCCTGCGTGCATTCTTCACGCAAAGCATGGCCCAGACTCTGTCATCCAGCAGTGAAAACCTGACTTACTCCCCCATCAATCTGTACATGGCCCTGTGCCTGATGGCAGAGGCCTGTGACAGCAACGATCAGATTCTGGCCCTTTTAGGCGCAGACAGCCGGGAGGAACTTCGGGAGCAGGCAAATCTGATCTGGAACGCCACCTACCGGGACGACAAGGATCAAACCCTGCTTGCCAACTCCGTCTGGTTGGATGAAGGGCTTAATTTTAACCGCACCGTAATGGACACACTGGCAAACAGCTACTATACCTCCGTTTACGAAAGCGATCTGCAGAGTAACAAGACAGCCAAAGCCATCAAGGACTGGCTTAACAAGCAAACAGGCAGCATTCTCAAATCCAACGTGGACCGTCTGGATGTGGATGCTCTAACGGTGATGCTGCTGTACTCCACTGTCTACTATCAGGCCAAATGGGCAGACACATCAAAGTTTAATAAATCCATGAACACCAAAGGCAAATTCCACACCCCAAGCGGCGATGTGGACTGCACCTATATGAACAAAAAAGAAATGCAGACCAACTACTACTGGGCGGAGGATTTCGGTGCCATCAGCTTAGCGCTCAAAGACGGCAGCCGGATGTGGCTGCTGCTGCCGGACGCAGACAAGGCCACCAATGATGTGGTTTCCAGCCCGGAATTTTCCTCCCTACTCTTCCAGTTTGCTTCCTCTAACTACGAAAACAGCAAATACATGAAGGTCAATCTAAGCCTGCCAAAGTTCGACATCCGTGCGTCCGGCGATCTGAAGGAGGATCTGCAGGCCATGGGCGTGACCGACGTGTTCAGCCCGGAGACTGCGGATCTTTCCGGTACCATCTATGGCCACACAGACCTTGACGGTTTTGACCCCTTCATCTCTGCCGTGAATCAGGCCACTCGGGTATCCATTGACGAAGATGGCGTTACCGCCGCCAGTTATATCGAGCTGCCCGAAGCAGGTGCTGCTCCCCCTCCGGAGGAGATCATTGACTTCATTCTGGACCGCCCCTTTGTGTTTGTAATTACCAACCGCTACGACCTGCCCCTGTTTGCCGGCGTGGTCAATGAACCGTAAAACGAATTCCATTATCATAGGGGCCGATGCCTTTGGCGGCCCCTACATTGATAAGCACAAACCGTATTGTATATGGCACAAAAAACCGCCCCGGGCTTCCGGGGCGGTTATACTATATAAATAAAGGCTTAGAAATCGCACTTGGCGGCAATGTATTCCTTCAGCTGGCTGATGGGGACACGGACCTGCTCCATGGTGTCACGGTCACGGACGGTGACGCAGTCATCGGCGGGGGTGTTCTCGTCGCCAACGGTCTGGAAGTCCACGGTAATGCACAAGGGGGTACCGATCTCGTCCTCACGGCGGTAGCGCTTGCCGATGGAACCGGCATCGTCAAAGTCCACCATGAAGTCCTTCTTCAGCATCTTATAGATCTCCTCTGCCTTGGGGCTCAGCTTCTTGCTCAGGGGCAGAATAGCAGCCTTGAAGGGAGCCAGAGCCGGATGCAGGCGCAGCACGGTACGTACATCGTCCTTGCCGTTCTTATCCTGACCAACCACTTCCTCGTCGTAAGCCTCGCACAGGAAGGCCAGCGCCACACGGTCGCAGCCCAGAGAGGGCTCGATGACGTAGGGAATGTAGTGCTCATTCTTTTCCTGATCGTAGTACTCCAGATTCTTGCCGGAAGCCTCCTGATGGCGGCCCAGATCGTAATCGGTACGGTCAGCTATGCCCCACAGCTCACCCCAGCCGTTGCCGAAGGGGAACTGGTACTCGATATCGGTGGTAGCGCGGGAGTAGAAGGCCAGCTCTGCGGGTTCATGGTCACGCAGACGCAGGGACTCTTCCTTAATGCCCAGGCTGATCAGCCAGTTCTTGCAGAAGTCCTTCCAGTAGGCAAACCACTCCAGATCGGTGCCGGGCTGGCAGAAGAACTCACACTCCATCTGCTCGAACTCGCGGGTACGGAAGGTGAAGTTACCGGGGGTGATCTCGTTACGGAAAGCCTTGCCTACCTGGCAAACACCGAAGGGCAGCTTCTTACGGGTGGTACGCTGAATGTTGGCGAAGTTGACGAAGATACCCTGTGCGGTCTCAGGGCGCAGGTAGGCGATGGAGGATGAGTCCTCGGTAACGCCGATCTTGGTCTGGAACATCAGGTTGAAGTTCCGGATAGAGGTGAAGTGATGCTTGCCGCAGTTGGGGCAGACCACATCCTCATGCTCAGCGATAAAGTCGTTCATTTCAGCCGGCTTCATGGCATCTACATTGACCCCCTTGCCGGATTCGGACTCTTCGATCAGCTTATCGGCACGGTGACGGGCGCCGCAGCCCTTGCAGTCCACCAGAGGATCGGAGAAAGAACCCACGTGACCGGTGGTGACCCAGGTAGTGGGGTTCATGATGATAGCTGCATCCAGCCCCACGTTATAGTCGGATTCCTGCACGAACTTCTTCAGCCAGGCCTTCTTCACGTTGTTCTTGAACTCCACACCCAGAGGGCCATAGTCCCAGGAGTTAGCCAGACCGCCGTAGATCTCAGAACCGGCGTACACATAGCCGCGGTTCTTGCACAGGTTCACGATCATATCCAATGTCTTTTCGCTGTTTTTCATATTTCATCCTCCAAACAGGGTTATTTATCATTTGACAATTTATTATACAGATTTTACCGCAGTAAATCAAGTGCTTTGTTCCGGCATATAGGCAGGTCCCAGATCCGCGGCCATAATCCCATGAACATACTCGCTGATCTGTACGGTGGTCTTACCCTGCAGATATTCTGCCGGGATCACCTCCAGCAGGTGCAGCTCAACATGGCTGGGCTTTAACTTCAGGAAATTCTTTACCACATAGTGGGTATCCCGGATGGTGCAGACCACAATGGGCACATTTGCTTTCTGGGCGATCTTAAACACACCGGGGCGCAGCTCGTGGAACTTTCGGTCCGGCCGGATATACCCCTCCGGGAATACCGCCACAGAAGCCTTGTCCTCCTTCAGCAGCTGGATGCATTTGAGGATCGTTTTCAGCGCCTCCCTGTCGTTTTCCCGGTTAATCAGCTGGCACAGCATTTTATGCATCAGCTTGCCCACCAGAAACATGTCCTTATTTTCCTGCTTAGAAATAAAGGCCAGCTGGCTTTTCCGGAAAAAATGCAGCAGGATCGCCGGGTCTGCCTCATGCAGATGATTGCAAACCAGCAGGAAACGGCCCTGTTCGGGGGTCTTTTCCAGACCTGTGGTATGTACCCGCACCCGGGCAAACTGCAATACCGCTTCGATACACAGGTTTGCCATGGCCCGGTAGAAAGGACTGTCCTCCTCCTGGGGCACATCCTGCCGCACCCGTTTGCACATCAAAAATACAAACAGGAATACCAAACCTGCCAATATGAGAAAGCATCCCAGAAAGCCTGCCGGCAGCAGCCACAGCCATGCGTAGCCCGCAAACGCCCCTGTCAGTACGCAAATTACAACCGACAAAGCCGCCGACAAACCGCTTATTATGCCAATTAACATGTAAAAAACCTCTTCTCGCCGAATTATCTTCCATTATACTCCCCCCACTCGGAAGAAACAAGTGTATTTTTTCCAAAAAGGGTAGAAATCGCCCCCCAATATTGGTATAATATATTATTATGCTTATATGAAAGAAGTTGGCAGCATGAAAAAACGGATCTGGGAACTGGATGCGCTGCGGGGAATCGCCATCCTCGCGGTAATTGCAATTCATCTGACCTACGATCTTGTGGTTCTGTATGATGTATGGGATCTGAAGGATCCCCGGCTTTTTAATTTTTCTCGGGATTGGGGCGGCACGATCTTTCTTGTGCTTTCCGGTATCTGCGTGACTCTGGGTTCCCATCCGGTCAAACGGGGCATTACGGTTTTCCTGTGCGGTATGCTCATTACTTTCGTTACCGCTATGATGTATGTTTTAAACTTTACCGGCAAAGACATCATCATTTATTTCGGCGTGCTGCACTGTCTGGGTACCTGTATGCTGCTGTGGCCTGTTTTGCGCAAACTACCCACATGGCTGCTGGCAATTCTGGGCGCGGTCATGGTTGCTGTGGGTCTGTATGTGGCAGTTCATGTGCGTGTGAGCTTTCCCTGGCTGATCCCGCTGGGTTTTACCACCCGCAGCTTCACTTCCTCGGATTACTTTCCCCTGCTACCCAATCTGGGATACTTCCTGCTGGGCGCTTTTCTGGGAAGAATCCTCTACTGCAAGCAGGTATCGCTGCTTCCCAATGTAAATCCCGACAACCCCATTCTTCGTTTTCTGTGCTTCTGCGGTAAGCAGTCTCTGCTGATCTATCTGGTGCATCAACCTGTATTAGCAGTGGTCATCACCCTTTTGCTTCCCCTGTTTTAGGAGGTATGTAAATGTTAAAACCGAAACATCTTCCATGGATAATTTTAACAGCCGGCTTTTCTGGTCTTGGGCTGCGGCTTTGGCTGTTTACCTGCATGGATACCAAGGGCCTGCTGCCCGGTACACATCCTGCCGGCACGTTTTGTTTTGTGCTTTCTGCGCTGGCTGTAGCTGCGGCTTTTCTGTGTACTCGTTCCTTGCGGCCGTTATCCAATCACGCCCACCTGTTCCCCGTTTCCATTTTCCGGAGTATCGGCTGCTTTGCCGGTGCAGCAGGACTTCTCTATGCCGCTGTAACAGAGTTTTTCTCCGCTAACGGTACCCTCTCGCTGATCACTGCCGTTCTGGGTCTTTTGGCCACAGGCGGCCTTGGCATTGTAGGCATCTTCCGGCTGAAGGGCCTGCGGCCCTCCTTCCTGTTTCACAGCATAGTCACCGTGTTTTTGATGCTCTACACTGTCTGCCAATGCCGCCATTGGAGTTCTGAACCGCAGTTGCAGGTCTTCTTTTTCCCTCTTCTAGGCTCTGTAATGCTGATGCTGACCGGCTACTATCACGCAGTTCTGGATCTGCAAAAAAGCAGCCGCCGCTGGTTTGTTTTTTGCAGCCAATCCGCACTGTTCTTCTGTCTGCTGTCCCTGAATGCCCAAAACTGGCCTTTTTTCCTGTGCATGGCTTTGTGGGCCTTGCTGGACTGCTGCTCCCTGCAGACCTCCGCACCCCGGTATCTTCACAAGAAAGGCTGAGCTATGTTTCTACCAACCCCTGTTCTGGAATGTATGCAGTCGCTGGAGCAGGCCGGCTTCTGCGCTTATGCGGTAGGCGGCTGCGTCCGGGATTCCCTGTTGGGACAAGTTCCCCATGACTACGACCTTTGCACCGATGCCACCCCGGACCAGATCTGTCAGGTATTCTCCTCTTTTTCTCTGGTTCGCAGCGGCGAAAAGCACGGTACCATCGGCGTTGTCATCGATAAATCCGTATATGAAATCACCACCTTCCGTACGGAAGGCGGCTATCAAGACAGCCGCCATCCGGATTGGGTACGCTTTGTACCTACTGTTGAAGAAGATCTTGCCCGCCGGGATTTCACCGTCAACGCCATGGCCTATTCACCTTCCCGTGGACTGATTGATCCTTGGGGCGGCAAGGCCGATCTGCAAAACCGCATTTTGCGGGCGGTGGGCGATCCCGCCACCCGTTTCTCCGAAGATGCCCTGCGCATTTTGCGGGGTGTCCGCTTTGCTGTGTGTTTTGGCCTGACACCGGAAACGGAAACAGAAAACGCCATGTTCCGGCTTTCGCCGCTGATGGACAAGCTGGCACGGGAACGGATCTTCGAAGAGTTATGTAAACTCCTGCCTTTGGTGCAGGCAGCAGATCTTCTGCGGTTTGCCCCTGTGCTGACACAGACGATCCCGGAACTTTCTCCTTCCGTGGGCTTTTTGCAGCACAGCCCTCACCATGCTTACGATGTGTTCACCCACACTTCCCATGTGGTAGAGGCTGTTCCCCCGGATCCGGTGCTGCGGTGGGCAGCGCTGCTGCATGATGTGGCCAAGCCCGCCTGCTTCACCCAGGACGAAACCGGCCGGGGCCACTTTAAAGGCCATGCACCGGAGGGTGCCAAAATAGCCGATGCCATACTGCTGCGGCTGAAAGCGCCCACCGCCCTGCGCCAGCAGGTGGTTTTTCTCATTGCGCATCACATGCTGCCTCTGGAGCCAGATAAGCGGCTGCTGCGCCGCCGTCTGGGCAAGTACGGAGAAAATACACTGCGTAAACTTTTGGCTCTGCAAAAGGCGGATTTCAGCAGCAAGGGCACCGGAAACGCCCAGGATGAAGCAATTTTTATTGAAACAGAACGGCTTTTGGATGAGATTATGCAGGAAGATGCCTGCCTTTATATCAAAGATCTTGCTGTAAATGGCAACGATCTGCTGACTCTGGGCTACACCCCGGGCAAGAAAATCGGCGCCTGTCTGGAATATCTTTTGCAGCAGGTGCAGGACGAATTGCTGCCCAACCAAAAAGAGGCTCTGCTTTGCGCAGCAAGCCGGTTTAAGGAGGATTCATTATGAATATCGCCATTGTCACCGGTGCCAGCTCCGGCATGGGAAAAGAATTTGTTTTGCAACTGACCCAGTATGTGCAAGTAGATGAAATTTGGGCAGTTGCCCGCCGGAAAGGCGCTTTGGAAAAGCTGCAGGCAGAATCCTCTGTTCCTGTGCGTCCTGTGGTATTGGATCTTTGCGACAGTGTAAGTTTTAAGGAATTTGAAACGCTGCTGCAAGCAGAGCAGCCCAATGTGAAGCTTTTAGTCAACGCGGCAGGTTTCGGCAAGTTCGGTGATTTCCGCAATATCCCTCTGGAAGAGGATCTCCGGATGATCGAACTGAACTGCTCGGCACTGGTTGCCATGACCCGCATCACTCTGCCCTATATGCATGAGGGCAGCCATATTCTGCAGCTGGACAGCCTATCCGCTTTCCAGCCCGTGCCTTACATCACAACCTACGGTGCTACCAAGGCTTTTGTGCTGAGCTATACCCGTGCCATCAATCAGGAGCTGAAGCCCCGGGGCATCCGGGTCATGTCCATGAATCCCGGTTGGGTCAAGACCGAGTTCTTTAACCATGCGTTCCAGACCAACCATTCAGAAGTCCAGTACTTTGATCGGCTGTACGAAGCAAAGGACGTGGTTGCCACCGGCCTGCATGACCTGTACAAAACGAAAAAGGACATGTCCATCCACGGTTTCCCCGTAAAGTTCCAAGTGTTCCTTGTAAAGCTGGTTCCCCACAGCCTTGTAATGAAGATCTGGCTGCGCCAGCAGCGCAAGCCCAAGAACAATACCGGTTTGACGAAATGATGAAAAATCCTTTGATCGCGGGCATTCTTGCCCATGTGGACGCGGGAAAAACCACCCTGTCGGAAGCCATGCTGTACTGCTCCGGCGCACGGCGCACCCTTGGCCGGGTTGACCACCGGGATGCGTTTCTGGATACCCACTCTCTGGAACGGGCAAGGGGCATTACCATTTTCTCCAAACAGGCCCGGCTCAGCACCGCAAACCGGGAAATCACTTTGGTGGATACCCCCGGCCATGCGGATTTTGCCGCAGAGGCGGAGCGGGTCATGCCTATACTGGACTGTGCGATTCTGGTTATCAGCGGCACAGACGGGGTGCAGGCACACACTGTCACCCTTTGGGAGCTGCTGAAGCGGTATCATGTTCCCGTTTTCCTGTTTTTCAGCAAAATGGATCTGCCCGGTAAATCCAAAGAAGAACTGCTTTCCCAGCTACAGACCCAGTTTGGCGCAGGCTTTGTAGACTTTACCGCAGACAAAGAGCAGATTGCGGAAAATGCCGCCCTGTGCGACGAAGCGCTGCTGGAAAACTATCTGGAAACAGGCACCGTCACCGAAAACAATCTGTGCCAACTGATCGCCGCCCGGCATCTGTATCCCTGCTGCTTCGGTGCGGGACTGAAGCTGGATGGTGTGGATGCCTTGCTGGATATACTGGACACCTACGCGCCCTGTCCGGAATATGGGGCTGACTTTGCCGCAAAGGTCTATAAAATCAGCCGCGACCCTCAAGGCAATCGGCTGACCTGGCTGAAAGTCACCGGCGGCAGCTTGCAGCCCCGCACGGTACTGCAATATCAAAACGCCAAAGACGAATCCTTGGAAGAAAAAATCATTCAGCTGCGGCTTTACTCCGGTGATAAGTTTACCCCGCCGGAACAGGTGGGGGCAGGTAATCTTTGCGCCGTCACCGGCCTGAGCGCCACCTACGCCGGACAGGTCTTGGGTGCAGAAAACGCCTCTACGCCCCCGGTTCTGGCCCCGGTGATGACCTACCGGGTCAAGCTGCCCGGGGGCTGTGATCCCTTGACGGTACTGCCCAAGCTCCGGCAGCTTGAGGAGGAAGATCCCCAGCTTCACGTTCTTTGGGATGACCGGTTAAAGCAGATCCATGTGCAGATCATGGGTAAAGTCCAATTGGAGATCCTGCAAAGTCTGGTGCGGGAGCGGTTTTCGCTGGATGTGACTTTGGATGACTGCCGCATTTTTTATAAAGAAACCATCTCAGAACCGGTGGAAGGCGTTGGACATTTTGAACCCCTGCGCCACTATGCGGAAGTGCATTTATTGCTGGAGCCACTGCCCCAAGGCAGCGGTCTGGTATTTGACACGGTCTGTCCTACAGACGTTCTGGACATCGCCTATCAAAAGCTGATTATCTCCCACTTGGCGGAAAAGCCCCATCTGGGTGTGCTGACCGGCGCACCGATCACGGACATGAAGCTGACGCTGCTGGTGGGTAAAGCCCACTTGAAGCACACAGAGGGCGGCGACTTCCGGCAGGCTACCTACCGGGCCGTCCGGCAGGGCCTGATGCAGGCAAAATCCGTGCTTTTGGAGCCGTGGTACAGCTTTATGCTGACCGTTCCCACCGAGCAGATCGGCAGAGCCATCACCGATATCCGGGCCATGAGCGGAGAGTTTGATGCGCCCGAAGCCGTGGGAACCGTATCTATCCTGAAAGGAACCGTACCTGCCGCTGAACTGAAAGACTACGCAGACCAAGTGGCAGCCTACACACAGGGCCGGGGACAGCTGCAGGTCACCCTGCAGGGCTACGCCCCCTGTCACAACACGCAGGCCGTGGTGGAAGCTTGGGGCTACAATCCGGAATCGGACTTGGAGAACACCCCGGATTCCGTATTCTGCGCCCACGGCGCGGGCTTTACGGTAAAATGGAATCAAGTCAGCCAGTATATGCATCTGGAAAGCGGTTACAAAAAGGAAGCGCCCGCCCAGCCTGCCATCATCTCCCGGCAGCACATCGACGACCGGGAACTGGAAGCCATTATGGAACGGGAGTTCGGCCCGGTAAAACGGCCTTTATACCGGGCACCGGAAAACCGACCCGCCAAAGAGGAGATCTCCATTCGACCGTCCCGGCAAAGCTGTCTGATCGTGGACGGCTACAATATGATCTTCGCGTGGGAGCAGCTTGCCCAAACCGCCGAAAGTGATTTAGACGCTGCCCGCCGCCAACTGATGGATACCCTTTCCAGCTACGCAGGTTTTAAAAAGTGCCGGCTAGTGCTGGTGTTTGACGGCTACAAGGTCAAGGGCAATTTCGGTGAAAAGAGTCATTTCCACAATATCCAAGTGGTCTATACCAAGGAAAACGAGACCGCCGATGCTTATATTGAGGCATTGGCCAACGATATCGGCAAGAATTATGCCGTGCGGGTAGCCACCTCTGATGCGCTGGTACAGCTCAGTTCCTTGCGCAGCGGTATTCTTCGCATGTCCGCCAGAGAGCTTCTGGAAGAAGTGGAAACTGCCAAGCAGGAAATGCGAAAACTCTATCATAAATAGAAACAACCCCCGGCGGTAGTACCGCCGGGGGTTCTCTTTTGCTATTTGGGAATTACGGTTCTATAATAAATGTTGGGGTCAGGCGATGAGCCTGGCCCCATTTTCATAGAAAACAGTTGAGCATAGAGACAAAATCTTTTACAATAAATGTACCCCTACACTACGCAAAAGGAGGCCTCTATGCTCATGAAAGATT
>JAZNPV010000131.1:0-10833 GCA_045589835.1 Faecousia sp.
TGATTACCGTTGGCAATGTGGTTTTGCTATGCAAAACCACCGGGCCGCCGAGGGCGTCGGCCCCTACATTCTATCTAGGCAAATAATCCGTCAATGCTTGCAAAGGTATACCCCATGTCCTTCCACTTGGTCAGCAGTTCATCCAGAATCTGGGCATTGGTAGAGGAGGTGGAGTGCAGCAGCACCACTGCACCGTTGTGGACTCTGGGCAGCAGCTTGCCGAAGGCCACGTCTTTTGTGGGCTGTGCATCGTTGTTCCAGTCCACATAAGCAAGGCTCCAGAACAGGGTTTTGTAGCCCAGCTCCTTGGCCATTTCCAGATTTTCCTGACTGTAGATCCCCTGGGGGGGGCGGTAATACCGGGGCATATCCTTTCCGGTGACGCTTTTGAACAGCTCTTCCAGATCGGTCAGTTCTTTGGCAAATGCCGCCTTGTCAGACAGCTTGCTCATATCGTAGTGATGCATGGTGTGGTTGCCCACAATGTGTCCCTCATCCACCATCCGGCGCACCAGATCCGCATTTTTCTCAATGTAATTACCTACCAGAAAGAAGGCAGCCGGCACCTGATGCTTTTGCAGTACATCCAGAATCTTCTCCGTGCTGCCGTTTTCATACCCTGCATCAAAGGTAAGATACAGCACCTTCTGAGAGGTATCCCCCAGATAGGCCGCATCATATTTTTCCAGTTCCTGCACACCTGCCGGGCCTATAGGCGGCTGTCCCTCCTGCCGAAAGCTCAGTCCCCAAGATCCTGTTTCCAGCGCGCCTGCGGAAAACTGGCTGACCGCCAGCGCCACCGCTGCACAGATCGCACCTAAAAACACCCAAAAATCATGTTTGCGCATAGATGATCCCCTCCTGAGGACAATCTATGCGCAAAACACATGTAATATACTCTCTTATTCCCCGCCGGTCTTGGGTTTTCTGCGGCGGTAGTGGGGTCTGCGATAGGGTTTTTTAGGCTTGTTTTCCCCGCCCTCGGCAGTTTCCTTCTGCTGGGGTGCTTCCTGCCTGGGCGCTTCTTCCTGTCTTTCCTCAGGTCTTGCCTGTCTGGGTCTGCGGTTTCTGCGGCGGCGGTTACCCTGCCGGCTTTCTTCCGGCTGCTCAGCCTCTGCTGCCAGTTCCTCTTCTGCCACTTCCTCCGCTATGGTTTCCGTGCTGTAGCGGAATTTGATGGGATCCAGGAACATCCGTCCCTCTTCCGGCATTTCCTCCTGCTTTTTGGGCTTTTTCTTACCGGTTCCGGAAACAGGTGCCAGATCATCGGGGATCGGGGGATCGTTCTTTTTGGCCTTACCGTTGCGCAGAATGGCAATATCCGTGTTGGCATAGGTGCCGATGACCTCCGGCTGATCCTCCAGCTTTACCTTTACCCGCTGCCGCAGCAGATCCACTTCCACCACCGTGCCCCTTCCGTCGGGCGTATCCACGAAGGATTCTGCCTTGGGACTGGTACGGATCAAATCCTCATAGGCATCCTGCTCATATTTCAGGCAGCACATCAGTCTGCCGCAGGTGCCAGAGATCTTGGTGGGATTCAGGCTCAGGTTCTGGGTCTTGGCCATTTTTATGGACACGGGCTGGAAATCATCCAGGAAGCTGGCACAGCAGAAAGGTCTGCCGCAGATACCCAGTCCGCCCACCATCTTGGCCTTGTCCCGGACGCCGATCTGCCGCAGCTCGATGCGGGTGTGAAACACAGAGGCCAGATTCTTTACCAGTTCCCGGAAATCCACCCGCTCATCGGCGGTGAAGAAGAACAGCAGCTTGCTGCCGTCGAAGGCACATTCCGCGCTGACCAGCTGCATATCCAGCCCATGCTCCTGGACCTTCTGCTGGCAGATCTCATAGGCCCGCTTTTCCTTCTCCTGATTCTCCGCAGCTATTCTTTCGTCCTGCGCCGTTGCAATGCGCAGCACAGGCCGCAGAGGAGCCACCACATCCTTCTGGGAGATGGTATGGTTGCCACTGGCACAGGTGCCGTATTCCGGCCCCCGGGCGGTATCGATAATCACATGATCGCCCGGACGCAGTGTAAGTCCTGCCGGGTGAAAATAATAAACCTTCTGTCCCGGGCGGAACTGGATATCCACCACTTCCACATTTTCGGGTACAGCTACGATCTGTTCTTCCATTTATATAAACTCCATTTCTTATCTTAACACCCATTCCAGATAGCCGCAGATCGCGGCCACGGATACGTTACCTTGGGCATATTCTATCGTTTTTTGCAGATGCCGGATGGCATCCATCAATTCGGCAGAGCTGCGGGCCGTACTGAGCTGCTTTGCCAGTGCGGATACGGCCTGTATACCGGAACGGCTCACCAGAGCGCTTTGCAAAATGCTCACCCACTGGTTCAGCTCCGGGATGAGCTGCTCCCGCTTCCACCGCTCCATAGGTACCAGCACCTGCATCAAGCCCATGGCTTCCCGGGCCGCAAAGCTGCGGGCAAAGCCCTCCGTCTGATCGGAAACGCCGCTGCCCTCTTCCAAAAGTGTCAGCGCCTGTCCCAGCCAGCCGCCGGAGCGATCCATGGCAGCACGCAGCTGCTCAGCATCTGCCTGCGGAAATTCTTTTTGCAGTCTGCTGTGCAAAATGCTCTGAGGCAGCGGCAGCAGTTTCAGCTCCGTACAGCGGGAACGGACTGTGGGCAGCAGCTTTTCCGGATTATCTGCCAGCAGGATGAACACGCCGTATGCCGGCGGTTCTTCCAGAATCTTCAGCAGTGCATTCTGTCCCTCCACCCGCAATTCCTGAGGCAGCAGATAGATCTTTTTATCCGCCTCGTTTGGCTGGACGTACACATCCGCGCGCATCCGGCGAACCGCATCCACCGACAGGGTCTTTTTCTCCGGCTCTTCTACCGTTATCATATCCGGGTGGGTATCTGCCATAACCTTCCGGCAAGCCGGACAGGACAGGCAGGGCTTATCCGCACTTCTACACAGGACAGCCGCCGCCAGTAATCGGGCAAGGGTATGCTTTCCCGCGCCCTGGGGGCCGCAGATCAGATAAAAATGGGATATCCGGCCGGAACCGATGCTTTTGCGCAGGTTTTCCTTCAGCCGGTCGTTGCCCAGCAAACCTTCAAACCCCATACTGACCTCCCCCGAAAAGTTTCTTAAAGTGGCATTATATCATAGTTTTTGCAATTTTGCTATCCTTTTATTATCCCCACAGTGCAGACAGCATGGGAATAACCTGCTTTTTACGGCTCATGATCTTAGGCAGGAATACCGTATTGTCCTTGGGTGTTACATTGAATGCCTGCCGGATGGTATCGTCATCGCCCAGATAGATGATCTGGGTGCCTTCCAGCAGCACATCGGTCAGCATCAGAATCATCATGGAGAACTTCTTTTCTCTGGAGATTTTGCGCATCAGCTCCAGGAACGCATCCTTGCGCTCCAGCATCTTGGGACTGTCCACGCAGGTGACCTGTGCCACTGCCAGATCGTAGCCTGCAATGTGGAATTCCTTATAGTCGGACAGCAGCAGATCTTCGGTGGTTCTGTTCTCCAAAGAGGCGGAGAAGATCTCCCGTCCCAGATCCTCCAGAGATACATTGGCGATCCGGGCCATCCGCTCCGCGGTACGGATATCCCGCTGGGTACAGGTGGGGGATTTGAACATGACCGTATCGGACAGGATCGCTGCCGCCATCATGCCCGCCATCTTCTCCGAGGGCATCAGGCCCTTGTCCTGGAACATGCCTGCGATGATGGTATTGGTAGAGCCTACCGGCTCGTTGCGCACATAAATGGGATTGTTGGTCTGGATATCTGCCAGCCGGTGGTGATCGATAATCTCCAGAATCTCCGCCTCCTCCAGACCGGGCACGGACTGGGCTGCTTCATTGTGGTCCACCAGCACCACCCGCTTCCGGCGGGGCCGCAGCAGATGATACCGGGTCAGCACACCGGCCACCTTCTCCTGCTCGTCCAGAATGGGATAGCAATGCTCTCTGAATTTCAGCACCTGCTCCCGCACCTCGTCCAGCCGGTCCTCCAGATGGAAGCATACCAGATCCTCGGTTCGGCAGATACGGCCGATGGGCATGGACTGGAAGATGCGTCGTGCCGCCCGGTAGGCATCGTAAGGAGTAGAGATGATGCAGGTAGCGGTGGGCATGTTGCGAAGTTCTTCTTCCAGCTCGGTCTGACACAGCACCAGACAGTTGACGTTCATTTCCAAAGCGCGGCGGATCATATCCGGCTGATGGCCGCACAGAACGATAGAATCCGTCTTATTAAACAGCAGATTCTCCCGGCTCTGGGGCAGTGCAATGGACAGCTCGCCGGAAATGCTGTCGATATTCTCACCGGCGGCGTTCAGCACCTTGCCTTCCAGCACAGACAGCACATTGAAAAGAGGAACTGCGTCCAGATAGCCTGCTGAGATCTGGCTCATATTGTAGCTGGCCACATTTTCACGGGACAACATACCGTACAGGGTACCGTCATCATTGGCTACCGGTACGGCAGAGATATCCTTCTGCTGCTGCAGCAGATCCCACGCTCTGCCCACCGGCAGGGCAGCGTTCAGAAACGGCGGGGTATCAAAGTCCAGATCCCGGACCTGTGTATACATATTGTGGATCCGCTTGGGGGGCTGAAAACCGAAACGATCCAGCACGATCTGGGTCTCGTCGGATACATGTCCCAGACAGGCAGCCTCATATTCCCGGTCTCCCAGCGCATTGCGCAGCGCTGAGTAGGCCATAGCCGCCACGATGGAGTCCGTGTCCGGATTCCGATGTCCGGTTACATAAATAGGATCCATAAAAATACCTCCCAGAAAAAGTTAATAACCAATAAAAGATGGGGCTTCACCCTGCAAATAACAATGCATACTAATTCAGTATTTATTATATCCCCGCAAAAGGAAAATAGCAAGCAAAATTGCGCGATTGGTTAAGCAATAATATAGAATAAACACGTCATTCCGGGCCTGTTCGCAATAACACTAATTTACTACTGTTGCCGTTGACATGCTTTTGCGTGTATATGGCAGAATAAAAACTGTGCTGAAAAGATTGCTGTTCAGTAACCGATGATTAAATCGGCAAGCATTAGTGGCGAGAGATTTTGGTACAAATTAAAGTTCAGAAAAGGCCGGAATACTTTGTGTATTTCAAGTTTTATGAACTGCAAAGTTGAACCAAAAGATCCGCCAATAACCGCAGACGATTTAATCAGCGGTTACTTAAGGGCTTCTTAAAGAATCTTCCTCTTTCATCTTAATATGTGACCTGCTATAATAAGGCTATACAAGGGAAAAGAGGATGTATTATGTACAATGTTTTGATTTGTGACGACCAGCCGGATATTGTGAACGCGCTGAAGATTTATCTGACGCCGGAGGGCTATCAGCTTTTTACCGCCGCCAATGGGGAGGAAGCACTGGCACTGGTTCGTCAGCAGGATATCCATTTGATCCTGCTGGACATTATGATGCCCCTGATGGACGGGATTACAGCTACAGCCAAGATCCGGGAGATTTCCAATGTGCCCATTATTCTGCTGACTGCCAAGTCGGAAACGGAAGACATGGTGCTGGGGCTGAATGTAGGCGCGGATGATTACATCACCAAGCCCTTTATCCCCGTGGAGGTGCTGGCCCGGGTCCGTTCCCAGCTTCGCCGCTATGCCAAGCTGGGCAGCCGGACGGAATGCACCGATGAGCTGACGGTAGGGGCCATCACTCTGAATGACAAGACAAAAACAGCAGCTGTGGATGGAGAACCCATATCCCTCACCCCCATCGAGTACAGCATCCTGAAGCTGCTGATGGCAAATCCCGGCCGGGTCTACTCCACCAAAGCTCTGTATGAGGCGGTTTGGCAGGAAGCGGCGCTGGGCAGCGAAGGCGCGGTTGCAGTACATATCCGGCATCTGCGGGAAAAGATCGAGATTGACCCTTCCAATCCCCGGTATCTGAAGGTTGTTTGGGGACAGGGCTACAAAATAGAAGGAGGCCGGTAACATGAGGCATTCCATCGTGCTGAAATTCACTGCGATTCTTCTGGCGGCCTGTGCCCTTGTGGCGGTTGCGGGCAGCGCGGTAGCCGTTGCGTTTCTGGGTGCGGAAGGCATGTATGCGGTGGACTACGAAACATGGATGCAGGAGAAGATGAACAACCGGGCAGAGGGTCTGACATACATGCTGGTAAACCGCTATGTGCTGAACCGGCACAGTGACTGCCCTCCGGAAGTGCTTGAAAGTTTTTCTGCCACCAAAACCAACGAGGTTCTCAGCCAGTATTATGATCTGATAGACGGCAGTTGGGGCTATGTGCTGACTGATGGACAGGGAAAAGTGCTGGAGGAATCGGATCACAAGGATATGCCGTGGTCCTTTACCTTCCGTCATAGCGTAGAGTATCCTGTGTTAAGCAACAGTCAGGAGGGGACCCTTGTGCATGGCCAGTACTATGTCCAATATGCGCAAGCCCCGGAGTATGAAGTTACCGTCTGGATGACCCCAGACGCGCTGGAGGATACCAATGATTTTCCCTTGGGGTACATCCGGGTGGCCTTTGCATGGCGCTACGGCGTAATTGCCATTCTGGCCGCATCTGTACTGCTGTTTGCCGTTTGTGAGGTGTACCTGTGCTGCGCGGCGGGCCGGTCCAAAACATTTTCCCAGATTGAGCCGGGCGGGCTGAACCGGGCACCGTTGGATCTGTACGCTGTATTCGCGGGTATTTCCTGCCGCCTGCTGCTGATGCTTGCCTATGTGGTAATGGATAGCCTGCTGTTTCAGGGAGATGTGTTCAATCCGGGTGCCGTTGTACTGGCAGCGCTGACGCTGCTGGTGGCAGCAGTGATCGGCATTGGCTTTTTCTTCGCTGTGGCCGCCCAGTTTAAAGCAAAAAAGCGGTATTGGTGGCACCACAGCGCCATCGGCTGGACACTTGGACTGGTTTGGAAAGGTTTGCGGCTTGGCTTCCTGCTGGTCTGTAAGCTGCTGCGGATGCTGCCGCTGATCTGGAAATGGATTTTAATTGGTATCGGTATGGGCTTTTTCACACTGCTGTTTTTCTTCTTTGCCATGGTGGGCCGGGACTATTGGATATTTATGTTCCTGCTTTCCCTGACGGCGGATGTGCTGATTGTTTGCTATGGTGCCTATGCCTACGGCACCCTGCTTAAAGGCGCGGAACAAATGGCAAAGGGAAATCTGCACAGCAAGATCCCCACCCGGTATCTGATGGGCTCTTATAAGAAGTGCGCAGAGGATTTGAACGCGCTGGCAGATGTGGCAACCGTTGCGGCTAAAAAGCAAATGAAATCGGAGCGGATGAAGACAGAGCTGATTACCAACGTGTCCCACGATATCAAAACGCCCCTGACCTCCATTATTAACTATGTGGACCTGCTGGAAAAGCCCCATACCCAGCAGGAGCAGAGCCAGTATCTGGAGGTGCTGGGCCGTCAGTCCCAGCGGCTTAAAAAGCTGATCGAGGATCTGATGGAAATGAGCAAAGCCACCACCGGCAACATGGCAGTGGATATTACCCGGGTGGATGCGGCAGAGGCTGTGAATCAGGCGTTGGGCGAATTCTCCGATAAGCTGGCCGCCGCAAAGCTGATACCGGTGTTCCGGCAGCCGGAGGGGGCTGTCGCCATGGAGGCTGACGGCAGAATGACATGGCGGGTGCTGTCCAACCTGCTAAGCAATATCGTGAAATACGCTCTGCCCGGCACACGGGTATACATTGATCTGATGAAGCTGGAAAACAAGGTGCTGATCTCCCTGAAAAACATCTCCCGGGAGGAGCTGAACGTGAGCGCTGATGAACTGACTGAGCGGTTTGTCAGAGGCGATATGTCCAGAAATACCGAAGGCAGCGGCCTGGGTTTGAATATTGCCAAGAGCCTGATGGAGCTGCAAAAGGGACAGCTGCAGCTTCTGGTGGACGGTGACCTATTCAAGGTAACGCTGGTATTCCCCGCTGCCTGAATTCGTATTTACCGTTCTGTTTATCAAGCATCATCGTAGGGGAGGGTCAAGGCCTCCCCTGCAGTAATATATAACACAGTACGATAAACGGAAATTTACAGAATAACAAACAAAGAAATTACCCCTGTTCTTTTGAACAGGGGTGTTGTTTTCAGCAGCAGAAGTAGAATCTGCCGCCGCAGCAAAAAAGCTGCAGCAAATAGAACACACATAAAGAAAAGCATGGTGTGCCGCGCATCTGAAAGCCCCGGAAAGAGCCTGCCTGCCGGCGGTAGGTTTCGCCGCCGTTTTCCAGCTGCTCCAGCACATGCAGATACTGGGGGTTGCTCGGCTCCATGGACACGGCCCGGCGGATATGCTCCAAAGCCGTTACCTGATTCCCCACACCATTGTTGGCCAGGGCAGAAAGGTAATACCACCGGGCATCCCGCTGGGAAGAGGACTGCAGCGCGTTCAGCGCCTCCCGGTAACGGCCAAAGCGAATATAATTGTAGGCCGCCTGCTGGGCATTGTCACCAGTCTGCCCCGTATAGCTTTGCTGCCGCTGCTGCCAGCCACCGCCGAAAGGATCGTACCCATAGCCGCCGTAACCGCTTTGGGTAGGGCCGGCTTTTTCCGGGTTCTTGATCTGCTCATAGGCAGCATTGATCTGCTGCATTTTCTTGGCGGCAACCGGATCACCGGGGTTTCTGTCCGGATGGTATTGCTTGGCCAGCTTCCGGTATGCCTGCTTTATCTCGTCATCGGTGGCATCCCGGCTGACGCCAAGAACCTTATAAGGATCATCGATCATGTTCGTCCTCCCGCAGACTTCATGAGAGTCTGCTGTTTTCTTCGATATTCCAGCCAAATGCCGCTGTACAGAATATTGTCCAGAATTGTCTTATCCTGCACCAAAGGCAGCCGTTCGTAATAGTCAGTGCAACGACCCATGGCCAGCACCAGATACTGCTCCCAACGCTGCCAATCCTCCTGCTGCCCCATGGCAAGGAAGGGATTGTAACGTCCTCTTTTCTTATCCTTTCGGTAATCCACTGCCGCATCCGCCAAATAGATAAACCGGCCAAGGGCCATGCCCATTTCCCGCAGTGCCGGTGCCCATAGGTCCTCCCGGTACACCAGAAGCTCTCCCATTAACTGTCCGAAGCAGCTTGCCGGCTCGTCCGGATTGGTGCAGCCCGCTTTTTCCAGATCGCTAAGCTGCCGGATGCAATCTGCCATAGCCTTGCATTGCCGGGGAAAGCGCGCTTGGCTCGAAGCGTTGTTTTTTTCAAATACTTTTGCCATCAGAGCGGCGGTCAGGTGGCCGTCGTCTTCGTAATCGTCCAGTGCGTTATAGTAGGCCAGCGCCACATTCATATCGGCGCAGTAACGGATGTACTCGTTATCCACCCATACTCTGGGTCTGAAGGGGTGCAGGCTGCAGGCCCGGTGACCGGAAGTTTCCTCCGGCTCGTACAGACTCATCAGCAGCAGTGCCAGAAAGGCCATATCGTAGCTGAGTCCCAGTCTGGCCGGTTCCGATGCCTGACTGCGGATTCGGCGGCAGATGCCACAATAAACGCTGCCGTAACGGGCCTGCTGTTCCTTTGACAATTCCTCCGGATTTGCCATAACATAGCCAAACATCTGCCTGCCTCCTTCGTTTTTGTCAATATACCATACTTTTATGAACAGGTGGTAAACAATTCCAACATTTTCCGAAATATAAATTTCAGTTTATTGCTCCGTTTGCTGACTAAATAAAAATCGTAGGGGCCGACGCCCCCGGCGGCCCGTCGGTACACGCTTACGAATTCGCAGAAACTATTGCTAAAACGGAGCATTCTACTGCCGGGCCGCCGGGGGCGTCGGCCCCTACATTGGTATTTGTAGCTGCGCGATAAATACCAACTTACTTATCTTTCCGGTTGTCCATCAGGTAGTGGTTCAAAGCGCCGCCGTAGAACACAATGGATATGCAGAAGTACAGCCACAGCATGCTCAGCGCCACCGCATACACGGAGCCATAAATATTGGCGTAGCTTGCAAAATGCATTACATAAATGGAGTACAAATCGGAGAAAATCAGCCAGCCCATGGAGGCCAGCAAAGCGCCGGGCAGACTGTCCATCAGCTTGTTACGCTTGTTGGGCAACACCATATACATGGCGGTAAACAATACTGTCTGTACACCCAGCAGCACAAAGAACCGCAGATCTACCACCTCCGTCAGAAAATCCAGCAAGGGATCAGAGGCGGTGGAGAGCATATTCAAAATGGAGGTGCCGAACACATGGAGTACCAGCGTCAGCAGCAGCACAAGCAAAAACAGAAAGGTATACAGAACGCTCACAAGACGAGTGTAAAAATAGCCCCGGTTTTCCGCAACATCATAAATGGAGTTCAGTCCTGTCAGCAGGCCGAAAATACCCCGGCTGGCAGACCAGAGTGCGGTTAGCACGGAGATGGAGACCACGGTACCGGAGGTGCTTTGGTAGGTGTTCAGGATTAGTTTTTTCGCTGCCGGCATCAGCGCTGAGGGAATGACCCCGTCCAGAATTTCCATCAGCGTGTCCACGCCCAGCCCGGTGTAGCGCAGCAGACTCAGCAGCAGCACCAGCGTAGGAAATACTGCCAATACAATAAAGTAACCGGCATGGGCAGCATACACAGGTATTTTCAGATTCACAATGTAATTGAAAACAGACAAGGCCTTCCCGATCAACCCACCCTTGGGCTGCTCCTTCATTGCCGCACCTTCCTTTCCATTTTGCATGTTTCATACGCATTGTACGCAGAAACATGGGGTTTCCAAAGGGGAGAAATTAGATAATGCTTTTTGTTGTAAACACGATATTTCTCCCCTTTGGTCGTCTGGAG
>JAZNPV010000132.1:0-4262 GCA_045589835.1 Faecousia sp.
ATAGGGATACCAAAGCCAGCGCACTTCTTGCAATTCCACCTCGGACAGTTTCCTGATTTGCAGCTTGTTTTCCTCATTTGACATTTTCTTTTCACCTCGCTTCTTGCTTAAATTTAAGTTTTGATTAGTAGGTTGCGACAATCATAGGCATCACTCCTGACATGAAAAATAGCTCCCACCGAAAAAGTGGGAGCAGGATCTATATTGCGGATCGCCGCAATATGCGAATGCCGCCGACGAAATTTTTTTTGCGTCAGCGGCTTCTACTTGTATTATGGTAAAAAATCTGATAGGATATATTTGTCATAGACATATTCAAACTATTCCAATGACGGATTTGGAGGTGGGCTGCTTGTACGGTTCTATCATGTTTTATGTTGGCAAAAAGACCATCGTGCTTAACGAATTTACATATACCTTAGGTGAACTGACCGCAGACATTCTGAATATCTCGCCGGAAGAATACCGGGGCATGAAAAAACTTCTGTTACGGGCAGAAAAAAAAATGGAACAGTACCGCAGCACAAAGGTGCTGGAACACTGGGAAGCTGCCAATAATGAGATGCTGGTGCTGGACGAAATGCTCCGTGCATATCCTCTGTTCCGGTGTGTTAAACAGAAGCCATGCCTGCTAAAAGAAGCAAGTTCTATGCTGTATGAACTCCAATGCGGACAGCTTGACTGCTTTGATGATTGGGAGGACGATGAGCCTTACGATGTTGGAAATCTGGATTATAAGTGGATGGGCTATGAAAAATACTGCCGTACCTACCACAGTATTCTGGCTGATTTGGCTTCCTTCAATCAGACGATTCGCTTCTTCATCCGGTATTATCTTTCTGCCCTGAAGAAATTAGATCCAGAGAATTATGCTGCGGCGCTGTATGACTATCTCAACGATCCCAGAGCTGCCATGAAGATGATCGCCAATCCCATTGAGGGAACCGGGTTTTACAGTGTTGCCGATCCTGTAATGCTTCGCTTTGTTCCCTGGCCAGTGGATGGTGAAGAAGATACCTATCAAATCTTTGAATACTATGAAGCCACCCAGCTGCAAACCTTGCTCAAGATGGATTTTTACAAGGCATTGAGTGCTGGTCATGTGGTTCGCCGGTGCGAATATTGCGGACGGTATTTCCTGCTGACCAAAGGATATCACACAAAATACTGCGACAAATCCAATCCTCAGCATCCGGAATTTACCTGCGCCCAGCTCGGCTATCGTCAAACCGGATTGAAGGAAGCAGCCAAGGACGATCCTATGAAGCAGGCATTGTTACGCTGCTACCAGCGACTGAATAAAGATGTTTCCCGCAAGAAACTCACAAAAGAAGAACGGGACAGTCTGTATGCGCTGGCACTGGATCTGCATTTTGACGCACGGCAAGATCCAAATATCAGCTTTGAAGAATTTGATGCTTCTCTGGCGACGGAGAATCTATGCGCGCTCTGCGGCATCCAGAGAGAAAATGGGCAGGTAGGCAGGCCGAAGAAATCCTAACCGTTTTACAATTTCAGCGCGCCGTTGACAAAAAGTACATTATTTAGGACTGTTTCTGTGCTATACTGATTCCAGGAGGTGAGGACATGACCAACGAAGAACTGATGCGGATTTATACCGCAGACCCGGACAATGCGGAAGATGCCCTGGTGCAGCTGTACGAACAGAATATGGATCTGATCTGGGATATCGCACGGAACAGCGCCAAAGCTTTTAACTGTTTGAATGCCACCCAGTACTCACAGAACATTTTGGAGGACTTGGTAAGCGAGGGTGTCCTTGCCTTTAGTGAGGTCATATCCAGCGGAAAGTATGATGAAACCCTGGGCAAACTGACTACCTATGCCTATCCGTTTATCAAGGGTGCCATGCACCGCTGGCTTGAGAAAAATGTGGATGCTGTGGCAGTCACCCGTCAGACAATGAAGTATGTGCGGGAGGTTCGGCGTATGTACTATGATAACGGAATCTCTCCCGCAGAGATTGCCCGTGCCCTGAAAATCAGCATGGCAGATGTAGCAATGTATTTGGAATTTAACAAGCGGCATCTGTCTATTGATGATCTGGCAAAGGAAAGCGAAGAACCGACGGCGGATAATTATATCAACATCGGTGGTATTCTGGAACAGAAAAATTCCACGGAGTCCGTGGAGCATATCGTTATGACCAAGATCTGGCTGGAGAAACTACCAAAGATTTTCGATCAGCTTGGCAAGAGGGACCGGTTCATCCTGGGACATTTCTATGGAATCTACGGTTATCAGAAAATGATCAAGGCAGAGCTGGCGCTCCGCTTGGAGCTAACCATCGATGGGGTCTATAAGGCACGGGATGCCGCAGTCCGCCACGCAAAGGAAGTTTACCACGGCAGTGACCTGCACCTCTGGTGCCGGGCATATGTGGATACGAAGATCACCGCCACGAAAGGATTGCAATAGTACAGCTATCGTTGATTATAGTGTGCTAAAATAGACACTATGGCCTAAAAGTATAAATGCCCTGTCCCTCAAAACAAGGGACAGGGCGAAATTACTTGCAGCTACAAAAGCAACTATATCACATTGGCAATAATCAGTGCCACGCAGCCGATGACCAAAAGGATCATACCAGCATTCATGTAAACCGTCTTAAATCGGCTTTCTTTTGGCAGTTCCAGCTCTGCCGGTGTGAAGGATACTCTGCGCTTGTTGATGCACAACAGGACAAGACCTGCAATCGCAAGTCCGATCAATACCAGCACATAGGCACCGAAGCCCAGAAGCCAAGGCAGTATCGGCTCCAGAGCTGCCAAATCCATAGTTTCCATCGTATCCAGAACAGCCAGTTTCTCCAGGAAGAACGGCCCTACCACGCTGCCAATGAAGTTGATCAGCATATGAAGTCCGATGCTGTACCGGAGCTTTCCGGTTTTCAGATACACATAGCCAAAGACCAGACCCAGTGCAAAGGCATAGAACAGCTGAGACAGATTTCCGTGGAACAGGCCGAACATCAGAGCTGATGTAATGACCGCCAGCTTTTCTCCATAGATATGCATGCGGTCAATCAGCTGCTTGCGGAAGATATACTCTTCGATCACAGGCGCCAGGATGACCATAAACAGAATCTTGGGAAGCAGTGCATTGTCCGTGGCATAGCCCAAAACGGGGTTGCCTGCGGAGATTCCGGGCAACAACTGCAGCAGTGCTGTGATGACCGTGCCCAGAATATTACCGGCATACATCATAAAGATGCAGATAATGGCGGAAACGATGTATCTTCCCGGTTTCAAATCGTGCTTTTCCAGAGGCTTGGCAGGCACTTTGCGCAGAAGAAGCAGACCAACGGGAACGGCAATCAGGTAAAGCGGTGCAAAGGTGATAAGCCACATTCCCCAGGAATTCTCCATCCACTGAGGCCAGACTGTGTCAACCACACCCATTGCAAGGATTTGCACCACGGCACCCAAACCAAGAATGACAAAGGTACCGAGACCAAGTCTTGAGAAATATTTCTTGGCTTCGTTCAGATTTCCTGCAAAGGTTCTTTCCGGCACATACTTCTTGCCATCCTTTGGCTCCAGGAACAACGGCGTCAGGAAGAAGAATACCAAACCAAGAAGGATATTTACAACGGTGCATCCAATTGCCGCCAACAATGTCTGTTCAAAGACAAGGCCGATTGCCATGATTGCGATATCCGGCAGTAAACCGAAGTAGATAAACAGGATCTGAACCAACTGTTTGATCGTTTTACCTGCGGATACCGGAACGGACAGCCCGATAAACGCGCCAACTGTGGTTGCAAAAAAGTCAACCGAAACGATCAGTGGGATCCATGCCAAAGCGATCAGCACATTCTCGCCCAGCAGAAGCGCCGCAACGATCACTGCGGGCAGCAGATCCAGGAAACAGTTGGCAGTACCGCCCATCAGCGACCAAAACAGCTTATGCCAGGTGCTTTCCGGGATCAGCAGGAAGTGGTCCATCTGCGTGTCCTTTTCCAGAGGGTTACCCATAGCGCGGAAGAAAGTAAGCACACCCAAAGTCAGCATGACCGGAATCAGCCCTTCTGCCTGAATGACAAAGCGGCACAGGACAGACACAGCAACTGCTGCAAACAGGTAAGTTTCAGAGGTTTTTGTAAAGATGCCAAAATGGGCAAACCGGAATCGGTTGTACATGGCTTTATGGAAGAATACATTCGCACCGGAGCCATGTTGCATACCATCTCGCCGCAGCTTATCGCTGCGATCCTTCTTGCGCCGGATCACAGTAACACC
>JAZNPV010000133.1:0-2134 GCA_045589835.1 Faecousia sp.
GAGCGGGTAGCTTTGAATACAGTGGATTCAGCGATGGTCCCGGTCTGGGTAATATAGAGAGTATTACCGCTCTTGTAGAACTCTGCGCCATTTCCGTCTGTAAAGCTCCAGTTGGAAAGAATACCATTACTGTCTGTCACAGAGGTTTCATCCCCTGTCAGAGTAATGGTTGGTACGTTGCTGCTGGAACTCCCCGTAAAACTGGGTCTCTTCATTGCCGCCTGAATATTGGCAACCAACTGATTGTAGTTTGGTGCAAAGTCATCAATAGCTGCTGCACCTGCATTATAGAAAATATCTCCGGCAGTTCCGCTCTCATTGGTAGCATTGAGGGCAAAAGTATCGGGGTCTCTTAAACCGCAAACTATCTCATAGATTAGAAACTGGGTCGCAACACGAAGCGGAACATTGGGGTTATTATCCCTGGTCGTCGTTGTAACACTGATGGAGTCATCCCAGATCTGATCGCTGTACAGCAGAATTAGGCCAATCGCTTCTCTGCGGTTTTCCGGTAACGAATACCATGCATTGGCTCCGGTGGTGCTGCCGCTTCCGCTTACTGTAATGCCCCGGTCAACTGAGTTTCCGGAGGTGCTGGCCGCATAACTGCGATAAGGTTCAATACAATACAGCGGATCATCTGCATAGGGAACATTTCCATATCGGGCAAAATGCCAGCCCAGATTCTTGATATATGCTGTTTTTGTGCTTCCTGTGCCATTCGGTTTATAGGTAACAGCAATCTGTGAATTCAGGCGACTGGTGTAGTCACCATTGTCGCTGTAGTCAAATAGCAGTATTCCTGTCTGTGTAGTGGCTGCCGAAGCATTTACACATGGCAGCATCCCTAAAACCAATACCAGCATAAGCAGTGCCGCCAAATATCGCTTGATTTTTGATGCCATAGTCTTTCCTTTCATAAAAAATAGCCCCTGCCGTAGTTCAGCAGGGGCCGCAGGGTGTTAAAAGATTTTTTCGCACCAGTACCATATCTTCTTTTCGGAATGTACAGCTAGTTTGGAGGGGGTGAGGTGTGGAGAGGGGGAACCGCAGATTTTCCCAGTTTCAGCTATCCGAAAAAAGACAGACTACCCCCTTGAAAGTAAGCTGTTACCGTTGCATACTGCGCTGCCGTTTTTGATACAGTTCCAATGCTTTCACAATCGTATCTTCGATTTTCTGTGCAGGCGTCCCCGGTGCAAAATACTTGCTGATACGATCTCTGGGAATTTTGAATTGATCTTTTTGATTTGGTTTTTCTTCCTGCATGATGGAGAAGATAACATCCATGTTCAGCCTGCCCTCCTGTGAGAACTTTCGCATTTTGATAGCTTGGGCATGGGAGGGTGTACGATCTTCTGTCATCATGGTTTCGTGTAGGTCGTACTGTTCCTGTTCTGTCAAATAGGACAGCTCCACAGCAGGTCGCAGGGCAATTTGCAGCTTGTCTTTTTCTTTCAGAACGGAGTTGTCCACCATTTCCAGAATTTCCGGAATAAGATAGGTCAGACGGATATAACGGAACACTTGATCTCTGCTTTCTCCGTATTCTTTACCTAGCTCTGTGGCAGCATCAAACTTTGTCGCCACTGGCGATGAAGTTAAATCAGTCCGTAGACCTTGCCGTTTCATGGCATCCAGCTTCATCTTATAGGCAAATGCCTTTTCTGAAGGCACGATTTCTTCACGGTGAAGATTGGAGTCCACCATGATGATAACCGCCTGATCGTCTGTCATTTCCTGCACAATACAGCGAATGAAGGAACGGTCAGCCATGATGCAGGCTTCCTTTCGCCTGTGGCCTGCTACCATTTCATATCTGCCGTCCGATTTAGGCCGAATCAGACAGGGTTCCAGAACACCATACTGGCCTACACTCTCCACAAGGCGCACCATGGCACCATCCATACGGATTTTGAATGGATGGTTGGGGAAATCGTCGATAAGGTCAATGGGAATATCCTCAACCCTCGGTTGTGCAGCAACTTCCCGTTCCTCTTGGGTTGAAAACAGATCATCTAGTGATGTTAGCAGACCTGCTGCGCTGTTTTTCGCCAATGTCCATTACCTCCTTGGTCAAACTCCGGTAGGCTTCTGCCGCTCTGCCCTTGGGTTCATGCTTGTAAATGCTGTG
>JAZNPV010000134.1:0-2228 GCA_045589835.1 Faecousia sp.
CTGGCCCGTTCCTGTGAGAAGGTCTGCCCCAAGGGCGCCATCGAGTTTGAGAACGGAAAATCCCACATCGACCAGTCCAAGTGCATCAAATGCGGCAAATGCGCCAAGGCATGTCCCTACAATGCCATCATCCATCTGGAGCGCCCCTGCGCAGCCGCCTGCGGCATGGATGCCATCGGCTCCGACGAGCAGGGCCATGCGGTCATCAATCAGGACAAGTGTGTTTCCTGCGGTCAGTGTCTGGTCTCCTGCCCCTTCGGTGCCATTGTGGACAAGGGTCAGATCTTCCAGGTCATCCAGTCCATCCTGAAGGGCGATAAGGTGATTGCCATCGTGGCACCGGCATTCATCGGCCAGTTCAGCGGCATTCTGTCCCCCGGCAAGTTCATCACAGCCATGAAGCAGCTGGGCTTCCACCGCGTGGTGGAGGTGGCAGTGGGTGCTGACATCTGTACCATTGAGGAAGCCAAGGACTTCCTGGAAAAAGTACCTAACGAGCAGGATTATATGGCAACTTCCTGCTGCCCCGCATGGCACTCCATGATCCACAAGCTGTTCCCCGGCGAAGCGAAGAATATTTCCATGCCCCTGACCCCCATGGTCTTTACCGCCCGTATGCTGAAGAAGGATCATCCGGGCTGTAAGGTGGTCTTTGTGGGCCCCTGCGCCGCCAAGAAGCTGGAAGCCATCCGCGAGGATATCCGCTCCGATGTGGACTTCGTGCTTACCTTCGAGGAACTGATGGGTATGTTCGAAGCAAAGGAAATCGATTTTGAAACCATCGAGCCCATGGCAGACCTGAACGAAGGCACTGCAGCAGGCCGTGGCTTTGCGGTAGCCGGCGGTGTTACAAAGGCAGTGACGGATCTGGTTCACGAAAAGCACCCGGATCTGGAGATCCAGACCGCCCGGGCGGAAGGCCTGCGGGATTGCCGCAAGCTGATGCTGATGGCAAAGGCGGGCAAGTACAAGGGTTATCTGCTGGAGGGTATGGCCTGTCCCGGCGGCTGTATTGCCGGTGCCGGCACGCTGCTGCCTGTGGAAAAGGCCCAGAAGATCGTGCAGGGCTACCAGAAGGAGGCTGACAACACCAGCCCCATGCAGTCTAAGTATCGTGACCGCGGCTGGAGCCTGGAGCATGACGAATAACAACACGGCGGTGCCCATCAGGCACCGCCGTCCTTTTCATGAAAGATTGATATTTATTGCACAAGGCACTTTTCTTGTCTCGGCGGATTATCATTGTAAGTGCAACACCTAGTAAACAATAAAATAGCAACTCACTTGGGAACCTGCTATACTGGTAAGTGACCAAACAAACCTAAGACAGGAGGTAACCCATGTGAGTTGCTACAGTCATCTTACCATAGAAGAACGGGAATGTCTAATGCTTTCTCGTGAACGCGGTGAAAGTATCCGCCAAATTGCTAAAAAGCTTGGTCGTGCACCCTCTACCATCAGTAGAGAGCTTCGCAGGAATACCGGCACATACAGAGCAGTTGCTGCCCAGAAGAATTACCTGCAGCGACGTAAGGCCTGCGTGCGGAAAAGGATACTGCTCAACCGGGAACTTCATAGAATGGTGCATTTTCTTCTTGGTTACCTTTGGTGGTCACCAGAGCAAATATCCAATCGTTTTCGGGAAGAGGGCACTGCTAAAATCAGCACAAGTACCATTTACCGTGCTCTGGAAAACGGAGATTTACAGGATACTTTGCGATATTACCTTCGTATAAAGTACCACAAACTTGGAAAAAACAAGGAACCCAGCAAACTTTGCTTCCAAAAAAGCATCTCTTTGCGACCGGAAGCAGCTGCACTTCGTTCAGAGCCCGGCCACTGGGAGGGAGACACGATTCGAGGCAGCTGTGAGACAGATTCTCTGGTAACATTGGTAGATCGGTACAGCCGCATTGTGCTATGCGAAAGAGTTCCCAACAAAGAAAGCGGGACAGTACGCAAAGCGGTTGTACGCTTGTTAACCAGATCCGGACTGCCGGTTCACAGTGTTACCTTTGACCAGGGTACTGAGTTTGCAGAAAACGAACAGATGGAAAAGGAGTTGGGTATTGACGTGTTCTATGCGCATCCGAGGTCGCCCTGGGAAAGACCTACCAACGAAAACACCAACGGTCTGATCCGCCAGTTTGTTCCTAAGCGAAGTAAAGTATCGGCACTTACCGAAGAAGATATCAGAAGGTTTATTGCTGTTCTTAATTTCAGACCAA
>JAZNPV010000135.1:0-16793 GCA_045589835.1 Faecousia sp.
GGTTCCCGACCCAACTTCTATAGTATACCCCGGTTTGCGGAATTCCTGGATAAACCAGTCCTTATACCCGGCAAAGGCGGAGGCATAGGGCACTTCCGCCAGAGTATACCCGCTGGCCTCTGCCATCTGCTGACCCAGCTCCTTTGCCCCGGGGACTTCGTAATTCATAAACTGCCAGTATATCTCCTTGCCCTGGGCATGATAGGCAAGCACCAGCTCCGGATCGATGTATTCCGTATAGCCTGCCAGCGTCTTACTCTCAAACTGATTCAGTGGCGCACGTCCCACATAGTCCCGGGGGCCGGGTTTGGTAAAGCCCTGCGCGAATTTGATCTCCCTTGCCTGCAGCCAGCCGGCGGGATAGTTCAGATTCAGATCCACACCCAACAGGTCTGCTTTCCAGCCGTTGGGGAATGGGATCGTGGGATACCCGCTCGCCAACCGCTGGGCCAGATCATACTGGGTGCTCCCCGGCTGAATTGCCCCTGTCACAAGATCCACACCGTCCGGATTTACCATAGGCACCATATAGATCGTGACCGCCTGCGCCAGCTCCCGGGCATTGTAGCCGCCAATCTGTCCGTCATCGGCAATGGCCTGTGCCCACTCCTCCGCAAATTTCAGCAGCACCAGACTGGTGATCCACTCGTTGGCATGGTGGGACGCGGAATAGATCACTTTACGGGGGCCGTTACCCAGCACCAGCGTCCGCAAGGGCCGCTGGAATGGTGTGCTGCCCAGCAGCTCCGACCGGGAAAAGGGGTAGGTTTCCACGATCTGCCGGATCATCCGGTCATTGCTTTCCGATGTAATAGGCTGGGTAGTATTGACAATTGGCATAAAAATCGCCTCCGACTATTCTATGCGTCGGAGGCTTTTCCTGTGATTATTTATTTTGTTCCAGCCAGATCAGCAGCACCGCAATATCTGCCGGGCTGACACCGGAAATACGGCTGGCCTGTCCGATGGACATGGGCCGGATCTGGGAAAGCTTCTGTCTTGCCTCCAGCCGCAGCCCACCGATGGCTTGATAATCGATGCCCTCCGGCAGCAGCCGTGCTTCCTCTTTCTTAAATTCCTCTACCTGCTTTTCCTGCCGGGCAAGATAGCCTGCGTATTTGATCTGGATCTCCACTTCCTCCGTTACCGCCTGAGGCAGTTCGGGCCGATCCGGATCAAAGGGTGCAATATCCCCATAGCTGATTTGAGGACGGCGAACCAGATCTGCCAGACGGGCAGAATTTTCCACCGCCGCAGTCCCCCGCTGGGTGAGCATTTCATTGAGGGCTGCAGATGCGGCCACGCCGCTGCTCTCCAGGCGGCCAATCTCCCGGCGCACCGCTGCGTACTTCTCTTCCACCTGCCGCAGCCGTTCCGGAGAAACCAAACCTACGCTTGCGCCAATGGCCGTCAAACGCTGATCCGCGTTGTCCTGTCGGTGCAGCAGCCGGTACTCGGAGCGGCTGGTCATGATCCGGTAAGGCTCTTCCGTGCCTTTCGTCACCAGATCGTCGATCAGCGTGCCGATGTAGCTGGTATCCCGGGTCAGGATCATGGGCTTTTTGCCCTGTATTTTCAATACCGCATTGATGCCGGCCACCAAGCCCTGTACAGCGGCCTCCTCATAACCGGAGGTGCCGTTAAACTGGCCCGCGCCATAAAGGCCGGAAACCTTCTTGCACTCCAAGGTAGGCAGCAGTTGGGTGGGATCAATACATTCATACTCGATGGCATAGGCAGGACGCATCATTTCCGCATGCTCAAGGCCGGATACGGTACGCAGCATCTGCAGCTGCACATCCTCCGGCAGACTGCTGGAAAAGCCCTGAATGTACATTTCCTCGGTATCCATGCCGCAGGGCTCGATAAATAGCTGATGCCGGGGTTTCTCTTCAAACCGGACGATCTTTGTCTCGATACTGGGACAGTACCGGGGGCCTACACCGGAGATAGTACCGTCATACATGGGGCTGCGGTACAGATTTTCCCGGATGATCCGGTGAGTCTCCTCGTTAGTATAGGTCAGATAGCAGACCGCCTGATTGTTTAAGGGATGCTCTGTGCGGAAAGAGAAGGGCTCCGGAATCTCATCGCCGGGCTGCAGCTCCATCTTGGAAAAATCGATACTGCGGCGGTTGATCCGGGGCGGTGTTCCGGTCTTGAACCGGCGCAAGGGCAATCCCAGCTCCCGCAAATTATCCGCCAGACCCACTGACGCATGCATACCGTCCGGTCCCGAGGACTGGACTGACTCACCGATGACAATGGTGCTGTCCAAAAAGGTTCCCGTGGCAATGATCACGGCTTTTGCCGTATATTCCGCGCCCAGCTGGGTGCGTACACCGGTAACCTGTCCGTTTTCCGTCAAAACAGCGGTGATCTGGGCCTGCTTTAACTGCAGATTTTCCTGCTGCTCCAAGGTGTGCTTCATATACTGCTGGTAATAGCGGCGGTCTGCCTGGGCCCGCAGAGAGTGGACCGCAGGTCCTTTTCCCCGGTTCAGCATCCGGTATTGGATACAGGCTGCATCCGCAGCCATGGCCATCTGGCCGCCCAGCGCATCCAGTTCCCGCACCAGATGCCCCTTGCCTGTGCCGCCGATGGCGGGATTGCAGGGCATATTGCCCACCGCGTCCAGATTGATGGTAAACAGGATCACGGAAAGTCCCATCCGGGCGCCTGCCAATGCGGCCTCAATTCCCGCATGTCCTGCGCCGATGACCGCAATATCACATTGTCCAGCAAAATATGCCATAACCTATTCCTCGTTTTGCTTACAATTTTACGCTTCGTCCTCTTCCTTCTGCTTTTTCTCCTCGGGAGGCAGGACGAAAGGCTTGCACACCACTTCACAACGGTTGATAGGCGTGCCGAGCGCGTGGAACTTTTCTTCATAACCGGTCATAATGCCCACAATGCCGTTTTCGTGCAGGTTCCGGGTCAGATTCTTCACTTCCAGACCGCAGGCCGCAAATTCCTCCACGCTGTATTCAAACAGCGGTACGTTGTCCGTTTTAAAATGGACTTCCCCATCCTGACGCACTACGCGGCAGTACTTATCCAGAAATGTACGGTGGGTCAGACGGCGCTTGGCATTCTTCTTCCGGGGCCAGGGGTCAGGGAAATTGATAAACAGCCTGTCAATCTCTCCGGCAGCAAAGATATCCTCAATCAGCGCCACATCCATATCGATGTAAAAAACATTGGTAAGACCCATATCCCGTGCTTTTTCCATGGCCACCACCATTGCTTCCCGGCAGCGCTCCACGGCGATCATCAGCACATCGGGATTGGCCTGTGCGGTTTCGGCGGTAAACTTTCCCTTGCCGCAGCCAACCTCCACCCACAGCGCCGTACAGTCCGGTTTCAGGGAACGCCACGCCCCCTTCATCTGCTCCGGCTCTGTAATCCGCAAAGCAGCACATTTTTCCATCCGTGGCTCCAAATTGCGCATTCTTCTCATTCTCATAGTAATTCCTCCCGGTGGGACAGGCCCACATTCTTTCAATATAGCATTATAACAGAAAGTACCCCCGCCGTCAATTCATACAATTATTGCCGCATCCAATACCGTGATTCTTAAAAATTGCAGAAAACCCATATATGCGGCGTAAAATCCTTGCTTTTACCATATAAATATGGTAAAATAGCTCAACTGACCTGGCAAGAGCGAATTTTGTGGAAAGGAGGCGGTTCCATGCGCCGAATTGCTGTTTTTGTCTGCATGATGATTTTGCTTATTTCTCTGGCCACCGGTGTTTCCGGCGTTTCACAGATCTCCTCAGCCGCTGCCCATGCAACCGTCTCTCCCGATGGCAGCTGCCAATGCACCCTTACCGCCACCATCCAACTGGATCAGGCGGCCGATGATCTTACCTTCCCTGTGCCGAAGGATGCCACCAACATCACGGTGAACGGCAATCGGGTACGTGCCCGGGTAAAGGATTCCGTTCGGCTGATCGATCTCTCCTCCATTCTGAACGGTATGACTGGCAGCTTCTCCATCACCGTAAACTACACCCTGCACGATGTAATCCACACCACCGACGCAGACCTGCTGGAACTGCAGGTGCCTCTGCTGTCCGGCTTTGCCTACCCGGTGCAGGCCTTTGAATTCTCCGTAACGCTGCCCGGTGGATTTACCGGCAAGCCTGCCTTTTCCAGCGGCTACCATCAGGCTGATATTGAAAAGGATCTGACTTATCAGGTCTCCGGTACTATGATCACCGGCTCCACCCAAAAGGAGCTGAAGGATCATGAAACGCTGGCTATATTCCTGACTGTGTCCGAGGAGTTGTTTCCCCAAACCAGCATAGAATTGCCGGATCTGGCAGTCTTAAGCATTGCCATAACCGTGTGTATGGTTCTGGCGCTGCTGTACTGGCTGCTGTTCCTGCGCTGCCTGCCAGTGTTACCTGCCGTGCGGCCCACGCCTCCGGAAGGCTTTACTGCTGGGGAACTTGGTTCCGTGCTGCACCTACAGGGTGCAGATCTGACCATGATGGTATTCTCATGGGCCCAGCTGGGCTATCTTCTGATTCATGAAGACCGGCACGGCCGTGTCACGTTGCACAAGCAGATGGATATGGGCAACGAACGGAGCAATCTGGAACAGCGCTGCTTCAAAAAGCTGTTTGGCAAACGAGCAGTGGTAGACACCTCCGGTTACCATTACGCTGAGCTGTGCCAAATGACAGAAAAGCTCTCCCCCAACCTGCAGACCTTTGTACGCCCCCACTCCGGCAATCCCCGGCTGTTCCGGGCGTTGGCTGCAACCATCGGCCTGTTTGCGGGCATTTCTCTGGGCATTACCCTCAGTGCCGGTGCCGCATTGGAATGGCTTTTAGTTTGTGTACTGGCACTGTTCGGAGGCATCAGCTGCTGGGTTATGCAGCGCTGGGCCTACAGTATGTACTCCCACGATAAGAGCAGGCTGTGGGTTGGTCTGGTCCTGTGCATCCTCTGGCTTGTCCTCAGTGCCGTGGCCGGACTCATCGGCACAGGCATCCTTGTTGTCATTAGTCAGCTTGCCGCAGGCTGGATGGCTGCCTTTGGCGGACTGCGTACAGAGGCCGGCCGCCACGCCATGCATCAGGTTCTGGGACTGCGCCGGTATCTTCGCACGGTTGACCGGGCCACGCTGCAGCGGATCTGCACCGGGGATCCGGAATACTTCCATTCCCTGCTGCCCTACGCACTGGCACTGGATTCGGATAACGCCTTTGCCCGGCATTTTGGGAATATGCACCAGCCCCCATGTCCCTATCTGATCACTGACGGAGAAAAGCCCATCACCGCCGCTCAATGGTGCGCACTGATGCGGCACACCGCCAATACCATGAATGCCCGCCGCAAGCAACTGGGCAGCGAAAAGCTGCTGAGCATATTCCAAAGCTTAAAAAACTAACCGGTTCATAATATCCATGGGGGAGCGATCACAAATCGCTCCCCCGGTCATTTTATTGAAATATAGTAGGGCAGGATGGAGAACCCATCCCCTACACCGCAGATGGGTGTTCGGGTCCATAGGGACACTCGATGATATTGAGTTGCGCAGTCAGTGGCTCTGATCTGGTTCGGTAAATTTCAGTTTGTCGGGCAGTTGCACTGGCGCTTACGCGCCAAAGGCTTCCCCCGGGGGGAAGCTGTCATAAAATCCGGTACGGATTTTATGACTGATGAGGAAAGCGGGCAGAAACGGTGGATTTTGCGTCTGAACATAGGCTTACAGCGCACTGTCAGGTACACGCCGTTCCTCATCCGACCCGGCTTGCGCCGGGCCACCTTCCCCCCGAGGGAAGGCTTTTGGTTCTCTGCTTAACTAACCGCTAAAAATGAGGCAGGGCTGAGCCCTGCCTCTCTATTTTGTTTTCACTTGGTAAGTAATGGATTACTTACGGGTGTCGAAACCAGCCTGCAGGATGTCCAGCATGTCTTCCAGACCGGCCAGCTTCAGCTGCTTCTGGAACTCGTCCCACTTAGCATCAACGTCCATCTCGCCCTTAATGAAAGCGGTGTTGTACTTGGTGATAACAGACAGAACGGAAGCCCATCTGTAGGTCAGAGTATCAGCATCGTCAGCAGTGAAGTAGGGCTTGGTGAACAGAGGAGCGTCGAACTCGTCAGCGTGTGCTTCGATGTAAGCAATACGAGCCTTTTCCTTGCCGCCGGCGGGGATAGTGCCATCGCCGTACTCAGACATGGTGCGGCAGTACAGGTAAGAACCGAAGATACCGCCCCAGCTCAGGTGCTCACTATGAATCGCCTTCTGCTCCTCGGTCTGCTGCATACCAGTCATAACGACCTTGCCGTCAACGATGTTCCAAGTGTCAACGTCGCACCCGGTGGACAGATCCTCGTGGTACTCGGAACCATAGAAGGTGGAGAAGGTGCCTTCCAGAGAGTAGAACAGATCAACCCATGCCAGCAGGATCTCGGGGTTCTCACACTTTTTGGTCAGAGTGAAGGTGTTCTTGTAGCCTGCCCAGCCGGGGTTAATGAACCACTTGCAGTCGTAACCGGTGTCGGGAGCAGAGATGTACTGGGTGTCGGTACCCCAAGTCTTGGTGGAGGTGGCGCCGTAGTTCTCAAACTGAGCACCGTTGTAGAAGCCCCAGGAAGCGGTCTCAGACAACATAGCAGCGTTATGGGTGGAAGCGTTAGCAGTAAAGAACTCAGCCCACAGATAGCCTGCCTCGTACCACTCGTTGATGGTCTTCATAGCGGCCTTATAAGCCTCGGTGGAGGGAGCAAATACTACGTCGCCGTTGTCATCCAGGTAGCAAGCCATGTAGTTGGCGCCGTCCTTGGTGTTAATGCCCCACCAGTTCAGAACGCCCCACAGGGTACCCTGTGCGTCGCCCAGAGAGGAAGCTGCAACAGTCAGGAAGGGGATCTCGTCATCGGGATTGCCGTTGCCGTTCATGTCGTTTTCCTTAAAGTACTTCAGGACCTTGGTGAACTCAGCCAGATCCTTGGGTGCGTGGCCGTCTTCAAAGCCGGGAACCTGCTTCAGCCATGCAACATTGACCTGCAGGGGAGCTTCCCAACCGGAGTGCTCACCGCCGTCAACACGAGCGATGGAGTAGATGTGGCCGTCGGGAGCAGTCATGGTGCCCACAACAGAGGGAACAGCAGCGATGGCACGCGCATTGTAGTTGGGCATAATGTCGGGATTGGTAATATAATCCTCGATTGCCAGCAGCTTATCGGCGTCAGCCAGAGAAATCAGAGAGTTGTCGTTCAGAATGCCGATCATGGCATCGCCTTCCTGGCCAGATGTCAAACGGGCATTCAGGGTAGTGGCAGCATCGTCGCCCAGAGCCTGAATGTTGATCTTAACGTTGGTTCTCTTGACCAGCTCGGTGTACCAGTCACACTTCTGCAGCAGGGCATTGTAGTCCTTGGAACCGCTGACCATGATGTCATAAGTCACGGTCTCAGCCAGCGGGAATACGACCGGCTCGATCGGGGGATCCGTGGGAGCCTGGGTATCCTGAGTGTTGGGTTTGGTCTCGCTAGAATTGGGCTTGGTTTCGGTGTTGGGATCGGTGGGCTTGGTGGTATCGCAGCCTGCAAATACGGACAGAACCAGAACCAGAGCCAGCACCAGAGCCAACAGCTTGGTGAATTGCTTCATTGTGTTTTCCTCCTTGTTTTTGTTTATATGATCTACCTACTGAAATAGGTGTATCATCTTGATATAACCGGCTTCCCTCGTGCCGGAGGCGGCTGACACCGCCTGCCGGCGAGGAATGAAAACCGCAACGATTATTCTTTCACTGCACCCACCATGATGCCGCCGATCAGGAACTTTTGAACCAGCGGGTACAGAATGTACAGGGGCAGTGCCGCCACGATAATGACGGAGTATTTCAGAAGCTGGGTACGAATCATCTCTTCCTTTATGAGTTCCGGATCCATATAGGGATCCTGTACAGCCGTACTCATCTCCGCTGTAATGCCCCGGATGATAACCTGCAGAGGCTGCCGGTCCATATCCTGAATGTACAGAATGCCGGACATATAGTCATTCCACTTGGGGATAGCGAAGTACAGGGTCAGTACGGAGATGATGGGCTTGGACAGAGGGATCACGAACCGAAGGAAGAAGTGGGTAACCGAAGCGCCATCCAGCGTGGCGGACTCAAACAGGGCATCGGGCACATTGGCTCTGAAGTAATTACGGCAGATGATCATGTTAAAAACGGAAGCGCCATGGGGAATGACCATGACCCAGAAGGAGTTCATCAAGCCAAACTCATTGATAGCCAGGTACGTAGGAATCATACCGCCGCTGAAATACATGGGGATCATAAACAGGATGAACAGCCACTTTCTGCCGGGCAGGGTTGTCCGGGCCATGGCATAGGCGCAGGGCAGGGTTACTGCCAAGCTAAAAACACAACCAACGGTAGTATACAGCAGAGAATTGCGGTAGCCGGTCCAGACACGAGGATTATCAAGCAGCTCCTCATAGCCCAGCAGCGTAAAGCCCTTGGGCCAAATAAAGACCTTACCGGTAGCAACTAAATTAGGATCAGACACCGAGGCGATAATGGTATACCACAGGGGATAAAGGGCAAATACAATCATGACCAGCATGATCGCAACAAGCACCACATCCAGAATTTTATCCGAAGTAGTCTTGCCGATTCTATTGCTGTTTTTCTTTTTTGCAAGTACAGACATTTCAGTTTCCTCCCAAATATATCTTCGTTGTTATAGAGCAGCCGGGAGGCGGATCAAAGCAGGCCCTGACCGGTGAGCTTCTTGGTAACCGTATTGGAAACAAACAGGATCACCAGATTGCAGGCGGTATTGAACAGGTTCACCGCAGTGGAGAAGCCATACTGGAGATTTTCCATACCCATTTTATACACATAAGTAGCAATGGTCTCGGAAACCTCCAGGTTAGCCGGGTTCTGCATCATCCAGACCTTTTCCATAATGGACAGGCCCATAATCTTGCCGATGTTCAGCAGGAACATGGTGATAACGGTGGACAGGATCAGCTTCAGGTCAATATGCCACATGCGCTGCAGCTTGCTTGCACCGTCAATAGTAGCCGCCTCGATCACAGACTGATCGATGGAGGTCAAGGAAGCCAGATAAACGATTGCGCTGTAGCCGGCGCTCTGCCAGACAGCAGAGATCAGGTACATGGGCATGAACCACTCTGTTTCCTCGAAGAACTTAATGGGCTCTAAACCATTGTTGGCTCGGATAACATTTATTAAGCCGTAAGAGTTGGAGAAGAAAGTGTTCAGCAGGGAGACGACAACAACCATGGACACCATGTAGGGCAGATATGTAGTAGTTTGGGTCCATGCTTTCAGCCGCTTGGAGGGGCTGTTGTGCATCACCAGCGCCAGCATCAGCGGCACAGGAATACCCATCAGCAGAACCATGAAGTTTAGGGACACAGTGTTCCAAATAATCTGGCCGAACTGATTGGTGGCAAACAGGTTCTTAAAGTGCTTTAAGCCGACCCATTTGCCCTCTGCCAGAGTCTGACCCATTTTGAGGTCCTTAAATGCCAGGGTCACACCGTACATGGGATAGTACTGGAACAGCAGCATCAGCACAAAGGCCGGGAGGATAAACATATAAAACTCCCGGTGACGCCAGATATTGTACCATTTGCGCTGGGCGGGCGTCCTTAGTCTAACAGGTTTCTGCGTTGCGTCTGTTTTCATAAAGGGGGACTCCTTTCCTCAATGGCGATCACGCAGGTAACGCTTCGCCTTTGCTCATTGCGTTTTCTTTTTCAATGCCTTTTCGTGCTGTTTGTAAACAGCACAAAGCCGATACCGGCTTCACTTTTTGTATGGGATATACAAACCCTTACATTTCGTGTACATATTATAGCACGCTGACTTTTGGCATGACTATGCATTTTTGGCTCTATTATATGTAAATCCTGTCCTAAAATCATAAGTGCAGCAGTTTTCACCAATATGTTTGCGCGGTATTGCCTGCATAATTTTAGGGCGCATTGCAAATCTTGCAATGCGCCCAGTTGTAGGAAATTATGAAATTGCCTGCCGCAGCTTGGGAAACACCCGCAAGGCATTATTGCGCAGGATGTTTTCCTTATCCTTCTGCTCCATTAGTGCATACTCGATACGTCCCCGGTGAAAGCCGCAGGAATAGGTATCCGTGCCGAAAAAGATCTTTTCGGATCCTACCTGCTCCACCGCGTACTCCACAATCCGGTTCAGTCGGCTAAGCTGTCCGGAGGTATCTGTGTAAATATTCTGGTGTCTGGCCCGGCGGATGGCCTCCACATGCTCTGCGCTGCCCAGATGGGCAATGATCAGCTTCATATCCGGGTACTTATCCGCAAAAGGCACCACTCTGCCGATCAGCTTGGGATCATCCGGATGGGTCAGCACCACGGTTTTATGCTCATTTGCAAAGGCAAAGATCCGGTCAGCATACTCAGCAGTATCATATTTATGGCTGTAAGGGTGGATCTTAATTCCCAGACACTTATCGTCTTCCAGCATCTGCGCCACCTGCGCATAGCTCTCCTCCCGCCGGGGATCCAGCACTGCCCACTGCCAGAACCAGGGCAGTTCCTTACTCATCTGTAAGGCATGTTCATTCTCCTCCAGAATCGTATGGGGACCGTAGAAGCACGCCATGGCTGAAAACGCGCCGCAGCTAATGTTGGTGGCATCATACATGTTCCGTATATGCTCCAGAGATGTCAGCACCAGTTCATGATCTCTGGCATCATACTGTGAGCCGTGGTTGTAGTGGCAATGCAAGTCGATCGCCTGAATATCCCGAATCATAGTATCCTCCTTCAGAAAGTCAGCCGCTTTCTTTCCCTTTCTTTTCATCCCTACTTCCTCAACTCCATGATGCTTTATTATACTCCCTCCGCGTGAAAATGCAATATTGTATTTTTGTTTGCTCTGTACTATAATATGGTCACCAAGTAAAAGGAGGCGGATTTTTATGGAATTTTATAAATGCAGCACTTGCGGCAATATCATCACAAAAGTAACGGACTCTTCCGTGCCTGTGGTATGTTGCGGCACTGTCATGGAGGCGCTGGTCCCCGGCAGCGTAGATGCCTCAGCTGAAAAACACGTCCCCGTCTATGCTATTGACGGAAACAAGGTGTTTGTTATGGTAGGAGAAGCCGAACATCCTATGACCAAAGAGCACCACATCGCATGGATCGCCATGGAAACCAGCAGCGGCGTACAGATCAAACACCTTTCTGTCGGCGAAAAGCCCGCAGCCAGCTTCTGCCTGCAAAATCAGGAGCAACTGATTGCTGTATATGCTTACTGTAATCTCCACGGTTTGTGGAAGAAAGAATACGAAGCCCCTCTTGTCTGTGAGCTGAAACCGTTGGATACGGAAACCAACGAAGACTATGTTGTGTGCAAATGCAACAACGTAAGCTATTTTGACATCTTAAACGCGGCGCAAGCCCATAACGACCTGAACAGCCTTCTGTCTATTTTTGACCAAGTCAAAAATACCACCCACTGCTCTACCGGCTGCGGCGGCTGCTATAACAAGGTTCTGACGATCATCTCCGAGATCCTCAGCGGAACGATCCAATAATTCCAATAGCTGTACACAGGATGCATTTCCTATCTCATATACCAAAGGCCGCCGCTCTTTCCCGAGCGGCGGCCTAAACTTTATAAAAACATTCCTTGGTAGCAGTCTGTTCCGCAATACACAAATGAGGAAAATTACATAGTAAATAGCAGAAGGCAGTTCTATTTTTCGATCATTCCTGAAAATCTTCCAGAAACACCTGAACGGAGCGGGTCATTTCCAGCGAAAAGTCGGAATTGTATTTTCTGTTGCAGAACGCCTTTATCCATTCTTCAAAGCTTCTGGCACCCGCTTTTACGGAAAGCATCTGCTGTAACTCTTCAGCATCCATATCCCGGTAGCCGTTTTCGTGTACAATGTGGCGCATTTCCGAGCGGGGTGGCTTTGGGCGCTCCAGCTGCTGAGCAGCAGGATATCCGAATACAACCATAGCCGCAGGGAACACATGGGCAGGCAAGGACAGCAATTTACGGTGCAGCTCCGCGTTTTCCATGATATCGCCAATATAGCAGGAGCCGATCCCCAGACTTTGCGCCGCTACCACCGCATTTTGCGCGGCAATATTTGTGTCGCTGACTGCCAGCATCAGATCGCCCACACCGGGCTTTCTGGGTTCACAACCGTACTCCAAAAAGGCATTGTACCACTTTCGGCAATCGGCGCAGAACACCAACACCAGCGGTGCCTTTGCAATAAAGGGCTGATGGTCACAGCTTTCTGCCAGCTGTGCCTTCAGCACAGGGTCCGTTACGTGAATGATCGTGTAAAGCTGCTGGTTGCCTGCCGTGGGGGCATTGACCGCAGCCTCCAGAATAGCCGATACTTCCCCATGCGTGATCTGCCTGTCTGTAAAGACCCGCACGGATTTTCTTTCCTTGAGCTGCTGAATTATCTGATTCATTGCTTTCTCCTTCATTCTGTGTGATAATTCATTATACACTTTCCCCTGCCGTTGTACAAGAGCCTTTGGCTGCAGTTTTGGTTAGACACAAAAAATCCCCGTCGATCTGAGGCATGACCTTAACGGACAATCAACACTATCTTACTGTAGGGCGGGGGCTTGCTCCCGCCACCAACCTAAATAAACTACCGCAGCACCGAATTATTGGCGCTGCGGTTAACTATTTGACATATTGGGATTTTTCTGTTTGTTATTGAAACTTAATCAAACGATTTCCTTTATAGGTCAAAGTTCCTCTTTCGTTCACCTTGTATCCATTATAGGAAAGTTCAGAAACATAAAAAGATAATGTCTTTTCCTCGGAGGTAAATACGACCACATATTTATAGCTTTTGCCGTTGCCGCTATATTTGGAGAATACCTCGTGGATGTGTTTGTTGGTAACTTGTGCTTTAACAGTTTTAACAGGAGCGAGTTTGTTTCCAAAGAATCGAATTATAACCAACAACCAAATACCTACAAAAAGAGAACCGATAATGATGCTTGGAAGATTTTCTGGCATACAATTAACCTCCTTATCAAATTTGGGTGTATCATACCGGCACGGGAGTGCCCAAGGCTCCCCTTGTCAGGGGAGCTGTCAGCCGAGCAGGCTGACTGAGGGGTAGTTTTCTCTCCCTCCGTCTTCGCCTTGCGGCGAATCCACCTCCCTTATCAGAGAGAGGCTTTGGTGCGGTGTGTAACTGTTAGACAAATTGAAGTTTATCTAACAAATCCTCTAAAACCGCTTAAAAACAGCGGTATATGGTGGTTTTTCGCTTGAATTGCATCTTGCCTTATGTAGTTTCCCTTGATTCTTCCCTTATGAGGAAAAACAAGGGAAACTTTTTATGCTCAGCTTACTACTTGGTCGAGCATCCGGGCGGAAGATCGCTTCGTTTCCCGGTTTGCGTGGGCATAGATGTTCATGGTAGTTCCTACATCGGAGTGACCCAGAAGTTCCTGCACATCCTTCGGTGCTACGCCGTTGGTCAGCAGATTGGTTGTGAAGGTATGTCTGAGAAGATGGAAGTGAAACTCGCCCAGATCAGGCATTGCTTTCCTCGCCCTGCGGCAGACGCTGCTCACCGTTGCGGGGGATTCAAAGGCTCCATCCGGTCTTACACAGACCATGGACAGTTCCTTATACCCCTCCGGTACTTCCTCGATTCGCTGCAAGCTGTACACCTCGTAGTAGACCCGGTTCTTTTCCCTTACTTCCTTGTAGTAGTTGAGGGAATAGAGAGGGCCGTACTTCAAGCTGTTTTTGTTCTGCTCGGTCTTGGCCTTTCGCAGAAGTGCCGCCAGAGTGTCGCAGAAGTCCACGGAACGGATTTTCTTTCGCTTGGTGGTACCGATCTCCGTCTTGTGCCGCTTGCCGTTGTACCGCATACTGCGCCGCACGGTCAGACACTGGTTGTCCAGGTCGATGTCCTGCCAGGTCAATGCGCAGGCTTCTCCGATCCGAAGTCCGGTGTAGTAGGCGATTTGGATGGGCAGCAGCGCCGGATTCTCTTTCTGCTTCAGATAGTCTGTCAGCTTAATGTACTGCTCATAGGTGATGATATTGGAGGTATCTTCCACTTCATCATCTTCTGCAAATAAGTTGGAATCCTCTGTCTGCCACCACCATACCACATACTCCATGGGATTGAAGCTCAGCAGCTTCTTCGGGAACACCGCAAACTTGAATACCCGTTGAAGCACCGCCGCAAACTGCCGGAGATAACCTTTGCTGAGTGGCTGAGCCGTTGTACCATCAGGGTTCTTTTCACCGAAGCAGAGATAATCCACATAGGCTTGCAGATGTTCCATGGTAATGGATTTCAGCTTCCGGTTAGCAATAGGGTGCTTCTTGATCCGTTCCGCAGTACACGTCCGATCGTAGCCATGTCGTTCTGTGAGCCAAGGGGTTGTGTGATGAAATTGTCTTCCTAAGACCGCTTGGCCTCCGACTTGGATTATCTTTGCTTCGGTGAAAAGAATCCTGACGGGACAACGGCGCAGCCACTCAGCAAAGGTTATCTCCGGCAGTTTGCGGCGGTGCTTCAACGGGTATTCAAGTTTGCGGTATTCCCCAAGAAACTGCTGAGCTTCAATCCTATGGAGTATGTGGTATGGCGGTGGCAGACAGAGGATTCCAACTTATTTGCAGAAGATGATGAAGTGGAAGATACCTCCAATATCATCACCTATGAGCAGTACATCAAGCTGACGGACTATCTGAAGCAGAAAGAGAACCCGGCACTGCTGCCCATCCAAACCGCCTACTACACCGGATTGCGAATCGGACAAGCCTGTGCCTTAACCTGGCAGGACATCGACTTGGACAATCAGTGTCTGACCGTGCGACGCAGTATGCGGTACAATGGCAAGCGACATAAAACGGAGATCGGCACCACCAAGCGGAAGAAAATCCGTACAGTGGACTTCTGTGACACCCTGGCGGCACTACTGCGAAAAGCTAAGACAGAGCAGAGTAAAAACAGCTTGAAGTACGGGCCTCTTTATTCCCTTAACTACTACAAGGAGGTAAGGGAAAAGAACCGGGTCTACTACGAGGTGTACAGCCTGCCGAGAACCGAGGAAGTACCGGAGGGGTATAAGGAACTGTCCATGGTCTGTGTAAGACCGGACGGAGCCTTTGAATCCCCCGCTACGGTAAGCAGCGTCTGCCGCAGAGCAAGAAAGGTCATGCCTGATTTGGGAGAGTTTCATTTCCATCTGCTCAGACATACCTTCACAACCAATCTGCTGACCAACGGCGCAGCACCGAAGGATGTGCAGGAGCTTTTGGGTCACTCCGATGTAGGAACTACCATGAACATCTATGCCCACGCAAACCGGGAAACGAAGCGATCTTCCGCCCGGATGCTCGACCAAGTAGTAAGCTGAGCATAAAAAAGTTTCCCTTGTTTTTCCTCATAAGGGAAGAATCAAGGGAAACTACATAAGGTAAGATTCAAACCAAGCGAAAAATCACCATATACCGCTATTTTTAAGTGGTTTTAGAGGATTTGTTAGATAAATTCCAATTTGTCTAACAGTTAAAGACGGCACCTACACTGGGTGGCGTCTTGTTGCTATGTAAGCATAAGTCACGAGCATCATTTCATTAAATATTCACACTGCTGCGGTGCGAATCTGTTAGACAAATTGGAATTTATCTAACAAATCCTCTGAAACCACTTAAAAACAGCGGCATATGGTGGTTTTTCGCTTGTTTTGCTTCTTGCCTTATGCAGTTTCCCTTGATTCTTCCCTTATGAGGAAAAACAAGGGAAACTTTTTTATGCTCAGCTTACTACTTGGTCGAGCATCCGGGCGGAAGATCGCTTCGTTTCCCGATTTGCGTGGGCATAGATGTTCATGGTAGTTCCTACATCGGAGTGACCCAGAAGCTCCTGCACATCCTTGGGTGCTGCGCCATTGGTCAGCAGGTTGGTTGTGAAAGTATGTCTGAGAAGATGGAAGTGAAACTCTCCCAGATCAGGCATGACCTTTCTTGCCCTGCGGCACACGCTGCTTACCGTAGCGGGGGATTCAAAGGCTCCGTCCTGTCTTACACAGACCATAGACAGTTCCTTATACCCCTCCGGTACTTCCTCGGTTCTCGGCAAGCTGTACACCTCGTAGTAGACCCGGTTCTTTTCCCTTACTTCCTTGTAGTAGTTAAGGGAATACAGCGGGCCGTACTTTAAGCTGTTTTTGCTCTGCTCCGTCTTGGCCTTTCGCAGAAGCACCGCCAGGGTGTCACAGAAGTCTACTGTGCGGATTTTCTTCCGCTTGGTGGTGCCGATCTCCGTCTTGTGCCGCTTGCCATTGTACCGCATACTGCGCCGCACGGTCAGACACTGGTTGTCCAGGTCAATGTCCTGCCAGGTTAATGCACAGGCTTCTCCAATCCGAAGTCCGGTGTAGTAGGCGATTTGGATGGGCAGCAGTGCCGGATTCTCTTTCTGCTTCAGATAGTCCGTCAGCTTGATGTACTGCTCATAGGTGATCACATTGGAAGCAGCTTCCTCGTCATCATCTTCCGCAAAGAGGTTTGAATCCTCCGTCTGCCACCGCCATACCACATACTCCATGGGATTGAAGCTCAGCAGCTTCTTGGGGAATACCGCAAACTTGAATACCCGTTGAAGCACCGCCGCAAACTGCCGGAGATAACCTTTGCTGAGTGGCTGCGCCGTTGTACCGTCCGCATTTCTGTCACCGAAGCAGAGATGATCTACATAGGCTTGCAGATGTTCCATGGTGATGG
>JAZNPV010000136.1:0-2393 GCA_045589835.1 Faecousia sp.
GTGACCCAGCAGTTCGGCGGTCACCTGGATGAGGAAAGTCTGTTTCTGTTCTGTGGTCGTCGGACTGACCGGATCAAGGCATTGTACTGGTCCGGCGACGGGTATATCCTGCTGTACAAGCGGCTCTCCAATGGACGATTCCAGTGGCCCCGGTCGGAAGCGGAGCTGCGGCTTCTGGATCCTCAGAGCTTTCGCTGGCTTATGGAGGGGCTGCAGGTAGAACAAAGAACGGCCATCCGTAAGGGAAAGCCCAAGGATTTATTTTGAGAAAAATAGAATAATACTGTACTTTCTGGCAGGTTTATGATAAAATAAACCTGTCAGAAATTGCTTTTTTAGGAGGAAAAACCATGGCCGCAGCACGGAAAAAGAATACCTATACTGCTGCGGAAGTGGCCGTTCTGGAGAACACAATTCAGAACCAGCAGAATCAGATTCAGGAACAGCAGGCGCAGATCGAAGAACTCAAGCGGAAGCTGGAGCACATGAACGAGGTCTTTGCCAACGCTCAGCGTGCTCGATTTGGTCAGTCCAGCGAGAAGGCTGCCTATGTCCTGGGCGCAGACCAGATCAGCCTGTTCAATGAGGCAGAAAAGGAGCAGGACCACAAGGCAGAGGAACCCACCGAGGAGACCTTCACCGTCAAGGCTCATGCCCGGAAGAAGAAGCGTACCCTTGCGGAGATGACCGCCAAACTCCCTGAGGAGGAGATCCTGCTGGAGCTGCCGGAGGACCAGCGTATCTGCGGCAAATGCGGCGGTGCATTTCGTCCCATAGGCAAGAAATTTGTCCGTCACGAGCTGCAGATCATTCCCCGGCAGGCAAAGCTGCTGGCCTACTACACCGTGACTTACGCCTGCGACCACTGCGAAAAGGACACCGGCTTCGCTCACATCGCCAATGTGAAGCCTCCGGTGCCCCTCATGAAGCACAGCCTGGCATCTCCCTCCTCCGTGGCAGACATTATGGCGAAGAAATATGCCGACGGCCTGCCCCTGGCCCGTCAGGAGAAGATCTGGGCCAGAGAGGGCGTGGAGCTGAGCCGTGCGACCATGGCCAACTGGGTGATCCAGTGCGCTCAAACCTGGCTGAAGCACAGACACATGGAGCAGCGGCTGCTGGAACAGGAAGTGATCCACGCCGATGAAACGGTGATCCAGGTGCTGAAGGAAGACGGCAAGCCTGCATCCTCGGAATCCCGGATGTGGGTATATGGCAGCGGAGAACGCAGTGCCACACCGATCCGGCTGTTTGAATACCAGCCCGACCGCAGCGGCAAGCGGCCTGAGGGTTTCCTGAGAGGCTTCACCAAAAAGCTGGTGACGGATGGATATGCCGGATATAACTCGGTAGCCGGGGTGACTCATTTTGGATGCTGGACGCACATGAAGCGCAAATGGCATGAAGCCATGCCGAAGGGAGCCACGGTGCAGACCAGCAAGGCTGCGGTTGGTTACCAGTACTGCAACAAGCTGTTCGCCCTGGAGAAGAAGTGCGCCAATTTCAACAACAAGCTGAGGAAAGAATACCGCCAGAACTTTGTCAGACCTGTTCTGGAGGAGTATTTCTGCTGGGTAAATACACTGAACCCTGAAGTGGGCAGCAAGCTGGAAACGGCGATGAAGTATGCCCAAAACCAGCGGGGGCCGCTGAGTGCGTTTATAGACGATGGGGATGTACCGATTTCCAACAATCTTGCGGAGAATGCCATCCGGCCCTTTGCCGTGGGTCGAAAGAACTGGCTTTTCTGTGATACCGCAAAGGGCGCAGAGGCCAGTGCCATTGTGTACTCGATCGTGGAAACTGCAAAGGCAAACGGGATCGATCCGTACAACTACCTGCTGTATTTGCTGTCGGTGCTGCCGTACTACGGCAAGTCGCTGTCCCACGAACTGCTGGAAGCCCAAATGCCCTGGAGCGACGAGGTGCAGAACAGATACCGTAACGCAGCAAAGATCGCCACCGAATAAGCATAACCGTCAACGGCGGGGTCCATTATGGACCCCGCCGCAAGTGTTTGTCAAGGTGTACGGTTGTTAAGCGCTTACTTATATCATACTTGCGAAGCAAGTATATCATACGGCACAGCCGTATATCATATCGCATCAGCGATATATCATTACTGTAAAAACGGCAAACAATCCGCTTGCGCTGCAAGCGGATTGTTCAATACAATTTGCCTCTAAGGACACTTCATATTGCGCAAGCAATATTTCATTTTTTCCCTGTTGCATTTTCCGCATTTGCGTCGTCTATGTAATTGAACCCAGACTATATTCATCCTCCCGCGCCCCCTTATCGGGCAGACAACAGAGAGAAGGGATCCAGTGAAAACCACACGACTCAAACAGATCAATTCAGACCAGCAGTTCATGCTGGAGCTGTATGATACC
>JAZNPV010000137.1:0-16699 GCA_045589835.1 Faecousia sp.
AGCACCTGAAAAGTACAGTTTTTTCTGCCAGACAAGGAAAAAAGCGCAGGAATCCTTTGTGGATTGCGAGCATTTTTGACGCAGTATGGCTGGAAAAGATGCACCTTTTCAGGCATTACTTCCTTATGAAGCGGTGCCCAAAGGCGGGGTATTCTTTGTTGACAGGTAAAACGATTTCCTTACTGCTGCATGCGGAAAACCGCCGTACCGGGTGCGTTCACAGAAAGAATGTTGGTTCTGTACAGCACCTGTGCCACATCCGCGCGGGTCATTTCCGCAGCAGGTTCCAGCACAATGCCGTTATCGTGCATGACTGTCAGAGATGCCGCTGCCCAGACAGGCACATCCTGCTCCTGCGCAGAGACCTGCTCTGTCTCCAGTGCCTGTTCGCTTACCGTCAGATCCAAAGCATTTTGCAGAATCACAGCCACCTCTGCACCGGTAATGGGACGGTCTGCATCAAAATCGCCCGCCTCCGCATCAGGCCAGCCGGCAATCAGACCGGACCGCATAGCCGCGGCCAGATAGGGCTTCAGCCACTGGGGGGTATCCTCCGGGATGCTGCTGTACACAGACTCCTGAACAGGAATATCCAGCATTTCTATTACCATTGCCAGAAATTCTCCCCGGCTGACAGTCTTTTCCGGACGGAAGTACTCCTGTCCGCTGACCTTTTCGCCTACAAACAGACCCGTATTGCGCATCCACTCCGCTTCAAAGCGGCAATCCATGCCTACGGTGTCCGTATACTGCTTGCTGTCTGCAGGCTTCAGAATCTGCACCGTCACCGTTGCCTCCCGGGATACATTGCCTGCAGGATCCGCAGCGGTGAAGGTGAAAGAATCTACGCCTACCTTGTTTTTCTTGGGGGTATAAACAAACGTGCCATCCTGCCGCAGCTCCACCTGCCCCCGCTTGGGGCTGCGGACCAGTGTATACGTCAGCGCCTGTCCCTCCGGGTCACTGACCTTCAGCTGTCCCTCGTTGGGCAGATTCTTATAGGTTTCCACAGAGGAGTCGGTAGCCACAGGGGCTTTATCCTCCTTGCCACGGATAGCGATGGTCATGGCTGCGGACCTTTCCACACGGTTTTCATAAATAGGCAGATAGGTGACAGTTGCCTGTACATCCTCCTTGGTACGCAGCGGAGCAAAGGTCATTTGCGCTACCTGATCGGCTGTCAGAATATCACCGGAACGCAGCACACGGCTGCCCAGCATCACCGTACCGGTACTCACATCGGGAAGGTCCGTGATGCAAATACCCACCAGCGACTCCTGCTCACCGGAAAAATCCTGTGCGGTAAAGCAATAGATGGTATCGCAGTCCACCTCTGCCGCCAGAACGCTGCCACCCAGCCCCAGCATGCAGCAAAGGGCCAGCAGCAGGCAAGTGAATCGAACTCGGAACATGATTATACATAACCTCCTGTACATTTGGTGTCCGCAGGTATTGTTTGCCAAGGCGGTAAAAAATATGCAGGTCGGGAAAATTTTTAGATCTTTCTATAGCAAAATGCGCCTTGATCTGGTAAAATATGCTTATCATTCTTTAGGAGGCTTTACTTATGGAAAATCTGCTGAAAAGCGGTTATATCTGCAATCCCCAGCAGGCCTATACCCTGCGCAAGGTAACTGTCAGCGACGGCAAGGCCAAAGGCACCACCGTGATCGAAGTCTGCACCGCCGCAGGCCTGCAGGTGGATATTCTGCCCGACGCGGGTCTGGATATCGGGCAGGTGCGCTACAAGGGCATCAACATGTGTTACATCAGCAAAAACGGCTTTGACAGCCCCGCCACAGCTCTGCCCATTAACGGTGAATTCGGCAAATTCTTCCCCGGCGGCATGCTCTACACCTGCGGTCTGCGTTCCACTGGCGGCGGCAATCAGGACGGCAGCGAGTGGCATCCTACCCATGGCCGTTACCACTGCCTGCAGGCTGATCAGCTGGGTGCCTATGTAGAGGATGATACCATTGTTGTCCGGGGCATCATTCGGGAGACCGCTCTGTTCGGCTATGTGCTGCAGCTGCAGCGGATCATCCGGATCCCCATTTTCGGAAGCACCATTACCGTTTCCGATCAAATCTCCAATCAGACCTGTAAGGACGAGGAGTATGCCCTGCTGTACCACTGCAATTTCGGCTATCCTCTGATTTCTGAAAAGGCTCATCTGGAGCTGCCGGAGGACCGGAAGACTTCCCCCAGAACCCCCTTTGCAGCAACCGGCATGGGCCGGGAATGCACCTTTGATGCACCTGTTCCCGGACAGGAGGAGCGGGTGTTCTTCCATGAGGAAATGGAGCATCGGGCCGCCCTCGTCAACGAATCTATCGGTGTCAAAATGCAGCTCACATGGAGCGGGAACCTGCCTGTTCTTGCCCATTGGCGCAGCATGGCCAGCGGTGACTATGTGTGCGGTCTGGAGCCCACCAACTGCTACATCATGGGCCGCTCCAAGGAGCGGGAAAACGGCACTTTGCCGGTACTGAAAGCATTTGAAACTGTCAGCACCGAAGTCTGCTTCCAATTCGAATCTATCTAAATGCCAAAAGGGTCTGTTGCTTCTTGCAACAGACCCCTTTTTATACTTGACCCAGTTCCGTGAGCCTGCCCTCATCGGCAATCTCCACCACACCCCGGGACAACCGCACCAATCCTTCACTTTGGAAGTAGCGCAGCATCCGGGTAATCACCTCCCGGTGGGACCCCAAATGATTGGCAATGATCTCATGGGTAATCTTCAGCTCATTGGTACCCTCGATGGCGGTCTCCTCCAGTAAAAACGACGCCACACGCTTGTCCAGACTTTTCCACATAATCTGCTCCATCAGCCACATAACCTCGGAAAAGCGGGTAGCCATGATCTCATTGGTATAATTGGCCACCGCCGCAGACTGCTCCATCAGTTTCTTATAAACATGGGGCGGAATGATCCACAGATCTGTTTCCTTCTCTGCCTCTACGGTAATCTCAAATTGAATGGAGCGCATAATACAGGGCGCGGACAGTATACAGATATCCCTATCAAACAGCCTGTAAAGGGTAATCTCCCGCCCCTCCTCCGACAGGATATAGGCTCTGAGCTGTCCAGCCTTCACTAAGATCAGACCGGTACACTCCAGATTGCCGTTATGGATCACCGTGCCCTTCTGTGCCGTCCTGCTGACCACGCCGGCGGCCAGCATATTCTGCTGTTCCGGAGTCAGCTTGTCCCACAGGTCAAAACAGGATTGAAACTCCATAAAATCCGCTCCCCTCTTATGAAAAAGTATACGCAAACCTTTCTTTTCTGTCAACCGCTTTGTTCCCGCGAAAAAATTGTTTTATGTGATATCATCACGGAAAGCGTCCTCTTTTTGGGGTATACTGTGACTAACAAAGAAGAAAGGAGCTGACAGATATGGCAGCTATCAATATTAACAATCAGGAATTTCAAAAAATATTGCAGGGCGACAAGCCGGTTCTGGTAGACTTCTGGGCACCCTGGTGCAGCTACTGCCGCCGGATCGGTCCGGCTTATGAACGGGTAGCGGAAGATCACGCCCATGATCTGGTGGTCGTCAAAGTCAACATTGACGACGAGCCTGTCCTTGCACAGCAGGAGCAGATTGAAGTGATCCCCACATTGGTACTCTACAAGAACGGAAAGGCAGCAGGCTCCATCGTGGCACCGGAATCCAAGGCCATGATTGAAAACTTCATTTCCCAGTCTTTGTAAGGAGGTGCCCAAATGCTCAATCCTGCCGTATATGATATAGTAGTCATCGGCGGCGGACCCGGCGGTTATACCGCTGCCCTGTACGCCGCCCGGGCCGGACTAAGTGTGCTCGTTCTGGAAAAGCTGTCCGCAGGCGGGCAGATGGCTCTGACCGATCAAGTAGATAATTACCCCGGTTTTCCCGAGGGTATCGACGGTTTTCTTCTGGCTGAGCAGATGCAGCAGCAGGCTCACCGGTTCGGCGCAAAAACCGAATATGCCGAGGTGTATAAACTGGATCTGCAGGCAGATCCCAAGATTATCGAAAGCAGCGAAGGCGTTTTCCACGGCAGAACAGTGGTACTGGCCACCGGTGCCAATCCCCGGGAACTGGGCTTGCAAAGTGAAAAAGAACTGGTTGGCCGGGGTGTCGCTTACTGTGCCGCCTGTGACGGCATGTTTTACAAGGGCAAGACCGTAGCCGTAGTGGGCGGCGGAAACTCCGCAGCGGCAGACGCGCTGCTGCTGAGCCGCATTGCGAAAAAAGTGATCCTCATTCACCGGCGGGATACGCTGCGTGCCACGCAGGTTTATCATGCCCCCCTTATGAACGCCCCCAATGTGGAATTTCGCTGGAACAGTACCGTGACGGAGCTTCAGTACGGCGAAAGGCTCACCGGCATCCGGCTGCAAAATGTAAATACCGGTGAAGAATCCACTATTCTCTGCGACGGTCTGTTTATCAGCGTGGGCAGGAAACCTGCCACGGCGTTGGTCGCCGGTCAACTGGCACTGGATGACGGAGGCTATGTAATAGCCGACGAAAGCACCCAAACCAACATTCCCGGCGTGTATGCAGTGGGAGATCTTCGCACCAAACAGGTCAGACAGATCGTCACGGCGGTAGCCGATGGGGCAGTAGCTGCCCACATGGCAGAGGAATATCTGGCTACTCATTAAAAGCCGGACGGAATCGGTCGATTCCGCCCGGTTTTGTTTTATTTGTCTGCACCCAGTTTTTGGGCAACGCTGGGATAGCGGTTCATATCTGTATGGGGGATGAATTTAGCACCCTGCATTCTGACCAGAAAATCCGGAACAGACGCAAACTGTACACAGTAAAGCTCCCGGCTCAGCTTCTTTGCCTGCTGCTGCTTTTCTCTGTCCAGCAGCAACGCCCTTGCTCCCTCTAAAGAGGTGTTGGGAATACACACATATTTCTCTCTGGGCAGATCAGGGAAAATCCCAACGGTTATGGCCGATTCCAGATCGGAATGGGCGGAAAACGCACCGGATAGATAGCACTTTTCCAGTTCTTCCGCACTTGTTCCTGCGTTTTCCAACAAACACTCGATCATGGTGTAGGCCGCAGCCTTTGTATCCAGATACTGGTGGATATCAGTCTGGGAGAAAAACAGCGGCTGGCCGGTGGCAGATTCCTCTTCGGTTGCATAAACCGCTGCGTACTGCTGTTCCTCTTCGATATACCGGATCCGGGGGGAGACGGCTGAATTCAGTTCTCCTGCCATGTCCACCCAGCCATTCAGCCGCATCTGGGCAATCAGGTCGATAATGCCGCTGCCGCAGATACCCACCGGCTTTTGACCGTCGATGGTGGTAAACTGCAGCGCATCCTTTTGAATCCTCACCTTGTCGATGGCTCCGGAGGCTGCCCGCATACCGAACCGGCTGATATAGCCCTCCAGCGCCGGGCCTGCCGCACCGGCACCGGCAAAGATCCACTCCTTATTTCCAATGACCAGCTCTCCGTTGGTTCCGATATCAAAAAACAGGCAGGTTTTCTCTTCCTTTTGCAGCTCCAGCTTCATAAGACCACTGACAATATCTCCGCCGATGTAATTGGAGGCAGAAGGCACAATATACACAAGGCCGGAAAAGGGCATATTCAGTTCCCTGCCCCAGAAGAAACCGGGGTCAGATGTAACCGGCGCATAGGGGGATGCAAATACCGTCCATGCATCCAGCTTCAGCAGGAAGTGGATCATGGTGGTATTTCCGGACAAAACCATCAGAGGACACGCCTCTGCAGGAATTCCGGTTTCCTCTGTCAGCTGTTCCAGCAGCTGCGCAAAGGTTGCCACCGTTGCCGCCTGCAATTCATCCCGATGCCGGCTATCCTCCATCACCCATGTGATCCGGGTCAGAATATCCGTTCCGTAGGCTACCTGTCCGTTTACTGCGCTGGCCTGCCCCACAACTTCACCGGAATTCAGATCCACCAGCTGCATCACAATGGTGGTAGATCCGTAGTCCACAGCCAAACCGTAATGCTGTTGGCAACCGTCTCCGGCCTGTACATCTGTAACCACCCAGTCCGTTTCCCGGTGTACCAGTGTCACAGTAACACAGAAGCCAGCATCCCGGCACATGGGATACAGCCGCTGCAGAATATGCAGCGGAACTGTTACGTTTTCATAGTCCCGTTCCTCCAGTGCAAGCTGCAGCCGCAGCTGATCGCTGACGCTGTCTTCATCCGTGGGCATTGCAAGGCTCAGGTATTCTTTTTTGCAAAACTGCTCCATAGAAAAGCCTCCGATTCATCATAGCAGCATTATAGCACAAAACATGCCAGACCGCTACAGGAATCCAACCTTCTCCAAAAGTTTTCACCGCTTTTACTGATGAATTCTGGAGGCAATGCGTATGCGTTTTTTATCATCCAGATAGCCTGTATATACTTTACATTCCCTCCTGCGGTATACCACACCGAACCAAACCCAAGGTGGAGGACAAGTTGCAATCCCCATTTCATTAAGTTAGTAGTCATTGCGAACCAGTCCGCAGACTGGTGTGGCAATCTCCTCCGATGGGTATTCCCACGCCAGTGCGCGCACTGGCGCGGAATGACACAAACTCTTAACTCAATGACATTGGTTGCAATCTGTACACATTCGTGCTATAATGCCCCCACCGAAATCGAGGGCGTTTTATGCACAAAATTTTATTTGTCTGCCACGGCAAGATTTGACCCAGGCACGCCATACCAAGCTATGCAACGGGTTTGCCCCACTCGCACTACCGGCGAACTACTTTTGAGGGGGCCACATTTTGCCCCAACATGACAGAAACAGCACAGCCGCTGACCAAATGGTCGGCGGCTGCGTTTATAATTTAATTGTTGCTTTCAATGCGACTGAAAATGTAGCTCATTAAGCCAGCCTTATCCACATTCAGCACATACTGCCACTCGTTGTACAAAAGCTGCTCAGCATCTTTCATAAAATGCTCATCGGACATATGCAGCCGTTTCCCCTCGGCTTCCCGTTCCTTTTTATGTATAAAAAGTGCTTGAACCATCGATATAATAGCAGCTTGGTCACCGCTTGTGATAATTTCCTTGTAGGCTTCTTTTCGCTCATTTTCGTTTGATATCCATATAGGGGTTTTGTTTGGCATCGAGTCAATTAAGGCATTTACATCCTTTTTAGTCATAACTTTCCGCATTTTGCCCCATGCCTTTTCGTTCCAGGTAGGAACATAGAAGGTTGCTCCTCTATCAGCTTTTGGTTTTAGAACAAAGTAGGATTTGTTCGCCCCATCAATCTTCTTTTCCTCAATGTCCACAATCTCACAAACACCTTGCGAGCCATAGACAACTACATCATTTATCTTAAACATGCTTCACCCCTATTAAAGCTCAGTAAACTCATAAGAGTACATAACACTACCATTGTCGTACTTATAGATTATCTGTCCTGTTGGCAAAATCTTTTTTGAGAAATTGTCAAAATCCTTGCTATGCTTCATTCTAACAAAGTCATCCGTATTTTCCAGTTCTGCTTCTTCAAAAAATGCTTGCGGTCTGGAACACCCTGCACAGGCATTGCAAAATTTCGCTACAATTTCGTATTCTTTCATTCTGGTTTCCCCCATTTTACATAGATAAGGATACTAAAATTATATCAAAACTTGTTTTACTGTGGCAAATAGACATTTTGCACAAATCTGCATGTAAATAAAATACAGCCACCTGTTGCAAGGTGGCTGTGCTAATTTGCTAACCCTCTATCAGTTTTGCTATATACAAGGTTGAACCCAAGCAGAAATACAATAACACATACCGCAGAACCAGTTGCGACATTCATAATACGGATTTCTGTTGCGGTCATTCCTTCAAAAGATACAAGCATTGACCTTTGCAAAGAATAGATAGAAACAACAGCATTGGCAAAGGATATGTTTCGCAAAGTTAGCATTTTTACCGATGTGCTTCTCCGAGCCTGTATCCATTTTATTGTGGCAAGTGTGATTTTGGCGAAAGTATAAGTTGCGATTGCAAGCATAGCAATCAGTGGAAATACCGTGCCCCTATCCTTTACAAAAGCGAGAATTACAGTCCCCACAAGCGAAAAGGACAGTGCAATCAACATTGCTCCCGTAAAGTACACAAGAAACCGCCTGCTGCCTTTGTGGCGAAGAACCGTAAAGCGAACAATACTCAAGATGGCATAGTATATTCCAATGGTAAGAAACCACCAAGAGGTTGTTACCACACCAAAGATAATATGGTAGGCGCTATATGCCATATTGAATACTAAACTAATAAGTGCTTCCTTTTTTGCCCTATTTATTTGTGTTGTCTTTTCCATAAATGCAAATGGCTATGATTTCGGATATTTCTTGCACGGACTTATCACATCCGTTCTGCAACCATTCCAAGACGATGGCATTGATTCCATTTAGATAATACATCATCACATATTGACGAATACTTGTCGGATAGTGAAATCTATCCAAAATAGGATTGAATATATTGTCAAACAACCGCTTATAAACATCTTCAAACCCAAGAGCTTTGTTATGGGACACTACTGTGCCGAATACTTCTTTATTGTCTTTGATATACGATAGATATGGGGTTAAATATTGGTCGCGTATAAATACCAATTCGCCCAATTCACAATCCAAAAGGTTAAGAGAAATAGATTTAGGATCGACGGAAAAGTAGGACAGAAAATTGTTAAGCAAGTATCTTGTCGTTTCCTCCAGCAAATCACTGATTGTTTCATAATGCAAATAGAAGGTCGAACGATTGACACCCGCTGTTTCGCAAATCTCACTTACGGTGATAAACTCAAACGGTTTCTTTTTCAGCAAAGAAATCAATGCAAGGTCCATTTTAGTGGCAGTATTAAAATATTTGCTTTCGGATTTATTCATATTACCACTCCTTGCCTCGATTGCTTACTGTTCAGCGATTTCCCGAGCAAGCTGTACAATTTCATAAGCATACTTCGCTTTGCCCTTTTCAAGCATTTTCTTGTAAATCGGGTAGTTCACACCGCAACCAATAAGACCAACAACACCAACAATGATACCAAGCACCATACTGTTGCCGATAACTTGCATGGCCAAAGACATACCTGTGCCGAACACAAGGGCAAATGCAATACCCCAAGAGTAGGTAAAAATAGTTGCGGGGAGTTTTGCTCGGTTGTCCAGCCTTTGTAGTGCCTTGATTTTGGAATGCTCCTTAGGGGCATAGTCCTTTGCAATGGATTCTGCTAAGATTTTGTCTGTGTTCATTTGAAGAACCTCCTTTTGTTTTTACCTCATCAGTATACCGTCCCTAAAGGAGTAAATGAACAACAAGAAACCTTAAAAATGTTGATTTCAAAGAAATTATACCCCTATATGCAAATTAAATCAAGATTATCTGCATCCCCTAAAAATTACCGCTACCCGCCCTTATCTGCAAATCCAGCTAAAATAGAGGTAGCGGGTTTTTATGCCCATTCTGTCGGTGTTTGCTCCGCTGCTCAAAAGCCGTTTTTTCGGCTTCTATGTTAATGGCGTAACACTTGCCGACGGGATGCCGAGGACGGCGATCTGCCGCCCGCGAGCGACTAATATAATCGCCCCTACAAGTTGCAATATACCGCAATGCGTGCTATAATACCCATACGAAAGCGAGGGCGTTTTATGCACAAGATCTTATTCGTCTGCCACGGCAAGATTTGACCTAGCAGCGGCATACCAAGCAATGCAGTGCTATACCACGGTTTGCAATGGGTTTGCCCCTTTTGTACTACTCGCATACTACTTTTCAAAATAACCACATTTTGCCCCCCAACATGACATGAACAGCACAGCCGCCTCCATCACAGAGGCGGCTGTTTTCTATCTGTTCGACAAATAAAAATTTGTAAAGTCATTTGGTTAAATTAAACGGGTACAAGCATCTTCGACATAAACAGCTTGTCCATCAGCAAGCCTTATTGTGTCTCGACAATTTGATAATTCAGTTATTTTTGCTCCATTCCAATGAGGAATTATGGGGTTGCTAATAATATGTAATCCATCATCAAAATTCCCTGCCGCATACATACTTCCCGCACTAATTCCAACGTATACAAGACCATCATTAATTGCTTTCTCAATCGCTCTATCAAACCCTGTTCTAACCATTTCACGACACAGCACAGCAGCATCACCACCACTAACAACAACTGCGTCAAAAGAGTGCAGTTCCTCAATCGTTAATAGTCTGGTAATCATATAAGGAGCAGCAACAAACGACGAGTATGTTCTCTGGTAGCCTTTTGAGAGAATCAATTCTAGATTATATACCAGTATATTTTCGTAACGAATACCCATGGATGAAAGTTCATGAAAACAGACAGCAAATCCTTCTCTTGCTCCGTCTGTTTCAATTCCAGCAGTTGGAATATAGAGTATCTTCACCTCTTCTGGACTTTTTCCAATAATATCAAAAAATCTCTTTTTCATATCATCGGATAATCCGCTAGATGTAAGAAACAAATTTCTCTTACCCATATCTACCTCGCCTCCAATTCAAGTTTATCGAACTATTTGATTAATTAGATTATATACCGAAAATGCACCGAAATCAAGAAATTCCGCCTCCATGATGGAGGCGGGTGTTTTTATAGATTATCTATTCTCTTCACTATCAAAAAGTATGCAGCGAATCTGAGTAATCTTTTCGCTGTAGGTGGGATTGTTTTCCGTCTCGGATAGTGTTTTCAAGTGCAGTGCCAATGACCACATCAACGGCTCAAGAGCTGCTTTCGCTACGGCATTTTTTCGGGCCTCGTCTGCCAAAATCAGAACCAGTGCATTTTCTCTCGATTTATATGCGTTAGGAAGCTTCTCAGCATAAGCAAGGGCCTTATCATAATCACCATACCGATAGTAAGCATGGGCAATGTTAAACAGCACAGACCCACGCACTTCTGAATCGTCGCAGTAGGAGATGATTTGCTCTTGCACTTCAATCGATTGGCGTAGATACTCCTGCTTTTCGGATTCTGTTCCGTCAAGGCGTTCCAGCGATGCGGAAAGCTGCACCAATAGAAGGGCGTTGTTAGGATAGAGCTTCAACGCATCACGCATCAGTTGCACATTGGCTGAATGGTTGTTGTTGCTGCGATTTTCCTCCCACTGCTTGTTAATCTCCTCAAGAGCCTGGGCAGATTCAAGCTCATTCATTCCGATGAGTTCATCAATAGTGACACCATAGTAATGGGCAAGCACAGGAAGCATTGTAATGTCGGGGTATCCATCGTTCCGCTCCCACTTGCTAATGGATTGAAAAGATATGCCTAAATGCTTGGCAACTTCCTCTTGTGTTAAATTCCTCGCTTTGCGAAAGTTTTTAAGATTTTGCCCAATGTAAAGTTCCATATTTACCTCCAAATCACAGTTATTAGATGCATCTGTAAACATTATAGCCGATTTTACAAACACGGGCAATAACTGTGTCATTGACCAAACTCTACAACCCGTAGAAAAATTCTATCATTATACCGCTGCCCGCCCATAGCCGTAAATTCGACTATGATACAGGTAGCGGAATTTTTATGCCTATGCTGTTAGGCTTTTGTTCCGCTGCTCAAAAGCCATTTTTTCGTCATCTACTTTAGAGGCGTAACACTTGCCGACGGGATGGACTTCTTTCCCGTATGCCGAGCTTGTATAAGGTATTAACACAATGACCATATAGGAAAGGGAACATATATGCAAAGGAAGTACAGAGAGAAGAAATACTATTGTGGAGAGTATCTGGAGGTAGCAATCTATCCAGTATATAACCATCCAAAGAAAAGAGGGAAGCGGAGCAAGCCGACAACCGAGATTCAGCAGCGGCTCAATCAGCGGCACACAGAGGGGAGGCTGCGCCGTCTGCTCCATACCAATTTCACAGATGCGGACTTGTTCGCCACATTGACCTTTGACAATGCCAACCTCCCCGCATCGGTGGAGGAGGCCCAACGGCTGCTCCAGAATTTCCTCCGCCGTCTTAAAAGGAAATACGCCCGCCTGGGTCTGGATGCCAAATACATATATGTGATGGAGTATGGTCAGAAGCACAACCGCCTCCACATCCACCTTGTCTTGACGGGCGGCATCACCAGGGCCGAGCTTGCGAAGCTCTGGGGTCTGGGGGATATCAAAGCGAATGCCCTGCGCTTTGAAAAGGACGGCCTGGCAACCCTGGCCAAGTATTTAACCAAGGGCGGGGAATCGGACGAACGCCCCACATGGAAGAGGTGGTCTGCCAGCCGCAATCTGGAGCAGCCTACTGTAACACAAAGGGATGGGCGGCTCTCCCATCGAAAGATGGCCGACCTCTGCCAGAACGGCGGGGATGCCGACTATCTGGAAATCCAGTTTGATGGCTATGAAATGGCCGACTACTCCCTGGACACCGCCCAGGATATATACGGCGGCTATTATCTGGCGGCCACATTAAAGAAAACCCCGACCAAGGTCGATACCTGGTCGGGGGTAGGGAGGCTGCCGTTCGGTTAAAATTCTCGGTCATCATAAGAGGGGTAGTCCATCTCTCTGCCCTCATCATCGTCCATATACACCTCTTCATATACTTCATACTCCTGGACGGGAGGTGTCTTTAACTGCTCCACTTCCTGCCGAAGTGCCCGACAGGAAATCTCCGCACTCTCGGCTCGGCGGATGGCATCCTGGAGGACAGCACTATGATTCATCTTGTGCCATAGACGGTCTCCCAGGTTTCGCAGTTCTGATAATTTTCGCTCTACCCACGCAGTAGACTTGGCCTGTTCCATTAACTGCTCATAATCGGACTCCAGGATGGTGATTTCTACCTGGGGCGGATTTTTGCTACCGATGGTTTTATGCCGAACTTTCCTCTTCAGCACTCGCACAGGGTGTTCCTGGGCAAATGATTCTCGGATGCACTCAGCTATGCTCTTTTTTGCTTTCAATGTTTCGATTTCTGCTTGTAACAGGGATATTTCCTGTTTTAATTCTTCAATAGTTTGTGTAGTTTGCTGTTCCATAGTTTACCTCCTTATCTTGTGTGATGGTATTCCTGGGATTGCCTTTGTGCGATTCGCTGCATAAACCGCTGCCAGATTCCCATTCCCCGCATAAACTGCTCTTGCTCCTGTGCCTGTTCCTCGGCGGCTCTGGCTCGCTGCGTCAGCTGCTTGATGGTATATGCAGCCTCTCTGGTCTGCTGCTCTGCTTTTTCGGCCCGTCTTTCGGCAGCCTGTACTCTGGCGTTGCGGTCAACCTCTGCCCACAGCTTTTTCCCGTACCGCTGCAAATTGTTCCAGGCGTTCATAATGGCGGTGGTAATGGTGGCTCGTTCCCGCAGCCATTCATAGTCGGCTCGGGTCAGCTTCACCTTTTCAGTCTCTACAACCTTGCCTGTAATGTTCTTTTTCTCTGGGAGGAACTCGGCCTCTATCTTTATATCGGGTCGCTCAAGGGATTCCTGGATGGTGCGGGTGATGCTGTTTCGGTCTCGGAGGGTGTCCCTCTCCGTCCGCACTTGCTCTATCTCAGCCTTGGCTAAGACAATCATTTGTGCCTGTTCCGTTGCCACGGCCTCAAGCTCCTTTTTCTGTGTGGTTAAAATATCGACCACTTCTTCCATCCGCTTACATTTATATTCCAGAACGGACAAGTGCTTTTGGGACGGGTTTTTGACCTCTCGGTCAATAACGATGCCCCGCTTCTCACAGAGGTCATAGAACTCCTGGCGAATGACCTCGGAAAAGGTCATGAGTGGGCAGTTGTACTTACCCTCCTTGGCCATGGGGTCTGGCCTTTGGATTTGCATAGCCTCAAACGCCTGGGCTTGGTTGGGTACTCGTTGCCCGAACTTGTCCAGGGCAGAAAAAGTCATTCTCAAATGGCAATGGCAAACTTCCTCGTCCAGGTGGATTGCCAAATCAAGCAGATGGAGGTTATCTCCCCACCGCTTTTGCAAGCCGTCTATCAGCTCGGCGGCTGCCCCCATCAGCTTTTCCTTTCGCTCTATCCGTATCTCGGCTGCCTATTTGGAGAATGGTCTCCAGAGGGGCGGTGCGGCGGCTGGCGTAAATGTCGGCTACCGATTTGCACCTTTCGGGGTGTCCGTCTGCTATATATCGGGCATTCTTTGCCTCCTGTCCTTCTCCGTATAGCTGCTCATATCTGGATAGCTCAAAGGCTTTCGCATCGAAGCTCTTGCAGCGGCGCACTTTGCCTTCAGCGGTGAACTGGAGGTTGATGTTCTGCTCGGTGCGTTCGTGGTCGATGTGTCGCTCCTGGGCCCTGGTCTCGGCTCGGGTATTGTGATTGGCATTGTAAACTATGCCATTTGTGGTGGCTCGTCCGTTGCGGACAGTTGCTTTCATCTTTATTGCCATAAATATATCACCTCAAGGATAATTTAGAACAAATAACGATAAAAACGCGCATTAAAAGTTAAGGAAACGGCGATAAGTACTCAGTATGATATGCCGCCAGCATATCTACTTCGTACTCCTGGGGGCAGCCGCCCCCGCCGTAAGCTCCCCCAAAAGGGAGGGCAAAAGATGTAGAAAATTCGTTCGTTTTTAGGCCTCTTTTTCTACATCCTATGCCCAGCCAACCGATATCGTTTTTCTCTAAAATCTTTACGGATGCGGCGAACTGCACCCGTGAAGCTTGAAAACTGAATATCGGGTTTTCCCTGGGACGAATGAGATACGGAACTAAGATTTGAGATACGGAACTAGAAAGGACGAGAGAGATTGAAAGAAAACGATGTGCGTATTTGTGAGAAGTATGCCTTGACCGTAGCCGAGGCAGCCGTCTATTTTGGAATCGGTGAAAAGAAGCTGCGTAGTATGATTGAAGAATATAGCTACCTGGGATTGTTCATCCAGAACGGCGTGAAATATACAATTAAAAGGCAAAAATTCGAGGCTTTCCTTGATGAAGCCTTTGCAATCTAAAAAAGGAATGGAAATAAGTCCCGAACTATGCTACAATGTTTGTATGTCATGTTCGGGGCTTTCTCAATGAAAGGAGAAAAACGAATATGAGCGTAAAGCGTAGAGATAGCAAAAACAGAATTTTGCGTAACGGAGAAAGCCAAGACAAGAAGAACGGACGATATATTTATAAGTACTATGACATCCTGCACAAACCCCATTTTCTGTATTCCTGGAAGCTTGAGCCTACCGACAAGCTCCCCGCAGGCAAAAAGGATGACCTTTCCTTGCGTGAGAAGATTCGGCTGCTGCAAAAGGATTTAGCAGACGGCATTGATGTCCAGGGCGGTGATATGACAGTTCTGCAACTGGTCAAGCGGTATCTTGCCACCAAGACGGGTGTTAAGGCTACCACCGAGGCGGGTTACAAAACTGTGCTGAATATTCTGGAGAAAGAGGCGTTTGCCCATCTTCCTATCAAGAAGATTCACACCACCGATGCCAAGACCTTCCTTATCAAGCTGCAAAAAGAGGACAAGCGGAGCTACAGCAGCATCCACAGCATCCGTGGCGTGCTTCGCCCCGCTTTTGCCACAGCGGTGGAGGATGATTTCCTCCGAAAGAATCCCTTTGATTTTGAGCTTGCAAAGGTCATTATCAACGATTCTGTAACACGGGAAGCCATCACCAGGGAGCAGATGCGGAAGTTCTTGACCTTCATTAAGGAGGACGAGTACTACCGCAAATACTATGACGGCATTTATATCCTGTTCCATACGGGTTTGCGAATCTCCGAATTTGTGGGATTGACCATCAGCGACCTGGATATGAAGAACAAGACCATCCGCATTGACCATCAGTTGCAGAGAAAGTCGGACGGCACAAAGTACATTGAAACCACCAAGACCAACGCAGGTACAAGAATGTTGCCTATGGAGGATGATGTGTACGCCTGTTTTCAGAGAATCCTGGCAAACAGAAAGCCGCCCCTGGTCGAGCCGACCATTGACGGCTATTCTGGATTCCTGTTCCTGGATAAGGATGACCGCCCCTCGGTAGCAATGCATTGGGAGCATTACTTCAAGCACGCCTGGCAAAAGTACAACAGCATTTACAAGGAAGAGCTTCCCTTGATTACTCCCCATGTGTGCCGCCATACATACTGCACCAACAAGGCCAAAAGCGGTATGAATCCCAAAACCTTGCAATACTTGATGGGCCATTCCGAGATTAGTGTAACGATGGACACCTACACCCATCTGGGTCTGCAAGATGCCTGGGAAGAGCTGCAGCGGCTGCAGTTGGAGTTCTCTAAAAAGGAAATGGGCCTAAGAGTGGTCAAAACAGCATAATTTTCAAGTAGTACGGAGAAATAGATAAATCGTCTAATTTGCAGAAGCAGAAAACTAAAGTTGAGAAACTACAGGGAAAACCCGATAAACTGTTAAAAATCCCAAGTAGTAAATTTGAAGAATTTTTTGAATTTACTACTTTTTATACTACCTTTGGTAGGAAAGATATGCCACAATATACCGCCATATGCCATCGGGAAAAGATGGCGGGGTGGAGGAAATGTTCCGAAACCCCTGGCGAAAGCGGCATATCTTGGTATAAATTTGTATAGTTTGGAGTTTTGAATAATGATAAAGATACTATTCGTATGCCACGGGAATATCTGCCGCAGTCCCATGGCGGAGTTTGTGATGAAGGACATGGTGAAAAAGGCTGGCGTTGCAGACCGGTTTGAGATTGAATCCTGTGCCGCCAGCCGGGAAGAGGAGGGCAA
>JAZNPV010000138.1:0-55684 GCA_045589835.1 Faecousia sp.
TTCATTGGGGTGTGCGGTGAATACGGCTTGGATGAGAGCATTACCAGACCGTTTTTGGAGTACCAGATTCTGACGGATTACATTCTGACAAATACTGACCGGCATTTGAATAATTTTGGTGTTCTGCGGGATACATCCACACTGAAATTTATCGGTATGGCGCCCATCTTCGATTCCGGTAATTCTATGTTCTGGCAAAGCCCCAAGCTGCCCGAATACGATGACCTGCAGAGTATTCAGGTCAACAGCTTCCGCCAAACCGAAAAGGAACTGCTAGGCTATGTGACAGATCTACACCTTGTGGATCTGGACAAGCTGCCAACGGCTGACGAGCTGCGGCAGATCTACAGCGCGGATCCATTGATTCCCTGTGTCGATTCGATCATTATGGGCTATAACCGGAAAATTGATCTACTGGGTGAATAATCGCCATTTTTGGCATAAAAAAACGTGCCAAAACTGCCACAAAAATACGTGGAGGTAAATGGGCAACTTTCAAAACCGGAAAAGCATTGCGGCCGTAAGGAAATCCGGCTTCAAGACATTGCCATTTCCGGTGGACAGAGCAGGCACGTGGAGGAAAATTCTTCAACACTGGGGGCGCTGAGATAATACCCACTTGACAGTGCTATACAAGGGTTCGCCCCCCGTTACGATTGCTGCCAGGGATGCGTGTTCTTACAACTCGGCGCACCCCCGGCAGGCATAACATACAGCCCCAATTCCAATAAAGAGAGGATGCTGTCCAAAAGACGGCATCCTCTAAATTATTATGCGCTTACAATTCTATTTTTGGTTCATTGCTTTCAACATTTGTCCTGCCGCTACTTTCTGATCAGGAGACAGGGATGCCCAACAATCGAACACTTCTTTCAAATCAGGGGTCAATTCTACCATTTCTCCCTCAGCAAAAAATTGGGACAAGGTTATGCCGTAGCCCTGGCAGATCGCTTCCAGTGTGGGAATGGAGGGCATGGTGTTCCTGCGGAAGATGTTTGCGATGGTGGCATCACTTAAGCCACACTTTCTTGCCAACTGATATTTTGTCCAACCACGCTCATCTAACAAGTATTGCAATTTTTCATGAACATCCATAATACCGCCACCTTTCTTTCTTAACCTTATTTTATCGTTAAAAGTGACAGTAATATACTAAAGACTTGTATCGTTAATATAGTTATGTTAAACTATAATCTACTAAACAATAAAACGATATGAGGTGACTGCACTATGAAAAGCTGTTTCCTTATTGGCCATCGAGAGGCCGATGAGAGCTTGCTCCCCAGACTGGAATTGGAAATTGAACGGCTCATAAGGTCAGAAAATATTCGCTACTTTTATGTAGGTGGGTATGGTGGATTTGATGGGGTGGCTGCAACTGCAGTAAAGCGAGCAAAGAAGAAATATCCAGAGATTACCTTGATGCTGGTGTTGCCATACCATCCTGCTGAGAGACCCATCGAGAAACCACCCGGTTATGATGGAACGTATTATCCGGAAGGCTTGGAAAAGACACCAAGACCTTTTGCTATTGTAAAAGCAAATCAGCTTATGGTAGATACTTGCGACTGGCTGGTCTGCTATGTGCGTCACGGAGCAAGCAATTCAAGAAATCTCTTGGAATATGCTCAGCGCCGGGAGAAGAAGGGACTAATTCAAATCACAAATATTGCCGAGGGGATGGGTACAAATCTATGAAAAAGAAATTACTGTGGTGCGCCGGGATTCTTGTTTTGATCGCAGCGATTGTACTGGGAGTTTTGCGCTATATTGATGTGCGGAACCACCAGACTGATCCTGACTGGAAACTTGCGCAGCAGATCTACAATATGGAAAATGCATTAAAAGAAGTGGACGAAGATTATGAATGTCAGTCTGTATCCAAAGTTACCCCATTTTCCTATACTGATTCTGAAGGGAATATCATTACCTACTATTGCTGTCAGACATCCTATCTTTCAGATGAGTCTGGGGAATATACAGGGCTCAACACCGATGCGATCGGTATGGTGATTGATTTTGCACAGATCAAGAATAGACGGGAATGCAAGGTAAATGCGTATAACGCATTCCAGTGCGAAATGGGCGAACGATCCTATCTCTGCTGGACCATCTCACCGGAAATCAGCTGCGTGATTGAGTATAGCGCAGACACAGTAGCGGAAACAGATATTTTCCGGATGGCAGAAAGCGTATTGCTTCCTGCGGAATAGGTGAAATGAAGCTTTTCTGAAAAAAGCACCTGTATAACTTATCAAATGAAAACATGGTAGAAAAATTCACAATCATCTGGTAGGATATTCCTACACATGCTGATTTGGAGGGATGAATTATGCAGGATAGTATCTATCAGCAGACAAAGGCGGTCATTGAGGAACTGGGTGAAAAGGCAAATCTGAAACCCGGTAGTATTGTCGTGGTTGGTTGCTCAACGAGCGAAGTGCTTGGATCCAAAATTGGTACGAATTCCAACCCGGAAACTGCTAAGGAGATTTTTGAGGCACTGCACGACTATGCTAAGTCGAGCGGTGTTTACATTGCGGTACAGTGCTGTGAGCATTTGAACCGTGCAATCATTATTGAGCGTGAGGCTGTTCCCTTTGCGGAGGTAGTCAATGTTGTTCCACAACCCAAAGCAGGCGGTTCTCTGGCAACACAGGCATATGCCGGCTTTGCTGATCCAATTGTGATTGAAGAAATAAAGGCAGATGCCGGTATTGACATTGGCTTTACATTGATCGGCATGCACTTAAAGAAGGTGGCTGTGCCTGTCCGCCTGGATAACAATCACATTGGCGAAGCTTTGGTCGTAGCAGCTCGGACCCGTCCCAAATTCATCGGCGGTGCCAGAGCAGTCTACGATGAGTCCTTGATGTAAGCAAAATTCTTAGAATGATGAAGACCGAAAGAAACATAATGAAAGTGCCTCCTGCCGGAGTAAGGCAGGAGGCTTTCTGCGTTTACATCTATGGCAAGGGTCAATTCTTCCTGTTTTCAGAGTATATAATATCTCTACTTATGGTGCTTTCCGAGACCGTTGCCTTCTTTGTTTCAATCACGGAATGAACACCAATTGCGATCAACTCGATTCCCAAAATAGGCAGGTGGTGTTCCACTGCAGTAAGCGGATCAAGAAGCAGAAGAATTCCCAATAGTAGTTCAATCACACTATGAACAAGCTTCCATGCAAAGGGCAGTTTGGTAGCACACCGATATATTGCAACATTTAGCATTTCACTTCCCTTAATCAGACCAATAACACCCCAAATTGCACCAATAATCTGGTCAGCATTCTGATAATGGTGTAAGATAACCGATCCGAGAATTAAAACAACAATTCCCTGGGAAGTCAGCTTGGTATCTGCACGATGGTATTCTTTTGTTGCTACACCGCGGTATATATCAAGGATACCCACGGCAACCATTAAAAGGCCAAGGACAATGGGAAAAATATTGTGGATCTGTTCAGTAAACAAGATACAGGCTATACCAAGGATTGTTTGAATAACAGCAAAGCAACTTGCTGCCCGGATGCTTGTAAAATGATGGCGATCATGCTTGTGTGCACTCGGAGCAGGCACATTATGCATGAATTTGTGGATTTTTTTATTTGCTTGCATTGTAATCTCCATAATCATATTTTACTGCTATAACGTTTAGGTTGTACGTTATGGACTAATATCGCCAAGCCAACACTGATTCTGCTCAAGCTTCTGTGTAAAAATCCTGGATGCGTTAGCAGGATCCTTTGCCTGATGGTATTTGAAGATCATATCACCGCAGGAATCTTGACCGATGATTTCAATTTTTCCGGTGGGATGCGACATAGCATAACGAACGGTCTTGGCTTGACCGCTCATAGTATTCTTTGCGCCATCCACGATTTGAACACCTCGCAGAAGAGGAACTTGAAACTGGTTTTTGACACCCACTACAGGTCGGCACTGGAATATGTAATAAGGGATCACGCCGATTTTAACCAACTCGTTCATCAAGCAGCCTAAAACCACAGGATCGTCATTAATTCCCTTCATCAATACTGTTTGGTTTCTAATGATGCAGCCGCACTTCATAAGTGCCTGGACTGCTTCCCGGGAAGCAGAGGAGATCTCTCTAGGGTGGTTAAATTGTGTAACGATTATGATCTGCTTTTTCTTCCCATAGTGCGACAGAAGTGCAAGCAATTCTTCATCCTCTATGATACGCTGTGGCAAAACAACAGGAACTCTTGTACCAAAGCGAATGAAATCCAAGCTCGGTATATTGCAAAAGGTGTTCAGGTAGCGCTTAATAACATCATTCTCGTTGATAAAAGAATCTCCACCGGAAATTAGAACATTGTTGATTTCAGAATGATGTTTTACATATTCAGCCATAGCAGGAAGCTCGTTGGCTATTTCATTTGCATTACACCCAACCATCCGCTTTCTAAAACAGTGTCGGCAATACATGGCGCACTGATTGGTAGATAAAATTAAAGCAGTTTGGGCGTATTTATGCTGCATTCCTTTAATAACGGTATTATCAGCTTCTCCGCTGGTATCAGCCTGTCCGTCAAGGGAAAATTCTTCAACCGTTGGAACGCACATTTTTCGAATGGGATCTGTGGGATCTGAAGGGTCGATCAGACTGAGATAATATGGAGTAATACATAAGGGATACCGCTTTGTGATAGTCTGTATCCCTTCTATTTCTTCTTGAGATAAGCATAGCGTGTTCTGGACATCTTCGATATTTCGAATACAGCTTTTCAATTGTTGCGAGAGTATGCTCATTGCGATGGTCCTTTCGTTAGTAAGATGTATGTTATTTTATATCAACAGTTAACAAATGTCAACTATTAGCAAGGGTAAACAATTTGTTAACGGCAACGGTTGACTTTTCATGGTGGCGGTTGTAAAATATCGCATGGGATAAGGAGGGATAGATGATGCTTACATCAAAACCTGAGAAGGATCTTTCGTTAATGACCATTTTGCCGATGATCCAGAGCATTGTTCTAAACTGTTGGGACAGAGATAATTTCCCGTATACAAAAAGCCAAGTGATCTTATTTTCTGTATTGCTGAACAGAGAATCCGCAACAATGAAAGAGATTGCCGCATTCCTATCCTGTTCCAAGGAGCAGGCCACAAGAGTGGTTGCCCCACTTGTGGATGATGGTCTTGCTGAGCGATATGTGGATCCCGGCAACAGGAACTTCATTCATATTCGCCTGACGGATGCCGGCAGAGAATATGTTATGGAACAAAGAGAAAAACTGCACCAGAATTTGGAGCAGCTTTTAGCAACTTCTTTGAATGAGAAAGAACGCCAGCAGCTATTTGAGTCTCTGCATACTGCAATTGGACTGCTGGAAAAAGTGCGATGATTGCACAGCTGTAGTAAATAAACTTCTTGTGAACGGAGGATGCATATGTTAACACTTGAAAGAGCGAAAGCGTTACTGAATACGACTACGACAGAGGAACACCTGTTCCTCCATGCCAAGAATGTTATGGCTGCCATGGGTGGCTTGGCGGAACATTTTGGCGAGGATGCGGAGCATTGGCGTGCCATTGGCTATTTGCACGATTATGATTATGAACAGTATCCGCAGGAGCATCTGCAGCATACGCAGCAACCGTTGCTGCAGGCGGGACTTACTGATGAAGAGGTGCGCGCCATATTGGCACACGGCTATGGGATCCTCAATGATGTGGAGCCTGTTACCAATCTTGAAAAATCACTTTTTACCGTAGATGAACTTACCGGGATCATTCAGGCGGCAGCCAGAATGCGGCCTGCCGGGATCACGGATATGGAAGTGTCCAGCTTTATGAAGAAGTTTAAGGACAAGAAGTTCGCAGCCAAGTGTGACCGGGAGCTGATCAAGCAAGGCTGCGATATGCTGGGGATGGAGGTAAAAGAGGTTGCACAGATCTGCATCCAGGCAATGAAGGAATACGCCGACGAGCTTCAACTGGGACCAAAAGAGTAAGAGAGTATGGATATGAGAAAAAACGGATCGGCTGTTGCCGCTTTGCTTTCTGCTGTTCTTGGAGTAATGCTGATCGTCATGAAAGGTGAAGTAATCAGCATTGTACTGACCGTGATTGGCTGTGCGCTTATTATCGCTGCGATCACGGACTTCTTCCGGGGATTTACAACGGCAGGGGTTATAAAAGCCGTAATCGGTGTTAGTGTACTGGTGTTTGGATGGCTATTTATCAACCTGGCGCTGTATATTCTGGCTGCGGTCATTATCATAACAGGGCTTATGCAAATTGTTCGGATCCACCGTATTGGGCAGGTGTTCCTGACGGATGCGGAAAGGATCCTTGCATATATCAAACCGGCGCTTACCGTCCTTGCCGGAGCTGTCCTTTTGTTTAATCAGGGCGGTGTTATTGATTGGATATTTATTTTCACCGGCATTCTATTGATCGCGGAAGGCGTTTTGGAACTGCTTGGTGTCATACGCAATTGAATGCTGGAGCGTACCGTTTTTGCGGTGCGCTCCTTTTACATTTTGGCTTTGGAAAGTTCACAGCCAATTCATTTATTTTTACGCAGAGTGTAGTATCATTTTAGATAATTCAAAAAAAGACAAAGAGGTGCGTTTGCAGCGATGAAGACAACGACGATCCTATCGATCTTTCAGGATACCTTGTATGCATATAATCGGATGTGCGAACCGATCCTGGAGCAGTTTGATATCCCGCAGGTTTCCTTTGATATTCTGATGTTTCTGAATAACAATCCCCAGTACAACACAGCGCAGGAGATTAGTCATATCCGAAACATAAAAAAGAACCTGGTCTCCGTGCATGTGGAAAAGCTTGTTTGTGCAGGACTTTTGGCAAGAGGCAGCATTGCCGGCGACAGGAGAAAGGTCTCCCTCTCCTGCACCGAAAAGGCAATGCCCATCATCCAAGCAGGCATTGCTATGCAAAAGTCCTTCCATGACAGCCTGACACAGGGCGTAACGGAGAAACAGTGGAACGTTTATAAGGAAGTTGTCCAAAAAATGGATGCGAATGCCAAAGCGATCGCATCTCAGCAGAAACCGGAGGTAAGTGAAACATGATAAAGCTTTTGAAGCGTATGCGCAAACGGGAGGTTCTGATGTGCCTTCTGTGTGCAGTGCTCATTTTGGGGCAGATCTATTTTGATTTGAAGCTGCCCGATTATATGAGTGAACTGACGGTGCTGATCCAGACACCGGGCAGTGAGATCTCAGCTATTTGGACAGCAGGTCTGGAAATGCTGGGCTGTGTGCTGGTCAGTGCGGTCCTTGCGGTTGCCTGCGGTTATCTTTCCGCCCGTGCGGCATCCGGCTTTACATTGGGCGTGCGAAAGGATCTGTTTGGTCATGTAATGGGTCTTGGACAGGAGGAAATGCTTCGCTTCTCTGTTCCCAGTCTGATCACCCGCACAACAAACGACATTACCCAGATCCAAATGGTCATTTCTATGGGGCTGCAGAGCTTGGTCAAGGCACCTGTCATGGCGGTCTGGGCCATTATCAAGATCCTGGGCAAGAGCTGGGAGCTCTCTATGATTACAGCAGGCTTTGTGGTATTCCTGTGCGTTTCTGTTCTGATCATTATCTCAACGGTCATGCCCCGGTTCCGCATCGTCCAGCGGTTGACAGATAAGATCAACCGCATCGCCCGGGAAAATCTGACTGGCATCAATGTGGTACATGCGTTCAATGCTGAGGACTACCAGAACGAAAAATTCGACCAAACCAACGCTGTGATGATGAAGACCCAGCTGTTCAACCAGAGAATGTTCGCAGGGCTGCAGCCAATCATGCAGTTGGGGATGAACGGCCTCTCTCTGACGATCTACTGGGTCGGTGCCGCATTGCTGGCATCCATCCCCGCGGTGGAGATGATGTCCAGATTGACGATGTTCAGTGACATCGTGGTGTTCAGCACCTATGCCATGTATGTGGTCATGTCCTTTATGATGCTGGTTATGATCTTTATGATGCTTCCGGCCGCTCAGGTTTCCGCCGAGCGTATCAATGCGGTTCTGGATACCGATTCCGTTATCAAGGAAGGCAAAGTCCGTACTGCCAAGGAAGTGGGTACGGTGGAGTTCCGAAATGTCACCTTCCGTTACCCGGAGGCCTCCGATGATGAATTGGTGGATATCAGCTTCAAGGTCAATAAGGGGCAGACCATTGCTGTCATCGGCGCGACCGGCAGCGGCAAAACCACACTGATCAGCCTGATCCCTCGCTTCTATGACGCGACGCAGGGTGAGGTGCTAGTGGACGGTGTCAATGTTAAGGACTATTCCTTCGAGGCCCTGTATGACCGACTTGGCTATGTCACCCAGAAGGCTGTCCTGTTCTCTGGCTCCATTGCGGACAATGTATCCTTCGGTGAAGCAAAGAAAGAGATAACCGCAAATGACATTGACGGTGCCATCCAACTGGCCCAGGCAGAGGAATTTGTCAGCAAGCTGGAAGATGGAAACGAACACCGGATCGCCCAGGGCGGCAGAAATGTTTCCGGCGGTCAGAAACAGCGTCTGTCCATTGCCAGAGCATTGGCTCGCGGGGCTGAGATACTGATCTTCGATGATTCCTTCTCAGCATTGGATTACCGCACAGATGCCGCGCTTCGGGCAGGGCTTGCGGAAAAGCTGACAGACACCACGAAGATCATCGTTGCCCAGCGGGTCAGCACCATCCGCCATGCGGATACCATTCTGGTTTTGGATGACGGACGGATCGTTGGCAGCGGCACCCACGATGAATTGATGAAAAACTGCGATGTATACCGTGAGATCGCCAAGTCTCAGCTTTCCGAAGCTGAGCTCGCGTAAAGGAGGCGGCAGATATGAAAAAGAATACGATGTTTGCCTCTCTCGGTAAGGCATTCAGGTATATGCAAAAGCACATTCCGGCAATCGTTTTTGCGCTGGTGCTGGCGGCAGCCGCGGCTGTGCTTACGATCATTGGCCCTGATAAGATCGGTGAAATGACAACACTGATGCAGCAGGGTCTGTATGGCGAAATCGATATGAAGGCCATTGGAAAGCTGGGCATTTTCCTGGTGTCGATCTATGCAGCCGGTGCGGTATTTAACTATGTGGTCCACTTTATCATGGCAACGGTCACACTGAGATCCGCAAAGAGAATGCGTGGAGATCTGGCGGCAAAGATCAACCGTGTGCCCATGAGCTACTTTAATCAGACCTCTCAGGGCGATGTGCTCAGCCGCATTACCAACGATGTTATGACGCTCCAGCAGGGTCTTACCAACAGCATGCCCGGCATCATCAGTGCCATTGCCCAGTTTGTGGGCTGTCTGATCATGATGTTTGTTACCCAATGGCGGCTGGCGCTGTGCGTGATCGGCGTGACCTTTGTTGGAATGTTCCTTGTGATGCTGATCATGGGTCGCTCCCAGAAATACTTCGTTGCCCGGCAGGAACGTCTGGGCAATCTGAACGGATTTGTAGAGGAAATGTATTCCGGTCACCAGGTGGTGCGGATCTCCCGTGCCGGAGACGGCATTTTGCAGCGCTTTAACAAGCTTAATAAGGCTGTGTACGATGCCAACTGGAAATCCCAGTTTCTTTCGGGTGTGATGCAGCCGCTGATGAATGTGGTCGGTAATATCGGTTATGTTGCCGTCTGTGTGGTGGGTGCGATCCTGGCGATCAACGGCACCATTGATTTCGGCGTGATCATTTCCTTCATCCTGTATGTGCGCCTGTTCACTTCTCCGCTGACCCAGATCGCGCAGGGTATGACCAATATGCAGACGGCTTCTGCCTCCGCAAGAAGAATTTTCGATTTTCTGGAAAGTGAAGAACTTTCTGATGAGAGCCATAAGACAGCACATCTGGAAACTGTAAAGGGCGCTGTGGAGTTCCGGAATGTCCGCTTCAGCTATCCCGACAATCCGGATAAGGTCATTATCAAGAATTTCTCCGCTGCTGTAAAACCCGGTCAGAAGGTGGCCATCGTCGGACCTACCGGCGCAGGCAAAACCACTATGGTCAATCTGCTGATGCGGTTCTTTGAGATCAACAGCGGCAGTATCACCGTTGACGGAATTCCCATTACAGATCTGAAACGGGAAAATCTCCACGAACTGTTCAGCATGGTCCTGCAGGACACATGGCTCTTTGAAGGAACAGTCCGGGAGAATCTGGTTTACAATATGGAGAATGTGCCGGATGAGGCATTGGTACGGGTCTGTAAGGCCTGCGGCATTTACCGTTTTGTGCGTTCTTTGCCCCAAGGCTTCGATACGGTGCTCAGCGAAAGCACTACCATATCTGCCGGTCAGAAGCAGCTTTTGACCATTGCCAGAGCCATGCTCCAGGATGCGCCCATGCTGATTTTGGATGAAGCGACATCTTCTGTGGATACCAGAACAGAGGCGATCATTCAAAGAGCGATGGATGAACTGACAAAGGACAGAACCAGCTTTGTGATCGCTCACCGGCTTTCCACCATCCGAAATGCAGATCTGATTCTTGTAATGAAGGACGGCGATGTCATAGAGAGTGGCAACCACGATGAGTTGATGGCGCAGGGCGGTTTCTACAGCGAGCTTTACAACAGCCAGTTTGAACGGACAGCATAAGGAGGAAAAGATATGAAGATCAAGTATGTGACCATTGAACGGGAATATGGCAGCGGTGGAACGGAGATTGCGGAAAAACTTGCCCAAAAGTGTGGGATTGCCTGCTATGGCGGGGAGATCATGGAGCTGGCAGCACAAAAGCTGCATATCACTGCCGAGGAAGCCCAGCACTATGAGGAGAAGATCACAAGCAGCTTTATGTATTCCATGTTTGTTATGAGTCAGGCGCAAAGTGGAAATATAAGCAGTCTCCCTATGGAAAGCAGACTGTATGTGGAAGAACACAATGCGATTTGCGGGCTTGCCAAGAAAGGCCGCAGTGTATTTGTGGGACATTGCGCTGCTGAAGCATTGAAGGAGGAAGCCGGTGTTTTGCGGGTATTTATCCGTGCGGATGATGCTTTCAAGCATAATCGTGTGGTTTCCGAATATGGGATCGAAGAAAAGGACGCAGAGGCTGTCTGTCGCAGATTTAATAAAAAGCGGGCAACCTACTACACCTTTAACACCTCGAAAAACTGGGATGATCCTAAAAACTACGATATGGTGCTCGACAGCTCTACCCTTGGCATTGACGGCTGCGTGAATGCCATTGCGGCACTGCTGGGTTAACAAACTTTCAATCAGAATAACAAACGAAGGCATCGCACTTGGCGATGCCTTCGTTTGTTGTCCAACAGTCTTTCGTGCGTTATCTCCTGTCGTTTCTTCTGCCGAACATTGTTAGTACACGAACCAAGAAACGCAGGAAATAAACAAGGGATGTAAGTAGTGATGCAAAGTAGGTCAGAGCTGCCGCAGACAGAACTTCTTTGGCTGCGGGTATTTCATCCTCACACAGTATACCTTCGGCCAAAAGCATTTTTCTTGCTCGTCTGCTGGCGTTCAACTCCACAGGAAGTGTTACCAAAGCAAAGAGCAGCGATCCGCCATAAAGGATAACACCGATCATCGCAACCTTGAAGCCTATGTCCGGATTGGCTGTGGCCGAGTACCAGTCAAGCAGCAGTCCGATCATAACAAGCGGCATTGCAAGCTTTGATCCGAAATTCACTACCGGTACAAGAGCTGTACGGGCCTGATACCATAAATATCCCTTCTGCTTTTGCATAACATGTCCCATTTCGTGGGCAGCTACTGCTACAGCGGCAACGGAATTGCTGCTGTAGGTGCTTTCTGACAGGTTTACAATGCTTTTTGAAGGATGATAGTGGTCAGTCAGATTACCTTTGACACGACCAATAGAAATACCGCTAACACCGTTTGCTCTCATGAGCCGGGAAACAGTGTCATATCCTGTCATACCCGAACGGCATCTCACCTTATCATATTTTGCATATGCCGATTTCACTTTTCCGCTTGCAAGCGCGGAGATAAGCATACATATGAGCATAGCTCCCATAAACCACATATAATCATTCCAGTACATTATGCTGCTCCATTCCTAAAAATATTTGAATTGTAAGTTGGTGATTTTGCTTATAGCCTAGTATAATGCCATTTTCTAAACTGAGACTAAACTGCGAGTTACTTCATTATGCCTTATGCTTCCAAGGATAGGAAAAGCCCGCTGCCAAAGGAGAAAGGGATGGCAACGGGCTTTCCGCTATGGAAAAGAAGAGAGGTAGAAAAGGGGTATTGCGGATAGAAAGGAAGCGGCTCACGGCTTCCGCGACCTTCCCTGGTTTATATGGTATCGTTCACTTTTGAACGCCACATAACGAAAATAAGAACAAATACTGACAGTTTTATTAAATAAATGCCATCTTAATCATCTACCGGATAAAAGGCCTCTTTTTCTGAATAGCAATACGGACAATCATAATTCTCCGGCAGATCTTCAAATTTGGTGCCGGGTTCGATACCGTTGTTGGGATCACCCTTGTCTTCATCGTAGACCCAACCACATAATTCACATACATATTTCATTGGATAACCTCCTTTTCGCAATAATGTAATCCGCAATTCTAAACTGAAACGAAACTATCTATGAATATTTACCCTTTTTTCTTGACGCACTGTAAGTCTGCCAATAAAATAGAAGTGAATTCATCCCAAAATACAGATTTGTTTAGATTCAGTTTATCAATCAGTCGTATGATGCAGGTACTGTATGATTGAAAGGGTGACTTGAATGGGACAAAGCATTTGTATTTTAGGAGATTCCATTGCAAAGGGAGTCATTTTTGACACACAGAAAAACAGATATGTGATTCTGAAGGAGTGCTTTGCAAACCGGATTGCAAAGTGTTGGAATGTATCCATCCCAATGCGGAAGGTCACGCGCTGATTGCCCAGACAATTATCAATAATATTACATTCTAAAGAAGAGGGACGATTATGTTTCAGATCCTTGTAGTAGATGATGATAAGAACACCCGGATGCTGCTGAAGGCAGTCCTGCAGGCGGAGAACTATACGGTTTTCACAGCAGAAAACGGTGAGGACGCGCTGTCTGTCATGGACAAGGAGCACATCGATCTGGTTGTTTTGGACATTATGATGCCAAAAATGGACGGTTATGAGTTTACGAAGGTTTTGCGTGAGAGCGACAATAATCTGCCGATTCTGATGGTCTCAGCCAAGCAGCTCCCTGCGGATAAGCAAAAAGGCTTCCTGGTTGGAACGGACGATTATATCACGAAACCCATTGACGAAGTGGAAATGCTGCTGCGTATCAAGGCTCTGCTGCGCCGGGCACGCATCGCCAATGAACGGCGGATCGTAGTTGGAGATGTGATTTTAGATTACGATTCTCTCACCGTGACCAGAAACGGGGAAAAGCAGGAACTGCCCCAAAAGGAATTTATGCTGCTGTATAAGTTGCTGAGCTATCCCGGTAAGATCTTTACCCGCATCCAGCTGATGGACGAGATATGGGGTGCGGAAAGCGATACCGGCTGGGAAACGGTTACTGTCCACATCGGCCGTCTGCGTAAGCGGTTTGAAGGCTGGAAAGAGTTTGAGATCGTTTCTGTAAGAGGGTTAGGCTATAAGGCGGTGAAAAATGTATGAAAAAAGAGGAGCATAAAAAGCGATTAGGCTTGACCCTGCTGATTGCGGCGCTGGTCTTTATAATCCAGATCGTGGCTGTACTGATCGCGGTAGGTTTGGTCACTGTCCTGATGCAGACTGGTATCATCAAAGAGTTTTCAAAGGATTCGCTTACACCCAGCGGCACGTTGCTTCTTATGTCCGCGATCAGTCTGCTGGCAGGCATTATTGTTGCTGCATTATCCGGCAAATTCTATCTTCAGCCGGTCAACCGCTTCATCGATCAGATGAACCGATTGGCTGCGGGCGACTTTAAAGCCAGAATCCAGTTTGGAAAGCCCATCTCTTCGCATCCAACCTTTCAGGAGATCGAGGGCAGCTTCAATAAAATGGCAGAGGAATTGGAGAGTACCGAGATGTTGCGCTCCGATTTTATCAATAATTTCTCCCATGAGTTTAAGACACCAATCGTGTCTATCAGTGGCTTTGCAAAGCTTTTGAAGCGTGGTGACCTGACTCCGGAGCAGCAAAGAGAATATATTGACATCATTGAGACGGAATCCCTTCGTTTGGCAGCAATGGCTACCAATGTACTGGATATGACGAAGGTGGAGAACCAGACGATCCTGACGGATTTGACGCGATATAATCTTTCGGAGCAGCTGCGCAGCTGTGTACTTCTGCTGCTGGAAGGAAAATGGAAAACAAAGGAAATCGATTTTTCCGTTGAGTTTGACGAGCACATGATCATGGGCAATGAGGAACTTTTGAAGCATGTCTGGATCAATTTGCTGGACAATGCAATTAAATTCTCACCGGAGGGCGGTACAGTTGCCATTGGGATCAGAGACCAGGGCGAAGAACTGGAGGTAACGGTCTGTAACAGTGGGACTGATATCCCTCGGGAGCAGCTCGGAAAAATTTTCAACAAGTTCTATCAGGTTGACGAATCTCATTCCACAGAAGGCAACGGCATCGGCTTGGCTCTTGTTAAAAAAATTACGGATCTTCACAATGGCAGAGTGTCCGTTTGCAGTGAAAATGGGATCACTTCCTTCTGTGTGATTCTGCCAAAGAAGCATTAGAATAAAAATGAATTGTTCATAATTAGTTTCTTTTCAGTTTATTTTTCTAATTTATGATTTCTTTAGCCCAATCAAAATGAATACCCCCTTATTTCTCCCAAAGCGCGAGCAGGCAGCCATTGCGGCTGCCTGTTTTGCAGTTTCGTAATCATTTTTTTACAGTTAGTTTCATTATTGCTGCAAATTTGGGGTTATCATAATTTAAAAAAGTGGAAAGGAGTGCGGTCTATGAGAATGTTGGCGATTGATATAGACGGAACTTGTCTGAACAACAACCATCGAATTTCACACAGAACGTTAAATGCCTTGCGAATGGCTGCTGAGGCCGGAATTGAGATCGTTCCAACAACCGGGCGGGCACTATCCTGTTTACCAAGCCAACTGAAGAACGAAAGGTATATTCGCTATGTTATCAGCTCCAACGGGGCGGTTGTGACAGATATAAAAAATGGCAGGACGATTTATGAGGCACAGATCCCATCTGCTGCTGCCTGCAGTATTTTAGCTGCGTGCAAGGTGGTGAATGCCGGAATTGAAGCACATGTGAATTCGGACTCTTTGGTGGAAAGCAGCTTGTTAATGAGGTTAAGCGGCTTCTCATATGGACGATACAGCTCTCACAATAAAAGTGTGAAAAATATGCACAGGTATTTGGCAAACAGCCAAACCGATGCGGAAGAACTGCGGTTTTATGTGGGCTCCTCCAATATGTACCGTCAAATCAAGGAAATACTGGATGATTACCCCGGTATTATCATAAATTCTCCGGCAAGATTTATTGAGGTCTTTGCAGACAAAGCAACAAAGGGAGATGCTGTATCGGCACTTGCAAAGTATTTAGGATTCCGGAATGAACATGTGGCTTGCGTTGGGGATGGGCGAAATGACTTGTCTATGTTTCGTGTCTGCGGTATGAAATTTGCTGTGGGAAATGCAGTGCAGGAACTGAAAGAGAATGCGGATCACATTGTGCCGTCCAATAACCGGAACGGCGTCGCCGTAGTAATTGAAAAATACTTATTGTGAATGAAAGCAGAATATTCTCAGGCAGCTATTGTTTGATGGCTGCCTGTTTCCTGTTTAGTAACAATTTCCTAATAGGGAGTTTCGATTCAGTTTAGATTTCTCTGCTAATCTAATTGTTAAATTGGATACTCATACAGTGTTGCAACAAGGAGCTTGTGGAATGAAAAAGTGGTTTCAAAATTTAGGAAGTAAGATGCAGTCGTTTATGTACGGCCGATACGGTTATGACGAGCTTTCAAGAGCGGTATCCATCGTTGCTGTAATCCTGGCGATTCTGTCGCTGGTGCCGGACATGGGATTTCTGTCTGTCCTGGCGCTGATCGCGTGGACATGGATCCTGATCAGAAGCTTTTCCAAAAATCTTTCCAAGCGGCAGCGGGAGCGGATCGCGTATCTGCAGTTTACAGGAAAGGTCACAAACTGGTTTGATGTCAAAAAGCGTGCTTGGGCTGACAGAAAGACCCACTGCTATTTTACTTGTCCCAACTGCAAACGCACGATGCGTGTACCCAAGGGAAAGGGTAAGATCAAGATTACCTGTCCTCAGTGCCAGCATCAGATAACCAAGAAAACCTGAGAGGTGCCTTATGTTTGGTCATGTACAAGCCAATTTGGCAGATTTAAATGCGGAAGAGCAGAAACGGTATCGCTCTGCGTATTGTGGGCTATGCCATACGCTTGGGAAAAGGCACGGCTTCCTCTCCCGCCTGACACTTGCATACGATTTGACATTTCTGTCTTTGCTGCTTTCCTCCTTGTATGAGCCGGAGGAGAATTGCGGAAGCTGTCGCTGTGTCGCACACCCCTGCAAGAAACATTGCTATGCGATCAATCCCTGCACAGAATATGCTGCGGATATGACCATTGCGCTGACCTACTATAAGTGTCTGGACGACTGGAACGATGACAAAAGCCTTTCTGCGTGGCTGGTTGCCAAGTGCCTAAAAAAGAAATACGAAAAGGTTAAAGAGCTTTGGCCGGCGCAATGTGCAACGATCGAAACCGAGCTAAAAGTCATTGCAGAGGCTGAGAAAAACCCAGCTGCGTCCGCAGACGAGGCGGCAAACAGCTTTGGCAGACTGATGGCTGGACTGTTTACATACCGCGAGGATATGTGGCAGGAGCACATGCAGCGCCTGGGCTACGGATTGGGAAGATTTATATACTTTGCCGATGCAGCCATTGATTATGAGCGGGATGTAAAGACCGGCAGCTATAACCCCCTCGTGGTACTGGAAATGAAACCGGAGAATTTGCAGCCGTCACTGAAGCTGCTATTGGGGGATGCTTCCCAGGCATTTGAATTCTTGCCTCTGGTGCAGGATGCCCATCTGCTGCGGAACATTTTGTATTCCGGTATATGGATGCGATACGATTACGCAATGCGGAAAAAGAGGAAGAAAGATGATTGATGATCCATACAAGGTTCTTGGCGTTTCTCCCGGAGCGTCACAGGATGAAATAAAGAAGGCTTATCGCCGCAAGACAAAGGAGTATCACCCGGATACGCACCCCAATGATCCCAATGCAAACAAGAAAATGACGGAGATCAATGAGGCTTACGATATGCTGATGAATCCGGATAAGTATGCTTCCCGGCGGGCACAGCAGCAACAATCTCAAAGCCGTCAAAGCAGTTACTCCGGCGGGTACGGTGGTTCCTCACAGCAAAGAAGTTATTCCGGTCAGCAGCGGAACACCGGCAATAATCAGAATGCCGGTGGCTGGTCCAGCGACTTCGGTTTTGATTTCGATGATTTCTTTGGCTTTGGCAGTAGCTATCAGACCGCCAGCACCAAGCCTCAGACGGAACCGGGAGACAGCCCGCGTATTCAGCAGGTTGTCAGTGCGATCAATAATGGCAGCTACCAAAGAGCCTTAGATCTGTTGTTCCACGTTCCAAGCTATGAGCGCAATGCAAGATGGTATTATCTGAGCAGTCTTGCCAACCACGGTGCAGGCAATTCTGTACAGGCGGTTGACCATATGCAGAAGGCGTCGGAAATGGAGCCGAATAATAAGACCTATCAGCAGCTCCTGCGGCAATTCCGACAGGCGGAGCGAACCTACGACAATAACGCAAGGGGGTTCAATATGGGCGGCTTCCCCTTGGATAAAATCTGCTTAGGACTATGTATGGCAAGACTATGTTGTGGCCTGCGGTGTATATAAGAAAGGAAGTTTATTATGGGAAAAACGATTGGAATCGACTTGGGTACTACCAACAGCTGTGTCAGTGTGGTGGAGGGTGGAAGGCCTGTTATCATCCCCAATGAAAAGGGAGGCCGCACCACTCCCAGTGTGGTAGCATTTACCCAAAACGGTGAGCGTTTGGTTGGCGACACCGCTCAGCGACAGGCCGCTGTCAACTCTGGCCGTACCATCAGCTCTGTAAAACGCCATATGGGTACTGACTGGCACACTGTTGTTGATGGAAAGAAGTATACGCCTCAAGAGATTAGTGCCATGATCCTGCGGAAGCTTCGTAAGGATGCCGAAGAATACCTGGGTGAGGAAGTGACCGATGCGGTCATTACCGTGCCTGCCTATTTTAATGACATTCAGCGGCAGGCTACCAAGGATGCCGGGCGCATTGCGGGACTGAATGTAAAGCGGATCATCAACGAGCCTACCTCTGCGGCACTGGCCTATGGACTGGACAACGGTGCGGCACAGAAGATTATGGTCTATGACCTGGGCGGTGGCACCTTCGATGTGTCCATTATCGAGATCGGCGATGGAGTAATTGAAGTCCTTGCCACCAATGGCGATAACCATTTGGGTGGCGATGATTTCGATGCACGAATCGTGGATCATCTGGTGAACGAGCTTCGCAGAGAACACCATGTGGATGCCCGTAAGGATGTTTCTGCCATGCAGCGGATCCATGACGCAGCAGAGCAGGCCAAGAAGGAACTGTCCAGCTCCGAAAGCAGCATGATCAGCCTGCCGTACCTTATGCAGGGCAAGGATGGAATGCTCCACTTTGAATACACCCTGACCCGAAGTAAGTTTAATGAACTGACCCGGGATCTTGTGGATCGCACGGCAGGTCCAGTCCGAAATGCGCTGGACGATGCTGGTATTGCACCTTCTGAGCTTGGCAGAGTGCTGCTGGTTGGCGGCTCTACACGAATTCCTGCAGTACAGGCAAAGGTCAGAGAATTGACCGGTATCATACCATCCAAGAATATTAACCCCGATGAATGTGTGGCGCAGGGTGCGGCTGTTCAGGGTGATACTTTGTCCGGTGGCACAATGGAGCTTGCCGGTGGCGGTGGTAATATTCTTCTGTTGGATGTAACGCCTCTGAGCCTTTCCATTGAAACGGTGGGCGGTGTTGCTACCCGTTTGGTAGAACGAAACTCCACACTGCCTATCCATTATTCCCAGGTGTTCTCTACAGCAGCTCCCTATCAGAAGGATGTAGAGATTCATGTTTTGCAGGGTGAGCGGCCTATGGCTCGGGACAATAAGACCATCGGCAAATTTAAGTTGACCGGTATCAAGCGTGCTCCGGCCGGTGTCCCTCAGATCGAGGTCACCTTTGACATCGATGCAAACGGTATCTTGAAGGTCTCTGCCAAGGATCTGGACACCGGAAAGGAGCAGTCCATCACCATTACAGCCAACGATAAGATGAGTGAGGCGGAGATCCAACAGGCTATCCGGGATGCCGAACAGTATGCCCAGCAGGATCAGCTTCGTCGGGATGCTATGGATATTATTAACAGCGCCAATCAGCTGATTATGAAGGCTGAAACCGCCATGAACAAGGCGGGCAAGAAGCTGGATAAGGAAGAAAAGAAGCAGATCAAAGCCGACTGTGCTGAGCTGCGCAAGCTTCTTTCCAAGGCAAAGCCTGAGAATATGACAGAAACGGATATTTCCAATATTCGTGAAGTGATGCTCCGTCTGGAGCGATCCAGCGAAAATGCCTGCTATTATGCAGCGCAGAATAACGGAGAAACCAAGTAATCTAAAAATATCAGTAGTGCCCCAATTGACAGGAAAGGAGCGTGGGCAATGGAATATCAGATATCCTATCTTAGTCCCTTGGGACATGTAAAAAAGCTGGCAGATGCATTTGCAGAAGAACTTCCAACAAAACCGCAACTTTGTGATTTAGAGTTGGAGAGCTTTTGCGCTGCCAAGACCCATCTGGTCGGTTTTGAGCTTTCCTTAAATGATACGATCCCTGTCAAGGTGATGGACTTTCTGGGAAGCCTTAGCGGTATGACCGTATTCGTGTTTGTCACGACACCGTTTGTACCAAACGATGCAATGTGGCAGCGGGTCTTTCGCAGAGTGATTCCTTTTATCCCGGACGAGTGTGATTTTTGCGGGTTCCATATTTGCCCCGCGCAGCCGATGCTTTCTATGCTGGAGGGACTAAAGAGCCGCCTTGCGGAGGGACCCAATAATTCCAATGTCCGTCAATGGTTGGAGCAGTGTGAGCGTGCAGTCGGCAGACCAAACGAAGAAGATATCATCAAAAGTTGTGATTTTATGCGTCATGTTCTTAGATTGCAGAAATGAAAGTTAACAGACGCATTTTTAGCAGGGAGGAATTTCGTTGCAGGAAAAGCAAAGTGTAAAAGCAGCCTTGCTTGCGGCTGTGGATGAGCAGACAGCTCAGCAATTTCAGAAGGATTCTAAGGAATTTATAAAGCTCATGTCCTACTACAAGTGCGCGATGATGGAAGTTGAAACGCGCTTCCACGCCTTGAATGAGGAGTATATCTTCACCTATGACAGAGCACCGGTAAACAGCATTAAGACAAGACTGAAATCTCTGCCCAGTGTACAGGAAAAGATGGTACGCCGGGACATTCCCTTTACTTTGGAGGATATGGAGCAGCAGCTTCACGATATTGCCGGTGTGCGTGTGATCTGTGCCTTTCCCAATGATGTATACACGATGGCGAAAGCTTTTCTGGAACAGGAGGACATCGTCCTCTTGGAACAGAAGGATTATATCGCAAATCCCAAACCAAACGGTTATCGCAGTCTCCATTTAATCGTTGCGGTTCCGGTCCATTTGGCAGGCGGCAAGCGCATGACTAAGGTGGAAATCCAGATCCGCACCATTGCAATGGACTTCTGGGCCAGTCTGGAGCATCAGCTCCGGTATAAACGGGATGTGGTGTTTACGGACGAAATGGCGGAAGAACTGTACAAATGTGCTGAGCTTAGTGCGCAGCTTGATAATCGTATGGACACTCTGTGGAAAAGTATGCAACAGCATAAAAAAGATTGCAGCGCGACCGCAGACCATGACAGAAAACCGGAGGTGTAATCAATGCAATATCAGATTTCATATTTGAGTCCGAATGGACATGCCAAAAAGGTCGCAGAAGCGATTGCGGACATTCTTCCGTCTGACACGAAGATGTTAGATCTGCAGGATGGCTGTGAAGTATATGCACAGACACATATCATCGGTTATGAAATGAACGAAGCCAGTATCCGGGCAGTACCATACCCAATTATGGAACTGCTCAATGAGCTGGAAGGACATCAGATCGTCCTCTTTGTAACATCTCCTTTCAAGACGGACACAAACGCAAGAAGTATCATGGAAAACAGGATCGCCCCGTTTATTCCGGAAGACTGCCAATATGAAGGACTGTTTCTGTGTGTAGGGCAGGCATCTGATGGTTTCCTTAATGCAATGCGCAAGGAAACTGAACTGCATCCTGATGATGAACAAGCGAAGACAAGGCTTTCCCGCTGTGAGGAATCCATCGGACACCCCAATGAAACGGATCTGCTGAATGCCTGCAGCTTTGTTGCAGATGCCCTGCATTTAGATTTTTGATAGCAAAACCGTCAGAAGATTAACTTCTGGCGGTTTGTTCATAATTTATCTATATAGAGTTTCTTTTCGGTTTATTTAACTGATATATCCTTTTGTAGTAAGCTGTTCATACTGTGAAATTATTGACTGGACACACCAAGATTGAATTATCTATTGAGGAGATTTACAATGGAGAAAAAAGTAGACCCCTGTATGCAGGAAGATGCTGAAATAACAAAGAAAAGCGAGAAGAAAAAGCTTTATCTCAAAATTGTAGCGCTTGCTCTTTGCTGCGCCCTGCTGGGCGGAATTATCGGCGGCGGTGTTGTATTTGCGATTGGGAATACATTTTCCCAGAGGGAATTAACAGAAACCCTGGAAGATCAATTAGAATACATTATAGAGAGCCACATTCGGGCCAAAAATCCGCTGCTTCACCACTTTGGAAACACTAAGGAATTCATCGAAGAGAAGATATTAAAGGAAACGTATATCGGAATCTCTGTCAGTAACGCATCTGAACCGGAAGGTGTTATGATTGAAACCGTGGAAAAAGGAAGTCCGGCAGCACTGGCATCGCTGCAAAGTGGTGATGTCATAACCATGGTCGATCATGTCAAGATCGACAGCAGCAACGATCTTGCAAGAATCATCAGCAAGGCCGATGCGGGTGATGAATTGTTGCTTACTGTTTGTCGGCAGGAAGACACCTTTGACTGTACAGTAACTGTAGGAGAGCATTCCCGATTTGGGGACTGATTAGGAAAATAACGAATGAATAGAAGGGTGAAAAGACATGAATGAAGTTAAGAAACCAAAGAAACCGCTGATATTCTACTATGGAATTGTTTTGCTGATCGTTTTCCTGTTTAACTTTCTGGCGATGCCATGGATTGCCAGCCAGCAGGTCAAAGAGGTGGACTATGGCACCTTTATGACTATGATCGAGGAGAAGAACATCGGACTTGTAGAGATCAGCGAGATTGAAAATCAGATAACCTTTACAGATAAAGAGCAAACGCAGGTGTATAAAACTGCAATGGTGGAAGATCCCACCAGAACACAGCGGCTTTATGAGGCCGGCGCGCAGTTTTCCGGGCAGTTTGTGGAGGAACCTAACTGGCTGCTGAGCATTCTGCTGACCTGGGTGCTGCCTATCGTTATCTTCGTTTTGCTGGGTCGCTTCCTGTCCAAAAAGATGATGGATAAGGCCGGCGGTGGTCCCGGTGCTATGTCCTTCAATATGGGTAAGAGCAACGCTAAGGTCTATGTTAAATCCTCTGACGGTATCAACTTCTCTGATGTAGAGGGCGTGGATGAAGCGGAGGAAAGCCTGGCGGAAATTGTTGACTATCTCCATAACCCCGATAAATATAAGGAAATCGGTGCAACGATGCCCAAGGGTGTCCTGCTGGTAGGCCCTCCGGGTACCGGCAAGACTATGCTTGCCAAGGCAGTTGCCGGTGAAGCGGATGTACCGTTCTTCTCCATCTCCGGCTCTGAATTCGTAGAAATGTTTGTGGGTATGGGTGCAAGCAAGGTAAGAGACCTGTTCAAGCAGGCAAAAGAGAAAGCGCCCTGTATCGTGTTCATCGATGAGATCGATGCCATTGGTCAAAAGCGAAATACAAATGCTATGGGCGGTAATGATGAGCGTGAGCAGACCTTGAACCAGCTGTTGACGGAAATGGATGGCTTTGAAGGTAATTCCGGTGTTATGATCCTGGCTGCTACCAACCGTCCGGAATCCCTTGACCCCGCGCTGACCCGTCCCGGCCGCTTTGATCGCCGTGTGCCGGTTGAACTGCCCGACCTGGATGGCAGAGAGAAGATCCTTCGTGTCCACGCAAAAAAGGTCAAGATCGCTGATGATGTGGATTTCAGAACTGTAGCCAGAATGGCCTCCGGCGCATCCGGCGCTGAGCTTGCCAATATCGTCAATGAAGCAGCCCTGCGTGCTGTCCGTGCCGGCAGAAAGTTCGCAACCCAGGCGGACATGGAAGAGTCTATCGAGGTCGTTATTGCCGGCTACCAAAAGAAAAACGCCATTCTCACCGATCAGGAGAAAAAGGTGGTTGCCTACCACGAGATCGGACATGCCTTGGTCGCTGCTTTGCAGACCCACAGCGCACCTGTGCAGAAAATTACCATCATTCCCAGAACCTCCGGTGCTTTGGGTTATACCATGCAGGTGGAGGAAGGCAATCACTATCTAATGACAAAGGAAGAGATCGAGAACAAGATCGCGACTTACACCGGTGGCCGTGCCGCAGAGGAAGTTGCTATTGGCTCCATTTCTACCGGTGCTTCCAACGATATTGAACAGGCTACCAGACTTGCCCGGGCAATGATCGCCCGCTACGGCATGAGCGAGGAGTTTGATATGGTGGCACTGGAAACTGTTACCAATCAGTACCTGGGCGGCGATGCCAGCCTTGCCTGCTCTGCGGAAACCCAGACCCAGATCGACAAGCAGGTCGTAACACTGGTTCGTAAGCAGCACGAAAAGGCGCTGAAGCTTCTCCGGGAAAACCGGGACAAGCTGGATGAACTGTCCCAGTATCTTTATGAAAAAGAAACCATTACCGGTGAGGAATTCATGCGGATCCTCAACGCATAAGAAACTGCCGGGGACGCGATCTGCGTTCCCGGTTGCTGCCCTAAAAATCAAGCTAAGGAGCATGTATGAAGATATATAAAGCGGGAATCGATATCGGCTCTACTACCGTAAAGTTGGTATTGTTGGATGAGAACGGGAACATTGTTTTTGGGCAGTATCGCCGTCATCAGGCGCAGACACAGAAAACCTTGGCAGAGCTTTTGCGGGAGGCGAAACAGCAGCTTGGAGAATGCGCCCTGCGGGTGAAGATCACCGGCTCCGGCTCTATCAATCTGGGTAAGGCTATGAATATCGGCTTTGTGCAGGAGGTAGTCGCGGTGGCAACCGCACTGCAGAGGGTCGCCCCCCAGACAGATGTTGCCATCGAATTGGGCGGCGAGGACGCCAAGATCATTTACTTCAAGGGCGGTTTGGAGGAACGGATGAACGGCGTTTGTGCCGGTGGTACCGGCTCCTTCATCGACCAAATGGCATCCCTGCTCCAGACAGATGCACAGGGGCTGAACAAAGAGGCGGAAAATTATCAGCAAATCTATCCCATTGCCGCCCGGTGCGGCGTGTTTGCAAAGACAGATATCCAACCGCTGATCAATGAAGGTGCGACCAAGGCAGACCTTGCAGCATCCATCTTTCAGGCTGTGGTGAATCAGACTATTTCCGGACTTGCCTGCGGTAAGCCCATCCGTGGAACGGTGGCGTTTCTGGGTGGCCCATTGCACTTCCTTCCGGAGCTGAAAAAGGCATTCATCCGCACTTTGAAACTGACCCCGGAAACGACCGTTGACCCGGAGAATTCCCATCTCTTTGCCGCCATGGGCGCGGCATTGGAAAGCAGCAGAGCACAGTCCGTCCGGATCGATGACCTGATCGCCCGGCTGGAACGGGGAGTTAAGGTATCCTTTGAGATGCCCAGATTACCCGCTTTGTTTGAAGATCAAAAGGAATACGATGCTTTTTGCGCCCGTCACGCAAAGGCGGTTGTTCCCAAAGCAAATCTTTCTTCCTATGAAGGCGAGTGCTTCCTTGGCATAGATGCCGGTTCTACCACCACGAAAATGGCGCTGATCGGCAGCCGTGGACAGCTTCTGTACTCCTTCTATGCAAACAATCAAGGAAATCCCATCAAGACGGCTATGGGTGCCATTGAAGATCTGCGGCAGCAGCTTCCGGCAGGGGCAAGAATCGTCCGTTCCTGCTCTACAGGCTATGGCGAGGCTTTGTTGAAATCTGCTTTCTCTCTGGACGAGGGCGAGGTTGAGACCGTTGCCCATTGTACAGCCGCTTCCTTCTTTGACGGAGAGGTTGACTGTGTTCTGGATATTGGCGGTCAGGATATGAAATGCATCAAGCTGCGAAACGGCTGTGTAGATACGGTGCTTCTCAACGAAGCCTGCAGCTCCGGCTGCGGCAGCTTTATCGAAAACTTCGCAAATTCTCTGGGTTATAGTGCTGAGAATTTTGCAAAGGAAGCCTTGTTTGCTCAGAATCCCGTGGACTTGGGCACCCGATGCACCGTGTTTATGAATTCCAATGTGAAGCAGGCGCAAAAAGAAGGTGCAAGCGTATCCGATATTTCTGCAGGCCTTGCGTATTCTGTTATCAAGAACGCACTGTATAAGGTCATCAAGCTGGCAGACCCGTCGGAGCTGGGGCAGCACATTGTCGTCCAGGGTGGCACTTCCTATAATCAAGCGGTGCTCCGTGCCTTTGAGAAGATCGCAGGTGTGGAAGTGACCTGCCCGGATATTTCCGGTATCATGGGCGCTTTTGGTGCCGCACTTATTGCAAAGGACCGTTACCAAGGGCAGTCCACCGAAATGCTCCCGTTGGAGGAGATCGGCAGGCTTACTTATACCACAAAAACTACCCATTGCGGCGGCTGTTCCAACAACTGCATGCTGACAATTAACCGTTTCCCTAACGGAAAGCGGCACATTACCGGTAACCGCTGTGAAAAAGGCATCGGCGGTGAGACCGGGATCAAAAAGGGTGAAAACCTTGTGGCGTACAAGCGCCAGCGGCTTTTTGACCCCTATGATCCTATCCCGGAGGGGATGGCACCCAATGGCATTATTGGCATTCCCAGAGTGCTGAATGTGTACGAAAATTTCCCCTTCTGGGCAACCTTCTTTCGGGAGCTTGGCTTCCGGGTTGTGCTGTCGCCGTTTTCTGACCGGAAGATCTACGAATTGGGTATGGAATCCATCCCCTCAGAATCGGAGTGCTATCCTGCGAAGCTGGCACACGGTCATGTGCAGTGGCTGGTAGATCAAGGTGTCAATACCATCTTCCATCCCTGCGTGTTTTATGAGCACCAGGAATCCAAGACAGCGCAAAATCACTTCAACTGTCCCATCGTGGTTTCCTATGCGGAAAATCTGAAAAACAACGTGGAAGCCATTGCAGACGGTGAGGTGCGGTACATACGGCCCTTTATCGCGTTTACTGATGAAAAGACAGCGGCTGACCGGCTTGTTCGTCTTTGTAAAGAACAGTGGAATCTCAGCGACAATGCAGTACGCAATGCCGTAAAGCTTGCCTGGGCGGAACAGCAAAGAGCAAAAGAGGATATTCGTGCAAAGGGCACACAGCTTTTGCAGCAGATGGCAGATGCCGGCCAGTCCGGTATCGTCCTTACCGGCAGACCCTATCATATCGACCCGGAGATCAATCACGGCATTCCGGAGCTGATCGCGTCCTACGGTCTGCATGTATTCACCGAGGACAGCCTGCCTTTGATTGAGCATCCTAACAGACCGCTGCGCGTGCTGGATCAGTGGGTGTATCACTCCCGGCTGTATAATGCTGCTGAATTTGTCAGCCGACGGGATGATTTGGAATTGGTGCAGCTGAACTCCTTCGGTTGCGGACTGGATGCGGTCACAACAGACCAGGTCTGTGAGATTTTGGAAAAGTCCAATAAGCTGTATACCGTCTTAAAAATCGACGAGGTCAATAATCTGGGTGCCGTGCGGATACGTATCCGCAGCCTGCTGGCGGCTATGAAAATGCGGCGGGAGCAAGGAATCACCGCAGTTACTGATCTGGGTGGCTACCACCGGGCGGAGTTTACGGGAGAAATGTTCCGGGATGGCTATACCATTCTGGCACCTCAGATGAGCCCGATCCACTTTGACATTCTGGAGCCTGTATTCAAAAAATACGGCTTTCATATGGAAGTGCTGGACAATGACAACCGCACCGCCATAGATACCGGACTAAAATTTGTCAACAACGATGCCTGTTTCCCATCCATTACAGTGGTGGGGCAGATCATGGAGGCGGTGCTCTCCGGGCGGTACGATACCCACAAACTTGCCATCATTATGACCCAAACGGGCGGCTGCTGCCGTGCCAGCAACTATGTGGGCTTCATCCGCAGGGCATTGGATAAGGCAGGACTATCTCATATACCGGTGATTTCTCTGAGCGTTCAGGGCCTTGAGAGAAACAGCGGATTTAAGGTCCCGGTTAAAATGCTGCTGAAAGCAGTGCAGAGCGTGATTTATGGAGACCTCTTCATGCGCTGCGTGTACCGTGTTCGTCCTTATGAGGTGCGTCCCGGTTCAACCAATGAACTGCACGCGGTCTGGAAAGAAATCGCCATTGACAGCTTGGTCAATCCCAAGAGTAAATGGTCTTTCAAGCAGGTATGTCAGGGGATCGTAGATGCCTTTGATAAGCTGCCCATTCACGAGACGATGCGCAAACCCAGAGTGGGTGTAGTCGGCGAGATACTGGTTAAATATATGCCCCTTGCCAATAATCATCTGGTAGACCTCTTGGAGCGTGAGGGTGCGGAGGCGATAGTTCCGGATCTGATGGATTTTCTCAATTACTCTCTCTATAACGGCATATATAAGCACGAATTCCTTGGAGCAAAATCGGATCTTGGAGCAAGGCTTGGTGTGTGGGCGATCCGGAAGCTGCGTAAGCCTGCTTTGGATGCATTGGAGGCAAGTCGTCGGTTTGAAGCTCCTATGCGGATCGAAAAGGTGGCAGAGCTTGCAAAACCCTTCCTTTCCATTGGCAATCAGTATGGCGAAGGCTGGTTTCTGACCGGTGAGATGGCAGAATTGCTGCTGAGCGATGTACCCAACATCGTCTGCATTCAGCCCTTTGCGTGCCTGCCTAACCATGTGGTGGGAAAGGGCGTGATCAAGGCACTGAAGAAGGAATATCCCCAAGCCAATATCATTGCTGTGGACTATGATCCCGGTGCCAGTGAGGTCAATCAGCTTAACCGTATTAAGCTGATGCTGTCAGCTGCCAATAAGCAGCTGGAACAGCCGGTCCGCAGCTAGGAGGATACATGAGAACATCAACAAAACGAATGGCAACCTGTGCCATGATGGCGGCACTTTGCGTAGTGCTGATGGTACTGGGTGCCGTACTGGAACTGGGAATGTACGCCTGCCCGCTGTTTGCAGGACTTTGCTTCATTCCCATCGGGCAGAAATACGGACGCAAATATCACTTCACCTTATATGTGGCATCCAGCATTCTGTGTTTCTTGATGGTTCCCAATATGGAAGAAAATCTGATGTTTGCGGGACTGTTTGGCTGGTATCCCATTGTCCGTCCTATGCTGCAGAAGTTTCCAATGGTTATCCGGTGGATCTGCAAGCTGGCGATCTTCAATATAGTGGTCATCGCCATCGAGTGGCTTGTGATGACCATTTTGGTTCCGGAAGCGATCGGTGGCGTTCTATTATGGGTTCTTTTGATCCTCGGCAACATTACATTCCTTGCCTACGATTTTATGATCCCAAGGGTGGAAGTGCTGATGGGCAGGATCACAGACCTGTTATAAGAAACTGTTTATTGGATAGGTGTACTATGAAACGCATCAACGAAAAGCAAATAAAGAATGTACGCAATGCCGTGGCAGTGATATTTTGGCTGATCATCATACTGCTGTGCCTTATCTACAGGGACGAGATAACAGTTGATAGTATCGTTGCGTTCACACCGAATAACACTTTTGTAGCGGTTTTGGTGATGCTCGCGCTCTTTGTTGTCAAAAGTGTGTCCATATTTATCTACTGCGGACTGCTTTACGCAGCCAGTGGTATCCTGTTTCCCTTGCCACTGGCGATCCTGGTAAATATATTGGGAAGCGTGATTATGGCTACGATCCCTTTTATGATCGGTCACAATGCAGGAACCGGACTGGTATCAAGGCTGATTGAAAAACATCCGAAGCTGAAATTTATGAAGGATGTTCCCAATCAGAACGAGTTCTTTATGTCCTTTTTTGTTCGGATCATCGGTATTCTCCCAAGTGACATCATTGGAATGTATTTGGGGGCCAGCGGAATCCGCTACAACCGGTATATTGCAGGTACGATCCTTGGTATGCTGCCTGCAACGGTCACATTTTGCATTATGGGTATGCGTATCAATGATGTGACCTCGCCGGAATTCCTTTTTAGCTTAGGGTTTGAACTGTGCCTCATGGTCGTATCCACTACGGCATATGCGGTTTGGATGAAAAAAGTGAAAAGAAAGAATCAGGCAAGCTTGGAAGATGAAGAGCAGCCAGGCTGAGTTTAATGGAAAGAAATTAGCCTATTTCTGAGGCGGTAAGGAGAGCGTTATGCACAGGTTATTTAATAAGAAACAAATATTGACCATTCCCAATATGCTGAGTTTGGTGCGTCTTTTGCTGATTCCGGTTATCTTATGGCTGTACATTGGTGAGCAAAATAACTGGGCAGCCATTGCAGTCATCGCTTTGTCGGGTCTTACGGATGTAGTGGATGGGCGTATTGCAAGAAAATTCAATATGGTTTCTGACTTCGGCAAGATCCTTGATCCGATCGCGGATAAGCTGACACAAGGCTCTCTGATCCTCTGTCTGACGGTAACCTACGATTGGATGAAATGGCTGATTGTACTGTTTATCGCGAAGGAATGTGTTATGGCAGGAATGGGTCTTCTGGTTATTAAGCAGAAGGATTCCGTGAATAGCGCACAATGGCATGGTAAGCTGAGCACGGTTATGCTTTATGCCACAATGATACTTCTGATCATGTTCCCCGGTATGCCGATCCCACTGGTCAATACCTTAATTGTTGCCTGTGCTGTTGTGATTCTGATGTCGCTGATCTTGTATACAAAGTTTTATATCGGCTTGTTTGGCAGCAAAGGTGAAAAGAGGCAGTCGTTATGAAAGATAGAGTGAAAACAGCAATTGTGCTGGGGATCCTATTGATCCTGATTTTACTGCTGTCACATATGCGGTGGGTTATGCCTGTCGTTGCTGCCCTGCTTGCTTTTATGGGAGTATATGAATTGCTTTGCGTGACCGGAGCAAAGCTGTCAAAATTAGCAGTATATATTAGTTTGGGGGCTGCTGTTCTGATCCCGATCATTCCAATCCCGCATTATGTGCCGATAGTTACTGCTTTATTTGTGGTTGCAGTGGTGATTTTCGGTTATATGATGCGCCAAAAAGATAAGCTTCAGTTGAGAAGTACGGCGGCAGTGACTGGTCTTGCTGTACTGATCTCCATGCTCTTTAAGTCCTTTGCTGAGCTTCGTAGTATAGATAGCGGACTTGTTTATATGATCGCGGCAATCCTTGCTTCTATGATCACGGACACAGCAGCATTCTTTGTTGGCCGGACTGTCGGAAAGCATAAACTGGCTCCAAAAATCAGTCCGTCCAAGACGGTTGAGGGATCCATTGGCGGAATTATCTGCACATCTGTTCTGCTTGTAGCCATTGCAGCAATTTATGATGCGGTAGCTGCACAAACGGTGGATTATGGGAAGCTTTTGCTTTGGGCTCTGCCTGCAACGGTTATTGCCCAATTCGGCGATCTTAGTACGTCTGTAATCAAGAGGATCGTTGGTGTGAAGGATTTTGGTAACATCCTGCCTGGACACGGCGGTATTCTGGACAGAATGGACAGCTATTTATTTGTAATCCCGTACACACTTATTTTTGTCAATTATATTGGCGGTTTCATCGGTTAGAAAGGAGAACAGCGATGAAGAAAAGCACAAGAAATATCCTGATAGGTTCCGGCATTGCTGTTGCCGGACTGGGTGCCGTTGGTGCCGCGTCTTATGTGATTACAAAGAAGCTGCTGCAGCTGGCACTGGACCGCAATGCGCCTATGTTTGCCACAAAAGGCAAGAAAAAGAAAAATGAGTCTGAGGAAATGTTGGAGATATCCCGGGCAGTCAAAGAAGCAGCCGCCCGACTGGAGGACTGTGACTGTGAGGAAGTAACGATCACAAGTCATGACGGACTGAAATTGGTTGGACATTGGTATGAATGTCCCAACGCCAAAAGAGTTGTGGTAGCCATGCACGGCTGGCGTTCCTCCTGGACCTACGATTTTGGAATGATCTCGGAGTTCCTGCATGATAACGGATGCAGTGTGCTGTATGCGGAGCAGCGGGGGCAGAATAACAGTGAAGGGGACCATATGACCTTCGGTATTCTGGAGCGGTATGACTGTTTGGAATGGATCAAATGGGTAAATGAAAAGTGCGGTGAGCAGCTTCCTGTCTATCTGGCAGGCGTTTCTATGGGAGCCAGTACGGTGCTGATGACAGCGGGACTGGAGCTCCCTGCAACTGTGAGGGGAATTATTACCGACAGTGCCTTCACCTCTCCGGATGCCATATGGAAACACGTGGCAGAAAAGAATATGCACATTCCCTATGAGCTACACGATACGATGGTGGATAAAATGTGCCGGAAAATGATCCAGCAAAGCGCAAAAGAATATTCTACCATTGATGCAATGCGCCAGTGCAAGGTGCCTGTGCTGTTTATCCACGGAACGGATGACAGCTTTGTTCCTGTGACTATGTCCTACGAAAATTATAATGCCTGTGCATCTGAGAAACGACTCTTTGTCGTTCCCAAAGCGGAGCACGGTCTGAGCTATTATGTAGATACTGCAGGTTACGAGAATGAAGTATTAACCTTCTTTAGAAAACACGATAACTGACATATGAACACACACTTTGGAAAATTTGTAGAAAGCTCCATATTCAAAAAGCTGTTCCTGATCGGCTTTCTTCTGTTTACCGGGATCGCGGCCTATATAACTAACAACGCTCTTTGCGTATTGACAAACCGGGAGCATCTGTACAGCTCAGTATACATTGTGTTTGTCACTCTTGCAGTTTTGATCCTGAGACAAGGCAAACGCAAGCACCCAGGCAGGGTGTATGCCAAGACAGTTGGCTTATTATCCATTGGATATTTGTATTATCTGCTATTACTGATGGTATGGGATATCCTGTGCCTGCTCATTCGACCCGGAGAATTCGTAGCTGCGGTAGGGACGGTAACCGCACTTGCTGTTGCAATCGGGATTGTGCTGTGCGGTTTTATCTATGCGAGACGGATCACTACAAAAAAGTATACGATCAAACTGGGCAATTCCGGTGAGGAATTCCGCCTGGTAATGGTCAGCGATCTTCATATGGGAGCCTTTGTGCGGCAGCGGCACATCAGTAAACTGGTAAAACGAATCAACGCGCTTTCACCTGACCTGGTGGTGATCGCCGGTGACCTGTTTGATGTGGATAATGAGATCCTGCATGATGCTGAGGAACTGAAAAAGATCAGTAAGTGGCTTAGGAAAATCAAATCCAGATACGGCACCTACGCAGTTATGGGCAATCACGATCCGAAGGTAAGCGACAAAACGATGCTCAGATTCTTGAAGATGGCACATATCAAGCTACTGGATAATGCCACGGTTACATTTTCCAAAATCAATCTGGTAGGCAGAACGGATGCCGGAAACAACAAAAGACTCCCGTTGCAGGATATTCCAGTAAATACGGTACCGGGTAAGCCTGTGGTTGTCATCGACCATAATCCTGCTGGCATTGATGAGGCTTCCGAACACGGTGCGGATCTGGTTTTGTGCGGACATACCCACAGGGGGCAATTCTTCCCGGTGAATATTTTTACCAAATGGGCCAACGGAAAGCATTACTTCTACGGTCATGAGAAATTTGGCGAGACCCACGCCATTATCTCCTCCGGTGTTGGCTTCTTCCAGCTTCCGGTGAGAATCGGCACAAGCAACGAAGTGGTGGATATCCGAATACAGCTATAAATGAGCCGGTGGACAAGCTGAAGTCCACCGACTCTTTTGCAATTATTCACAATTTATCCAAAATGTGTTTCGTTTCAGTTTAGATAGCAGAATTATCATTTCGGCATAAAGCACAAGGAGGTTTTCTGAGATGAAACGTAAAGGCATTGCGGAAGCAACGGCTGGTATGTCGCTAAAGCAGAAGGCAGAATACTTTTGGACTTATTATAAATGGGTTTTGGCCGTAGCTGCCGGTGTGATCGTGCTTATTTGTATTATTGTTAGCAGCGTTATGAATAAGTCGGTGACGACACTCTACAGCGGCATTGTGATCAATGCAGAACTTTCCGAGGAGGGCCAAGCTTATTTATCGAATGGATGGTTTACGCATTTGGGCGGTGTTGATAAGAAAGAGAAGGTGGATGTTTCCTCTACTTATTATAACGATCTTTCGACAACTCAGGATCCTGAGGCCGATGCAGCCGCAGCTATGAGAGTAACCGCAATGGTTGCGGCTAAGGAAATAGACTATATCATTATGGATGAACTCAGTTTCAACTATTATAAGAAGACTGCTATATTCTCATCGCCAGAAGAGATGCTCTCACAGGAACAGATAGAGCAGTTCCGTGAGAAAATAGTTTATTATACTGACGAAGAAGGCAGTACTTATCCAGTAGCAATTGATATTACCGATACCGCATTTGTGCGGAATTGCTTAAAGACAAATGGGAATGTGTACATTGCCTTCTGCGGAAATACCGGTCGAACAGATCGTAACAGCGAGTTCTTCAGTTACCTGTTGAATTGGGCATAAACCATTTACATGAAAGGAAATCAAAGGAATGCTTGAACTTAAAAATATCCATAAGGAGTATCCCGCCGGTGATGGGAAGGTTGAAGCACTGAAGGGCATTGATCTTCAGTTTCGCAGCAGCGAATTCGTATCGATCCTTGGCCCTTCCGGATGCGGTAAGACCACGATGCTGAATATCATCGGCGGCCTGGACCAGTACACCAGCGGTGATTTGGTAATCAACGGACGGTCAACAAAGAACTTTAAGGACCGGGATTGGGACAGCTACCGCAATCACTCTGTTGGCTTTGTATTTCAGAGCTACAATCTGATTCCCCACCAAACGGTCCTACAGAATGTGGAGCTGGCGCTGACGCTCTCCGGTGTTTCCAAGCACGAACGGAAAAAGCGCGCCAAGGAAGCCCTGGAGAAGGTGGGCCTGGGAGATCAGCTGCATAAAAGACCTAACCAGATGTCCGGCGGACAGATGCAGCGTGTAGCTATCGCCCGTGCCATTGTGAATAACCCCGATATCATTCTGGCAGATGAGCCTACCGGTGCGTTGGATACCCAGACAAGCCTGCAGGTCATGGATATCCTGCGGGAGATCGCCAAGGACCGTCTGGTCATTATGGTTACTCACAACCCGGATTTGGCAAATGAATACTCCAGCCGTATCGTCCGGGTACTGGACGGCAAGATCATCGACGACTCCGCACCTCTGACAGAGGTGGAAATCAAGGCGGAGCGTGCAGAAGAAAAGAAAAAGACGGAGACCCACCACAAGGAGAAAAAGCCTTCCATGTCCCTGCGGACCTCCTTCGGCCTGTCTTTGCGGAATCTGATCTCCAAGAAGGGCCGCACCACGCTGACCTCCTTTGCCGGTTCCATCGGCATCATTGGTATTGCGCTGATCTATGCGGTCTCCCAAGGTATGACCACCTACATCAACATCATACAGGAGGAAACCCTATCCTCCTATCCCTTGACCATCCAGGCGGAATCCATGAATGTGGGCAGCCTGATGGCGACCTTTATGGGGCAGGCTCAGTCCAGCGGCGACCATGACAAGGATGCAGTCTATCAAAAGACGATGATCTATGATCTGGTAAACTCCCTGAACTCTATGGAAACTACCCACAACGATCTGGAAGCCTTCAAGGTTTATATTGAGGAGCAGCTTGCCGACCCGGAAAGCCAGCTGTCCCAGGCAGTCAGCGGCGTGCAGTATACGTATGACCTGGATATGCTGGTCTATACCAAGAACATCGACGGCAGCATTATTCAGGCAGACACAGAAGCACTGATGCAGGAGCTGCTGATCGAGTATTTCGGTATGGATATGTCCTCTATGATGGATATGTCGGAGTCTTACGGAATGGGTATGGATGCCATGGCAAGCATGTCGCCCATGGGTTCGTCCATTAACCTATTCCAGGAAATGCTGCCCGGTGAGGACGGAAAGCTTGTCAGCGATATGCTGGTCAACCAGTATGACCTTGTGTACGGTTCCTGGCCCAATGCCTATGACCAGATCGTTCTTGTAGTAGATGAGAATAACGAGATCGACGATATGACTCTGTACGCACTGGGTCTGAAGTCCAAGGAGGATATCGATGCCCTGGCGGATGCCGCCTTCAATAAGACGCAGTTGGAAGTCAAAGAACAGAGCTGGAGCTTTGAAGAGATCTGCGATATGAAATTCCGTGTTGTCTTCAACGCGGACTGCTATACCCTTGACGAAGCTACCGGCCTGTACACAGACTTGCGGGAGACACAAGCAGGTCTCAAGTATCTCTATGACAACGGACTGGATCTGAAGGTGTCCGGCATCATCCGTCCCACAGAGGACGCAACCTCCACGATGCTGTCCAGCACCATCGGTTACACCAGTAAGCTGACAGAGTATGTCATTGAGGAAAGCAAGGATACTGCTTCCATCCTGGCTCAGCTGGATACTGCGGATACCGATATCTTTACCGGCCTTCCGTTCCGTGAGAATACCGGAAATCTAACCAATGCTGAGAAGATGGATGCCTTTGTGGCTTACATTGCAGAGCTGAGTGAAGAGGATAAGGCAAAGGCCTACATTAAGATCAAGAGCATTCCGTCTGCCGAAGAACTGGATGCCATGATGGCACAGGCTATGGAGGGGCAGACCCGGGAGACGATGGAGCAGACCATACTCCAGGCGATCACTGCCCAGACCGGCATGAGCGAAAGCGAAATGCAGGATTACCTTGCAGCTATGACAGATGAAGACATTGAAGAAATGTACACCCAGATGGTGGAGCAGCAGGTCAAAATGCAGTATGCCGCAGGAGTGCAAAGCCAGATGGCAACAATTCCGCCCCAGCAGCTTGCCGCCGCTCTGACTGCAGAGATGGAAGCCTATACCGAGGAACAGTGTGCAGAGTATTACGATGAAGTGCTGGAGTTTTCCGAGTCCACCTATGAGGATAACCTGCTGAAGCTGGGGGATCTGGATCTGGCATCTCCCGCATCCGTTAACCTGTATGCCTCCACCTTTGAGAGCAAGGACATCATCGAGGAGGCCATTGCCGCCTATAATGAGGGGAAGGATGAACTGTCCCAGATCCAGTACACCGACTATGTGGGGCTGATGATGAGCTCTGTTACGGCAATTATCAATGCCATTACCTATGTGCTGATCGCGTTTGTGGCTGTGTCCCTGATCGTTTCCTCTATTATGATCGGTGTGATCACCCTGATCTCTGTGCAGGAGCGTACCAAGGAGATCGGTGTCCTGCGTGCCATCGGTGCATCCAAGAAAAATGTGTCCAGTATGTTTAACGCCGAAACGGTGATGATCGGCTTTGCTTCCGGTGCCATCGGCGTGCTGGTAACAAGACTGCTTTGTATCCCAATCAATGCGATTTTGCACCATCTGACTGGTATTGGCAATCTGAGCGCACATCTGCCTTGGGGCGTTGCACTGATCCTGATTGCCATCAGTGTGCTGCTGACGCTGATCGCGGGCGTGATCCCATCCCGCAGCGCAGCCAAGAAGGATCCGGTTGTCGCACTAAGATCAGAATAAGAAATACCAGGGGTATCAGTTTGTGCTGATATCCCTGGATGGTATTAGGTGATGATACCATGATGCAAACGTGTTGTAATTACCCAAAATACACTTTCTGTCCAAAAATGGGACGGGTATATGTTTCTGTCCGTTGAAGTCTTTCCGCAGCGGCTATACGATTAAGGATATGACCCAAAATACTTATGGCAAGTTATTATATCTGTGTTTTTAAGAGCACTTCATACTTTGAAAGAGTGTCGGAGAATATAAAAGTTTATCATAAAATTTAGAACGAAAGAGGCAAATATTATGGCAAAGAAGCAATTTAAAACTGAATCCAAGAAGTTACTGGATATGATGGTTAATTCCATCTATACCCATAAAGAAATCTTCCTGCGCGAGCTCATATCCAATGCGAGTGATGCAATAGATAAGCTATATTTTCGGTCTTTGACCGATAGTACCGTAACACTCACACACAGCGATTATGAAATTCGTTTGGCTATTGATAAGTCAGCACGAACGTTGACCATTACCGACAACGGCTGCGGTATGACGAAAGAAGAATTGGAAAATAACCTCGGAACAATAGCTAAGAGCGGTTCCTTTGATTTTAAGAATGATCCCGAGCACAAGAACGGCGAGCAGATCGATATTATCGGTCAATTTGGTGTCGGTTTCTATTCTGCGTTCATGGTGGCAGATAAGATTACTGTTGAGAGCCGTGTTTATGGTGCAGATGAAGCTTTCTGCTGGGAGTCTGAAGGTGCCGACGGATATACAATCAAACCCTGTGAAAAAGAAACCACCGGTACGGTCATTACAATTTTCCTGAAAGCTGATACCGATGACGAAAAATACAGTGACTATTTGGAAGAATATAGACTCCGCAGCTTGATTAAGAAGTACAGTGATTATATCCGCTACCCGATTCGTATGCTCATCGAGCATAGCCATCTGAAAGAAGGCAGCGAGGATGAATACGAGACTGTTACAGAAGATGAAACGCTCAACAGTATGGTGCCGATTTGGAAAAAGACGGCTTCTGAGGTGACTGACGAAGAATATGCACAGTTCTATCAGGATAAATATTACGATTTTGAAGCTCCTCTCAAGGTGATTCGTCAAAAAGCGGAAGGAACCTCTAATTTTGAGGCATTGATGTTCATTCCGGCTCACGCTCCCTTTGACTATTACAGCAAGGATTTTGAAAAGGGCCTGCAGCTCTATTCCAGCGGCGTACTGATTATGGAAAAGTGTAAGGATCTGTTGCCAGACCATTTCAGCTTTGTCAGAGGTCTTGTTGACAGTTCCGATCTGTCCCTCAATATTTCCCGTGAGATGCTGCAACAGGATCGCCAACTTCGTATAATTGCGAAGGCTCTCGAAAAGAAGATTGCCGGCGAACTGAAAAGAATGCTGGAAAACGAGCGTGAAAAGTACGAACAGTTCTTCAAAGCCTTCGGTGCTCAACTCAAGTGGGGTATCTACTCCAGTTATGGCAGCAACAAGGATATGCTTCAGGATCTTCTCCTCTTTAGATCTTCTAACGAGGGCAACTATGTAACGCTTCAAGAGTATGTTTCCCGTATGAAAGAGGGACAGGAAAAGATCTATTTTGCTTCCGGAGATACTGTGGAAAAGATCGCTCTCTTGCCACAGGTTGAATCGGTTATTGCTCACGGCTACGAGGTGCTGCATTTAACCGAGGATATTGATGAATTCACTCTCCAGGTACTTCGTATCTATTCCGAAAAAGAATTCCTTAATGTTTGCAAGGAAAACCTCGACCTTTCCACCGACGAGGAAAAGGAAAAACTCAAATCAGAAAATGAAGCAGCAGAAGAACTGCTTAAATTTATGAAGGAGAGTATCGGTGATGGCATATCCAAGGTTCAGTTCACAAATACTTTAGGAAATCATCCGGTCAGCCTTTCAAGTGAAGGAAATGTTTCTCTCGGTATGGAAAAGGCATTAAATAAAATGCCGGGAGCGGAAGAACAGCACATCAGAGCTGAAATCGTGTTGGAAATCAACATTGACCATCCGCTTGCAGCTAAGCTGAAAGAACTCTTTGAAAGCGATAAAAATAAACTGGCAACCTACAGCAAAATACTGCTTGCACAGGCACGTCTTGTCAGCGGAATGTCGCTTGAGAACCCTGCCGAGATCAGCGATCTTGTGTGCGGACTTATGCTATAAACGGATTGTATGAAAATGAAGTTAATTTTGAAAGAATATCGAGAAAAACACAACTACTCAACAAAGGACCTGGCGTACTATTTTGGAGGCAATGAAAAATTGATAATTGATTGGGAGACCGGGATTGCCGAACCAACGATATCTGAATGCCTAGTTTTAAGCAAATTGTACGGTGTTTCCTTGGATGAGATGTTTTCAGCTTTTGATGTAAAAACAATTCTTGCGAAAGACTGTATAGATCGTTTTGAACATCAAGTAAGGCTAAACCGAATGACATCACGTTGGTATGACTGAAAAGATTATTTGCCGAAATATATTGATGTTCGGGTTTCGAAGATACTTAAATAGACAGATAGATAAGGAGATAGATAAATGAAGGAATATATTATCTTTACGGACTCTGCATGCGATATAAAGCCGGAGCTGCTGCAGCAGTGGGGAGTTCCATTCGCGAATATGACCTTTTCCTTTGAGGGAGAACCCGGTGAATATATCAATTCCGATATCCCCCTGTCTGAGTTCTATGAGCGTATGAGAAAAGGCGCGAATCCGAAAACGGCAGCAATAAACGCAGATTCCTTCATGAGAGAATTTGAACCGATCCTCAGGGAGGGAAAGGATATTTTGTATATTGCTTTTTCTTCCGGTCTGAGTACAACAGTGAATTCTGCCCATATAGCTGCCAATGAGCTTTCGCAGCAATATCCGGAGAGAAGGATCATCATTGTGGATACCCTTGCAGCTTCTGCAGGCGGCGGCCTGATGGTATATATGGCGGTGGAAAAGAAGAAGGCCGGTGCTTCTCTGGAAAAAAACGCAGCATACATAGAGTCACTGATCCCGCATCACTGTATCTGGTTTACTGTTGACGATTTGGAATATCTGAAAAGAGGTGGTCGTGTCAGCCCTACAGTAGCGTTTGTGGGCAGCCTGCTTGGTATCAAGCCTGTGTTGCAGATGGACAGTGACGGGCATCTGATTAAGGTGTCCACTGCCCGGGGAAGAAGAAAGTCCATTGAGGCTATGGCAGACAAGTTCGGTGAGCTTGCTTACAATAAAGGAGATCCCATTTTTATTTCTCATGCTGAGTGTCTGGACGAAGCACAAGAGCTTGCTGATATGATCAAAGAACGCTACGGCGCTGAGGTGACGTTGATCACGGATATTGGACCGATCATTGGTGCGCATTCCGGTCCGGGTACCATAGCATTGTTCTTTATTGGAGAGCACCGGTAAATTCACAGTAGAGTTTGATTGCAAGCAGATTCTACAATAAAGAGAGCGTATATTCCTTAGAGTAGGTGGAAAGAAAAACTGCCCGGATGGTAATATACTGGAAAAAACTGAAAGGCAGGTACTTGTATCTATGAGAAATATCAAGATTGTTGCGGATTCTTCCGCAAACGTATTGGAGTTGCAGAACACCTCATTTTCCGTTGCTCCTTTGAAGGTCATTACAAATGAAAGAGAGTTTGTCGATGACAACGCTCTGAATGTGGATGCTATGGTGTCCTGGTTTGATTCTTACAAAGGAAAGAGCAAAACATCTTGCCCAAACCCCAATGACTGGTTAGAGGCCTTCGGTGACGCGGATGAAGTTTATTGCGTTACCATTACCAGTGGCTTATCTGGCAGCTATAACGCCGCGTGCATCGCAAAGCAGATGTATGAAAGCGAAAATGAGGGAAAACGAGTGTGTGTAATTGACTCCCTTTCCGCCGGACCTGAGTTGGTGCTGATCATCGAGAAACTGGAAGATTATATTGCGCAGGGTCTACCATATGAAGATATCTGCAGGGAAATAGAATCTTACAAGCAAAAGACCGGACTTTTGTTTATGCTGGAGTCGCTAAAGAATTTTGCGGCAAACGGCAGAGTTTCTCCGGCACTGGCGAAAATCGCAGGTGTTCTCGGTATTCGGATCGTAGGAAAAGCCAGCGACCAAGGTACATTGGAACCCACCAATAAATGCCGGGGGGAGGCAAAGTCTTTGTCTGTAATTCTGTCTAACTTAAAAAATTTTGGATTGGTAAAAGGAAAAGTGCGGATTGCCCACTGCAGAAATGAAGGGGCAGCACAAGAACTAAAACGAATGATTCTTGCCGAACTACCTAAAGTAAATGTTCTGATACACAGATGCAGAGGCCTGTGCAGCTATTACGCCGAAAATGGTGGTCTGCTTGTAGGGTTTGAGAAAATGTGAGTTTAATAATGAATTGATGTTTGGAGGCAACTAAAATGATCGATTTCAGATATGATGTCCAGTTGCTCATTGAAGGTACGGGGCTGGACGAGGATGCCATCAATGACTACTTCATCGAGAATTTCAAAGGTGACTGCCTGCTGGCAGTAGGCGATGAGGAGCTGATCAAGATCCACTACCATACCAACGAGCCGTGGAAGGTGCTGGAGTACTGTGCCTCTCTGGGTGAGATCTTCGATATCGTTGTTGAGGATATGGACCGTCAAGCCAGAGGGCTGAAAGGCTGATAGTATGCTTGAGTGCCCCGCACGCCTGGCTGCATAGGAGCCGGTTTGCGGGGCACTTAAATATTATCGCTTATCCTTCTTGTGATAGCACAGCCGGTAGGTCAAAATACAGATCGGCACTGCAGCGATCATATCCAAGACGGAATGCTGCTTTAGGAAGACCGTGGATAGGCAAACAAGCAGCATGGCGGCACTGACTGTGATCAGTCTGCCGGGAGAGCGAAACCACTTGGTATGTACTGCTGCGAGCCACACTGCAATTGCGCCAATGGCATGTTCGGATGGAAAGACATTTGTGTTAGTATCTGCCCGATACAGTAGTTTTACCGCTTCTGTCAGAAGGTTGTCTCGGGGAAACTCCACCGGGCGAAGCTCCTGACAGCTGGGATAAACAAGAAACACAACGCTGGATATAGACATGGATATCGCCAGAAACTTATTGTACCGCTGAAAGGTATCTACATCGTACAGAAGGGTGTATATGCACATGGCTACCATACTGACCATCCATAGCATATAAGGAATGATAAACCATTCCTGGAATGGGATCAGATCATCCAACGGACTGTAGATGGAATGATACGACGATGCGGGGTTTAGATTCTCAATAAGAGGATACCGCAGCCAGTATATCGGCCAAAACAGCAGCCACCACAAATGCTTGTACTGTGGCTCGTTGATCCGGTGCAAGCGAAATCCACGGTAATCCACAACGGGCGTGGGAACACTCATAATAATCACACTTTCTTAGACTAACTGATTATATCATAATTTATAACCTTCAACCAAATCTCAAGTTTTAATCAATTATTGTTGAGGTAAGATTTAAATACTGGGGGATAGAATATGTTAAAGATATTGATAGCGGAGGATGATCGTGAGCTAAGACAGCTCTTTTCCCTTGTGCTAACAAAAAATGGCTATACGGTCAAAGGCGTATCCAACGGCCAGGAGGCTTTGGATGCCATGGAAACGGAATATTTTGACCTGATCATTTCAGATATTATGATGCCTGTTTTGGACGGCTATGAGCTTGTACGACAACTCAGAGAGGTAGGAGACAAAACGCCTGTGCTGATGGTCACGGCTAAGGACGCTTTTGACGATATGCGGAAAGGCTTCCTTTCCGGAGTTGACGACTATATGATCAAACCGGTCAATGTCAATGAAATGGTACTCCGTGTAGGTGCGCTCCTGCGCCGTGCACAGATGGTCAATGACCGCCGGCAAACGATTGGCAATACATTGCTGGAATGTGATTCCTTGACGGTAACGACCGCAGCAGAAAGCTTTACGCTTCCACAGAAGGAGTTTATGCTGCTGTACAAGATGGCAGCTTATCCGGGAAGGGTATTTACCCGTCAGGAGCTGATGGATGAGATCTGGGGTTATGATACAGAAAGTGACTCTCACACGATCGATGTCCACATTGCCAGACTACGGGACAGATTCCGTGACAGCACGGACTTTAAGATCGTTACGATCCGCGGCGTCGGATATAAGGTGGTGAAGCTGTGAACGCAAGAGAAACCTTTGAGAACATACGCAAATATCAAAAAAATCGCTTTAGCCTGCGTACCAGATTAACAACCCTCGTCACAGTGGAAATGCTGGTGTGCATCCTGGTCGCATATGGCTTGGATACACTTCTGAGTGACGTGATTCATATCCCTGGGGAAATTCCGCTGGCAATCGAGTTGGTGGGCGTATCTCTTTTGGTGGGCATCTTAGTTACGAGTCAGCTATCCAAACTGTTTTTTAACCCTATCAAAAAACTGCGCAAAGCCATGGATAAGGTGGCAGAAGGCGACTTTACGGTTCGCTTGGAAGGTAAATCTTCATCAAAGGAGATCATGGAAATATATTCGGGCTTCAATCTGATGACGGAGGAATTAAGTGCCACCGAAATTTTGCAGACAGATTTCGTGTCCAATGTTTCCCATGAATTCAAAACACCGATCGGTGCAATAGAGGGCTATGCAACACTTGTTCAGGGCGCGGAGGATGTAGAGTCCTGCCGTGAGTATGCGGATAAGATCCTCTTCAATACCAAGCGGCTTTCGTCTTTGGTGGGGAGCATCCTTTTGCTGTCCAAGCTGGAAAACCAGCAGATCCCCACAAACAGAACCACCTACCGGCTGGATGAGCAAATCCGTCAGTCCATTGTCGCTGCAGAGCCTGCCTGGGAAAAGAGAAACATAGAATTTGATGCAGAACTGGACAGGCTGGATTATACGGGTAACGAGCAGATGATGCGGCATGTTTGGGATAATCTGATCAGCAATGCAGTTAAGTTTAGTCCGGAAGGCAGTACAGTTCGGATCAGTCTGACAAAGAAGCTTCGGAAGATATTGGTTACAGTTGAGGATACCGGTCCGGGACTTACCGAAGACGCACTCAAGCACATATTTGATAAGTTTTACCAAGCGGACAGTTCCCATAAACAGGAGGGCAACGGATTGGGATTAGCCTTGGTAAAACGGATCCTTGCGATAGAAAAGGGCAAGATCACAGCAGAAAACATACCTAACGGCGGCAGCCGCTTCACAGTAGTATTGAAAACAAAATAGTCTATGGAAGGCATCCGCAGAAATAGGCGGATGCCTTTTCTCAACAATAATTAACCTAAAGTTGAGATTAGGTTGTAATTTGTCGAATAAAGTATAGTTACTGATAAATTGGAAGGTGCAAAAGGGGATCTTAGGAATTCCTTGCATCCAGGAGGGCTTAACATGAAAAATACCGAACGCAAAATCAAGCTGACAGGCACGATGCTGGGAATGCTGTTCGCAGTCATTACGGTCTGTATGCTGCTTGCTGAAGGACAGCCGGACCGATTACTGCTTGCAATTGCGACAGTTTTTCTGGTTATGCTTCCTGCCGCAATGGAAAAGGTATTTCACTGTAGGATCTGTCTGCCGGTGTATATATTCGGCTTGCTGTATGCCGTAGGTCCGATGCTCGGGCACTGCTGGTATTTTTATTACACAATATCCTGGTGGGATAAGCTGCTGCATATCTGCGGTGGCGTTATGTTCGCAATCGTAGGCGCGTTCTTTTTTGATCAGCTTGTTCAGGGAAAACAGCGGCCGGTTGTAAAAGCATTATTTGCACTGTGCTTCTCTGTTGCGATAGCCGCTGTTTGGGAATTTGCAGAATTTGGTGCGGACCGTTTTTTAGGAATGGATATGCAGGACGATACGGTAATCACCGGCATTCGCTCCTACCTATTAGGTGAATCCATTGGTATAACAGGCAGCATAGACAATATCCAGTCTGTGACTGTGAATGGCACACCTCTACCGGTGAACGGATACATTGATATTGGCCTGATCGACAGTATGCTGGATATGCTGCTGGAAAGCATCGGTGCGTTGGTGACCGGTGTTCTTCTTTGGCTGGACAAAGGTAAGCATTCCATGATTCAGACGGTAAAGAATAAATGAAACGGAGAGATATGAATGCGCTTCTGGCAATGCTTTTTCTTTCTTTTAGCAACGGGTGCGCTGGGCTTTTTTGTAGGTAGACTGATTCCAAAGAAATGGCTTCATCCGGAAAAGGGAATCTTTCGCTGCTTCTCCTTTGAAAAAGGAGGAAAGCTGTATGAAAAGATAGGCATTCGGAAATGGCACAAGAAGGTCCCGGATATGAGCAGGATCCTGCCGTTTATGATGCCGGCAAAAAACCTCACCGGAGATTATCAGCAGCGGCTGCCGGATATGCTGTTGGAAACCTGTGTAGCTGAGCTGACCCACGGCCTATTGTGTTTAGTCGGTCTATACTGTCTAAGACTCTGGCCCGGGGCAGGCGGAATGATTATTTATCTGCTGTACATCGTGTTCTTTAATCTGCCCTACATAGTGATACAGCGATATAACAGACCGAGACTTATAAAGCTGCAGAAGAAACTTTTGGAAATAAGGGATCAAATTGACAAGAAAGGTGTAGTCGTATGAGAGTGCTGATTTTAAGCTGCAATACCGGCGGCGGACATAATGCCTGCTCAGAAGCTATACAAGAGGCGTTTTTAGAGCAGGGCCATCATTGCGACATCGCGGATTCTCTTGGCTTTGTATCGGATAAGCTTTCCAGGTTTATGTCTTGGGGTCACAGTACTATGTATCGCCATATTCCTGGATTGTTCCGATTTGGCTACGGTTTTGCGGAAAAACACCCGGCAATGCTTCACGATGACGCGGCGGCGTATAAGCTGCTGACCGGCGGCACGGAGCATTTATATAGATATATCCAGCACGGAAACTACGATACCGTAATTTGCACCCATGTGTTCTCCGGCCTTCTGCTGCGTCAAATGCTGAAGGAATATACCGTTTCTTTGAAAACAGCATTTGTGGCTACGGATTATACCTGCAGCCCCGGAACAGCCAACAGTGATCTTGATTACTACTTTATCCCTTCCGAAGCATTGGCAGCGGAATTTACAGCCCAGGGAGTGCCGGCTGAAAAGATCGTTCCCAGCGGTATTCCTGTACGCAAGGAATTTTATGAGCAGTCCGATATTAAGAAGGCAAAAGAAATACTGGGAATCGATTCCACTCACACGCACCTTTTGATGATGTGCGGCAGTATGGGCTGCGGACCGATGGAAAAGCTGACTGAGCTGTTAAGCAAGGATATGGGTTCGTCTATGGAGCTTTCCATCGTCTGCGGTACAAACGAAAAGCTGCGCAGTGAGTTGACAGAGGAATTCGGCGGCCTTCCCAATGTACATATCCATGGCTTTGCGAAAGAGATGAACAGGCTGATGAACAGTGCGGATCTGTACCTGACAAAACCCGGAGGACTCAGCACAACGGAGGCGGCTGCAAAGAATTTGCCGATGGTATTTGTCAATGCTGTGGCAGGGTGTGAAGAATATAACTTGCAGTTCTTCACAGGACTTGGCGGTGCGGTGACTGCGGACAGTCCAGAGGAACTGTCACAACTGTGTCTGGAGCTGATGCGAAAACCGAACCGTCTTGAACAAATGAAAGACGCCCTAAAGGCACTCCCTCGTCAAAATGCTGCCCGGTGCATCTGCGAAACAATGTGTGCCAGTGAGAAAGTAGGTAACATATGATCATTTTGTACATACTCGGTGTCATTCTGGGGCTATTGTTGCTGTATGTCCTGTTTTTGGGGATCTGCTGCCTGTTTGTCAGCCCTAAAAAAGAATATGAGAATAACAGTTCGTTCTATCGGTTCCTATTAAACAGTGCCACGGCGGTTGCTATGAAGCTGCTGCGAATCCATATTCATGTGACAGGACTGGAAAAGCTCCCCAAGGGAGAGAAACTGCTGTTTGTTTGCAACCACCGTTCTAATTTTGACCCCCTTATTACATGGCATATTCTGAAGGATTGGCAGATCGCTTTCGTATCAAAAGCGAGCAATTTCAAGATACTATTCTTCGGACGGATCATCCGTAAATGCTGCTTTATGGCAATTGATCGGGAGGATCCCAGAAAAGCGATCGTTACGATCAATAAAGCAGCAGATCTCTTAAAAAGAGAAGAAGTTTCCGTTGGTATTTATCCGGAGGGAACCCGCAGCAAGAAAGGACAACTGCTGCCTTTCCATAACGGTGTATTTAAGATTGCGCAAAAAGCCAATGCACCGATCGCGGTCTTATCTATAACCGGAACGGAGAACATTCATAAGCTGACACCCTTTCAAGCCAGCCATGTATATCTGGATGTGTTGGAGATTATTCCAGCAGAAAATATAAAGGCGACCAGAACCGAAATGATAGGAACTGCCGTAAGACATCTTATAGAAACAAATACTGAAAAGAGGAAATATTGATGACGACAGGTTACGTGCTATACAATCCCCTTGCAGGAAACGGTAAGGGTGGGGAGGACGCAAAGCTTCTGCAGTTTGTTATGGATGAAGAACTTGAATTCTACGACATGACACGAATTACAAATTATGCGGCACTTCTCCGCGGGTTGCAGAAGGATGATTTCATTATTGTGGCCGGTGGAGACGGAACGCTGAACCGTTTTATCAACGAAACCGCAGGGCTTAACATTCCCCAGGAGATACTATACTTTCCTATGGGCACCGGAAACGACTTTGCAAAGGAATTCGGAAAAGATGCTTTGTGTAATCCGTTTCCGATCAGCAAATACTTAAAGGATCTTCCTGCCGTTACCGTCAAAGGGAAAACATACCGTTTTATCAACGGTGTCGGTTTCGGCATTGACGGTTACTGCTGTGAAGTTGGAGACCAGCTGCGGGCAATTCCGGGTAAGAAGGTAAATTATACCTCCATTGCAATCAAAGGACTGCTGTTCCATTTTTCTGCCAGAAACGCAAAGGTGACAGTGGATGGCAAAGAATATGCCTATGAGAAGGTTTGGATCGCACCGACAATGCTTGGTAAATACTATGGCGGCGGCATGATCCCCACTCCGGACCAGGACCGGTTATCGCCTGAAAAAACGCTTTCTTGTATGCTTTTTCACGGTGCCGGCAGGCTGAGAACGCTGTGTGTATTCCCCAGTATCTTTAAGGGAGAGCACGTGAAGCATACAAATATGGTGGCTGTACATACCGGTCATGAGATCACGGTGGAATTTGACCGTCCAACGCCGCTGCAGATAGACGGGGAAACCATCGTGAATGTAACATCCTATACTGCCAGATCTTCTGTCTGTGCAGAAAGAAAAGCAAAGGAAAAGGTGCATTTGTAAGAATGAAAATAACAACGGTTTTATTTGATCTGGATGGTACATTACTGCCCATGGATCAGGATGTATTCGTTAAGGATTACTTTGGCAGGATTGCCGCAAAGCTGGCACCGCAGGGTTATGACCCTAAGAAATTGGTGGATACCATTTGGCGCGGTACCGGTGCTATGGTCAAGAACTACGGCAGTAAAAATAACGAGGAAGCCTTTTGGCAGGTCGCTGTATCTGTCTATGGCGATCAGATCGTCAAGGACAAGCATTTCTTCGATGAATTCTATGAGGAGGAGTTCGATAAAATCAAGGCAGTGTGCGGGTATCATCCGGCTGCGGCGCATATCGTACATAGTCTGAAGAAGAAAGGGTGTCGTGTGGCATTAGCGACCAATCCCATCTTTCCGGCAAGAGCAACCCAGTGGCGTATTCAGTGGGCGGGTCTGAAGCCGGAAGACTTTGAACTTTACACCACCTATGAAAATTCCCGCTATTGTAAACCGAACCTGGATTATTATCGGGATATTCTGCAGCAGCTGAATGTCCATGCGGAAGAGTGCCTGATGGTTGGCAATGATGTAGGGGAAGATATGGTTGCCCAGACACTTGGGATGAAGGTGTTTCTTCTGACTGACTGTCTGATAAACAAAACAAATACCGATGTGAACGATTACCCCCACGGAGATTTTCAAGCGCTGGAAGATTATCTCTGTCAGATACTCTAATTATTTTCTGTTTTTGGACAGACCGGGTATGTTTGTCCATTGCGAATACTGTCTGCCTGGTCTAAGATAATAAAAGGACTTTCCGAATCTGTCAATTTACGGAGGGGTATTATGAAAATCGAATGGAAAACCTGCTGGAAGGTTGGTATCAGCATTTTTTGCTGTACCTGTGTATCCACTACTGGAGCGGTTTTTTGAGCTTTCTGGGAGCACTGATCGGTGCGGCAGCGCCGCTTCTCATCGGCTGCGTGATCTATGCTACTGTGGCACGAATCGCCGCTGCTTTCCATACAGCTTCTATGGATCAATCTGGTCACAGACAGCCTTCCCGCTATTGCTTTGGGTATGGAGCCGATGGAGAAGGATGTTATGGACCGCAAGCCGAAGCCTAAGGATGAGGGGCTGTATGTTCGGTACGCTGTCCCTGATCGCTTACTACATCGCCAAGACCCAGACCGGCTGCGTTGAGGGCGGTCAGACTCTGGCGTTTATGGTGCTGGCGCTCTCTCAAGTTGTGCAGGCGTTCAATATGCGTTCCGAGCACTCTCTGTTCAAGATCGGTCCTTTTACCAATGGAACATTGAATAAGGCTGCGCTGATCTCTGTTGCATTGGTTGCCCTTGCGATGTTCACCCCGTTGAGCACGCTGTTTGGTTTGATCTCTCTGTCCGGAACACAGTATCTCATTGGCATTGGTTTGATATTAGTGCCTTTGGTGGTTATGGAAATTGTAAAGGCCTGTGGCCTTATCAAGTCTCGCCACCATAAATAATTCTCCCATCACACTTGCGGTCGGCATTTATTTTGTCGGCCGTAGGCGTGTTTTCAGAGCATTTGTTACAATTTGTTCATAATGTGTTTCGTTTCGGTTTCGTTTGTTGCCGTATGATAATACGCTGAAAAGGACTGCCGGATCGATCATAGCCGGTAAACAATGATACAGAAAGATTGAGGAGAGCGTGTGAAAAGGATTGCAGTCATACCGGCTTATGAGCCGCCAAATTCATTTATAGAATATGCACGAAGACTATCACAGGAAGTAGATCGCCTCATCGTAGTCAACGATGGAAGCGACACGCGTTTCAATCTGATATTTGATGAGATTGGAACATTTTCAAATACAACGGTCTTGTCCTACAAGGAAAACAGAGGAAAGGGCTATGCGCTCAAGCAGGCATTTTCATATTGCGGCGAGCATTTCTCCGGAGAGGATATCATTGTCACTGCGGATTGCGATGGTCAGCATTCTCTTTCGGATGTGTCTTCGGTCTGTAATGCCGCAGTGGAGAACCCTGAGGCGTATGTGCTGGGTGCCAGAGATTTTTCTCACCCCAATGTGCCGCCCAGAAGCAAAGCCGGCAATACGAATATGCTTCGTTTATTTCGGCTGCTGTATGCCTTGGAAATTACGGACAGTCAAACAGGTCTGCGTGCCTGCACAGTAAAAACAGCGCAAGCTCTCTTGAAAGTCAGTGGCAACCGATTTGAATACGAGACCGGCACACTGATCTTTGCAAAGCGTAATCACATACCAATTCGGGAAGTAAGCATCCAAACTATCTATCCGGAACGCAGGGAAGACCATGTATCCCATTTCAAGACTTTCCAGGACAGCTGCCGGGTTGTGGGAATCATGCTGCGTTATTTGTTGGGCAGTATGATATCAGGTGTTCTGGCAACCGTCACAGATCTTGGTCTGTTCTCTTTGCTTACTTATGTTGTTTTTCCGGAAACGGCACCGGGCTACACCCTGATTGCGACTATATTAGGCAGGATCGCATCCTCTGTGGTTAATTTCTGGTTTAACTGCAAGTATGTATTTCATGGAAAAGCAAAGCATTCTGTAGGCCGGTTTTACGTTGTGTGGGTGGGGCAGCTGATATGCTCCTATGGCAATATCTATTTGTTTGGTCATGTGCTGGGCGGTCATCTGACTCTGATGAAGCTGATCGGTGACTGCGTTTTGGCACTGCTCACTTACAGACTGCAGTGCAGCTGGGTTTATGAAGAACCGAAAGCAGAGGGTTTCTACGGACGTTTTGCCCGGTTCGGAAGATGGCTGCTGCGGACCTTTTCACCCCGATACGAAGCCTGTACTTCGGAGCAGAGTGATCCTGTGGTATATGTCTGCCGGCATCTGAATATGCATGGCCCGTTTACAACGCTGAAATGGCTGCCGAAGCATGTACATCCCATGATCCTGCACGTGTACTTTGACAGGGAAGAAACGGTAAAGCATATGACGGAGTATACCTTCTCCGCCCGTTACGGCAAAAAGCCCAAGAGGTTCTGCCTTCCGGCTCATGTAATGAGCTGGGTGTCTCCGCCGATGATGAAATCCTTGCAGGGCATCCCGGTATACAGAAACGGAATGCAGTCCATATCTACCCTGAAGTGCGGACTTAAATACCTGCTGAAGGGTGAAGATTTGATCGTATATGCAGATATTGATTATACAGGAAATTACGGAAAACCAAGCGAGATCTACGATGGATTCTTAATGCTTGGTGATATGTACTATAAGAAAACGGGTAAGGCTGTTAAATTTGTCCCGCTGGTCATTGATGATGAGCGACGGCAGATCATAGAAGCTGCACCTGTTTGTGTTACAAATTATCGCCGTGATGGGTCTTTGGCTGCAAATTATCTGAAGAAAGCGATCAACAAGGAAGAAATCGATGACACACTCTTAATTGACGGTTATTGTGTTATTCCGTGTATGCAGGAACAAAAATAAAGAAAGGATGATCTGGATGAAAAATAAATGGTTTCGCAAGCTCTTCCGCAGGCGTATGCTGATTGCACTCCTGATCATCCTGCAGGCTGCATTTTTGATATATGCGGTGATCAGCGGAAGTAAATTATCCAGAAATATCGGTCGTATCCTTACTTTAATCAGTGTTTTTGTTGTTCTGTATATTGTTTCCAAGCGGGATAAGGGTGCGTATAAAACACTGTGGGTGTTCTTGATTTTGGCGTTTCCCGTATTCGGTGGATTGCTGTACCTGCTGGTTCATTTTCAATCAACGACAAAGAGAATGCGCAAGGAAATCGCCAAAGCACAGGAAAAAGCAAGGTCTCTGTATACATTACCCGGTGATGGATTGGCAGATGCGGAGAGTCAGATGCCGCAGCATTTTCAGCAGGTGCGTTATCTGCAAAACTATGCAAGCTTTCCGGTCTATTCCAATACAAGGACAACCTATGTTTGCCCGGGCGAGGATTTTCACCGGGAGCTGTTGATACAATTGGAAAAGGCACAGCACTACATTTTTCTGGAATACTTCATCGTCCAGGAAGGTGTTATGTGGGATGCTATTTTGGATGTTCTGAAAAGAAAAGCCGCACAAGGGGTAAAAGTGCGGCTGATGTATGATGATCTGGGGTGTTTCTTTATGCTGCCGGTCGATTACCCCAAGAAGTTGGAGAGGCTTGGGATCGAATGTGCGGTATTCAACCCCTTCAAACCGGTTCTGACAGTTAAGCAAAACAATCGAGACCATCGTAAAATTGCATCCATTGACGGAAAGGTGGCCTTTACCGGCGGTATCAATCTTGCAGACGAATATATCAATGCTTACGAAAAACACGGCCACTGGAAGGACTCTGCGGTTATGGTGGAGGGCAAAGCAGCCTGGAGCTTTACACTGATGTTCCTTGAAATGTGGGAAGTTTGCAAGCACACCGACGAAGATTTCGCAGCTTACTATCCCTGGAACACATCTGCCTGTGTTGTGCCTGCGGACGGCTTTGTGCTGCCTTATGCAGACAGTCCGATGGATACAGAAAATGTGGGAGAGCATGTTTATCTGCAGATACTAAATGAAGCCAAGGACTATGTGTATATCAACACCCCGTATCTGATCGTGGATGACAGCATGGTATCCGCTTTGTGTCTTGCAGCAAAGCGGGGCGTGGATGTGCGGATCGTGACACCGCATATATGGGACAAAAAATTAGTCCATATGACGACCCGTTCTTATTACCGCGAGCTGATCCAGGCCGGGGTCAAGGTCTATGAATATACGAAAGGTTTCATTCATGCCAAAAGCTTTGTGTCGGATGACTGTATTGCAACGGTAGGTACGACCAATCTGGATTTCAGAAGCCTGTACCTGCATTTTGAGTGCGGTGTTTGGATGTATAACAGTACAGCTGTTATGCAGGTTAAGGAGGATTTTGTAAATACTCTGCCGGTATGTCAGGAAATCACTGAAAAGGACTGTGCTGGGAATCATATTGTCAAGCTGACTCAGGAAATCCTGCGTCTGTTTGCTCCGCTCATGTAAAAAGTAGAGGCAACTGTTTTGTCTTAAACAGTTGTCTCTGCTTTTTTATATGCTTTCGCTATGAAGAGAATAAATAATATTGTATTGTGGTTGGCAAAATAGTGGCACACTTTTGGCAGAATGGAGGCACAGATTTGGCAGAAGAATGACAATGACTTGGCAGAACATCTGTGTTATAATCCTATTATGAAAAACTGGGACTTCGGAAGGAGCCCCAGTTTTCTTGTATATATAACTAACCACGGATGATGGGAATGTATAATCATCTTGCGTACTATCTGGCTGCTCATACACAGATCTAGTCGGTCTTGAAGTTAAACATTCCCAATTTTTAAGTAAGGTGCAGCCTAAGCAGGACTGCACCTTATAATATTTGAAAAATATTAGAAATATTTTTCAAATTTAGTTGCATTTTTGGGGTGTGAATCGTGTAATAGAAATAGAACAACAAAAATTGAATCTCTTTCTGAAAGTGACAGGTTTGCAGCTTTTGAAATCGTGTTTATATAGTAGAAAGACGAAATGACCGGTCGAGAGGAAGATGTTAGTGAACTTTGTGTAAATAATTCGACAAATTGGAACAAAACGCGTTTTTACAAGCCTCTTTATAAGTAGAAGGGGTAATCTAGCGATGTTTTGAAAAGCCACAAAATAATTTTGTGAATTGATAGAAATTGCTATTTAATATGCCTCCTTTATATGTAGAGGGGTAACCTATGTAACTTGACAAAAGAATATCAAAAAATTTTTGAAATTTGCCTCCCAGACTCATTTGGGAACGGGAGTTAAATTGACTTTGTCGAACATCTGTGCTATAATATCATAAAGGCAAGATCAAGCACCCAGGCTACCGTCTCGGTGGAAGTGCGCCCACCGTTTGACACTGTCGGGTGACAGTGGAACGGTACGGACCAGCGAAAGAAGGAGTAGCGGTCCATAATCGGTGAAGGTCTTCGAATCGATTGCCGGGAGTGCCTGGCTACGCCGAAGTGATGTTTGCAGACGTGCAGGCAAAGCTTGTAGCCATCCTCCCGGTCCTTGTTTTGTGGCAAAACTGGTAAAATAATTTGGCAACATTTTGGCACATTTGTGGCACAAAATTGGCAGTAAATTGGCAGAGAAATGCCGATGACATCCGGGAAAATCTGTGATAGGATGGAATTACAGATAAAGCAGCGGACCTGTTTGATACCCGGAAAAACGGATCGATATTATTAGATACACAGATGCCTTTTATCGATTCGGCGCGAATCAAAAACAGGTGAATACAGTGATTTCTCCGCAGCAGGTTCTGTTAAGACTTGCTGCGTTTTTGTATTCGATTATTAGTGCTGCGTAATTGTTGAGGTGATGAATTCAGGAAAATACAATAGAACCCTAGGCAAGTTCGTTGAATAACTATCCTATTCGAAAGAGAAATCATACCATGAAGAAAAAAGTTTACAAAGAATTTTGTTTCGGGGAGTCGAACGGTATGTTATAATATAAATGTACCTGTGACTTATCCGAAGAAAGGAGTTTTTATGAGTAAGTTGCAGGAAAACAATGTCGCGAATGAGCGGGTATACACGGTGGAGGAGATCGCGAAGTTAGCACGGATCAGCCGCACTGGCGCATACGAGCTTATTAAGAAGGAATACTTCCCTGTGATCCGAGTCGGTAGTTTGATCCGGATTCCCAAGGAGCCCTTCGACGCATGGTTAGACGGTCGAGGAAACTAATCATGTAAAGGAGTAGTGTTATGGCGACAATTGTTAAGCGAGGAAAAAATTTCTATGTAGTTTTTCGCTATGATGACGCGAACGGTAAATCCCAGCAAAAATGGGAGTCGTTTAAGACCAAGAAGGAAGCCCAAAAGCGTAAGAGTGAGGTCGAGCATGAGATCGACACCGGTACATTTATTCCGCCGGCCAGCATCAAGATCAAGGATTTTCTCATTGATTTTGTGGATATGTATGACAAACGGAAGTGGGGCCTGTCTATGTATACCTCCAATTCGGGATTGATCCGGAATTATATCAACCCCATTTTGGGTGAGGTAAATGTCCAGGATGTGGATGCCCGGGTGGTGGACAAGTTTATAGCCACACTGCAGAAAACCAAAGCGGTGGACTGCAACGGAAGAAGGGCAAAAACGGAGTTTGTTACACCCTGCACCATCGAGAAGATCTGCAAGTTGATGCGCTGTGCTTTCGGGCAGGCGATCCGTTGGGGTATGGTTGGCAGAAATCCCTTTATTGGCGCAACCCTGCC
>JAZNPV010000139.1:0-16964 GCA_045589835.1 Faecousia sp.
TTATATAATAACATACCCACCCGCTTTGCAAGTTCCATTTCCGTGGCGAAGATTTGTCCAAAGCAACCGCCCGTCCGGACCGGGTCCCGGACGGCGAAATTTTAAAGCAGACCAAGATAGCCCACAGCGATGCCGATCACAGCCGACAGGCAGATAATCAGAATAGGATGTACCTTTTTCAGAGCCAGTACCAGCATCACCGCGCTGATGGCCACAGAAATATAAAAGGACGCAGTGGAAAAAATATCGAAGGTAAAGCCCAAGGGGACAAAGATCGTAGCGGCCACAGAAACAATAGCACCGCCGATCATACCCACTACCGCCGGCTTAAGGCCCGTCATGATGCCCTTGACCACCCGGCTTTTGCGGAACGCATCATAGCACTTTGCCACGATCAAAATCACAATAAAGCTGGGCAGCACCACACCAAGCGTGGCACACACGGAGCCAAACACACCGCCCACCTCGGAGCCCACGTAAGTAGCCATATTCACCGCAAAGGGACCGGGCGTAGACTCGCTGACAGCCACAAAGTCGATAAGGCTCTGCTCGCTGATAATATCTCCCCAGCGCAGACCTACCTGCTCCTGAATCATAGGAAGCATGGCATAACCGCCGCCAAAGGTCACGGCGCCGATCATAAAGAAAGTAAGAAACAGCTCCAGATAGATCATTTCGCTGCCCTCCTTTCCATCAGCAGAGAGGTAATCAGGCCGAACACCGCGCAGCCGATGATGACGAACAGCACGTTCACGTCCAGCACCGCCGTCAGAATAAAGGAGCCACCCATAATAATGTAGGACACCCAGCTTTTGGGATTCTTCTTATACATGGTCCACAGGGCCTTTAACAGCAGCGCCAGCACACCGGCACGGATGCCGTAGAAGGCATATTGGACGGCTTTCATCTGCTGGAACTGTCGCAGAACAAAGGACAGCAGCAGGATAATGACAAAGCTGGGCAGCACTACACCGAGGGTCGCCGCCACAGAACCCAGTACACCGCAGGTACGATATCCCACAAAAGTGGCCGCGTTGATCGCCACAGGGCCGGGAGTTGACTCGGCAATGGCCACGATCTCCAAAATATCATCATCGGTAATCCATTTATGCTTTTCCACCGCCTCATTCTGGATCAGCGGGATCATAGCAAAACCGCCGCCAAAGGTAAAAGCGCCGATCTTAAAAAACGTAATGAATACCTTCCATAATTCCTTCCATGAAAATTTCATAGAATCCGTTTCCTTTCCACAAAATACTTTCTATAGCATAGTCCAAAAGAACAGAAAAAGCAAGCCCCATGGGTTTGATAAACACAAATTTGACACTTACTGTCTTTCATGTTAGGATAAATAAAATGAAATTTGTCAGGAGGATGCCTATGGATCCCTATTCCAGAACTGCGCTGCTTTTGGGCAGTGAAGGTATGGCAAAACTGAAACGCTCCCGCGTAGCCGTGTTCGGCTTGGGCGGTGTAGGCGGCTATGTGGTGGAAGCGCTGGCCCGCAGCGGCATTGGTGCTTTGGATCTCATTGACCACGATACCGTAAGCATTACCAATTTAAACCGGCAGATCTTAGCCACCCGGCAAACCATCGGCCGGGACAAGGCAACTGTGGCCATGGAGAGGGTACTGTCCATTGATCCGGATATTCAGGTAAACGCTATCCGGATGTTCTATGGCCCGGATACAGCAGACCGGTTTGATTTTTCGGAGTATGACTACGTGGTGGATGCCATCGACACCGTCACCGGCAAGCTGGCTCTCGTCACCGCAGCGCAGGCAGCCGGCACACCCATTATCAGCTCCATGGGTACCGGCAACAAGTTAGATCCCACAAAATTCCAGATCGCGGATATTTCCAAAACCTCCGTCTGTCCTCTGGCCCGGATCATGCGCAAGGAATGTGCCAAGCGGGGAATCCGGCACTTAAAGGTGCTGTTCTCCACGGAAGATCCCATTCCCGGTGATCCGGACGCCATTTCCAACGAGGAGTTGCCCGAGGGCCGCAGAGCCCTGCCTGGCAGTGTATCATTCGTTCCCTCCGTGGCCGGTCTGATCATCGCCGGTGAAGTCATTAAGGACCTGATATCATAACAGCGCATTTACTTGCTGTGTTTTCCTGTCTTGTTTTGCCCTTTTGGGTGTGATATACTGTTTTTATACAATTTTTGGAGGTGTTTTCATGGAATTCAGCGTTAACCATCCCCTGCTGTTCATTATCGCGGGAATTCTGGTAGCCGTGGTGCTGGCCCAGTCCGTATTCTTTTTGGTCAAGGCCGTCCGCCGCAGCAAGGCCCTCGGTATGGACCAGAAGAAGATCCGCAAAACCATCCTTTCAGCCGCAATTTTTACCATCGCACCGGCTGTGGCCATAGTCATCAGCGTTATCACTTTGAGCAAAAAGCTGGGGCTGCCCCTGCCCTGGCTCCGGCTCAGCGTGGTGGGCTCCATGAGCTATGAGACTGTTGCCGCCAACAATGCCCTGTCCGGCATGAACCAGTCTCTGGGCTCTCCCGAAGCTCTGACCGCACAACAATATGTGAATGTGCTGATCGTTATGACCGTCAGCATTATGCTGGGTATCTGGCTGGTTCCCCTCATCGGCAAGAAGCTGCAGAAAGGCATGAAGAGCCTTGCCAACCGGGATGCCAAGTGGGCAGACACCTTCTCCAACTCCCTGTTTATCGGTATGATCTCCGCATTTCTGGGCTTTGTTTTCTGTGATGTTTCCCGCCTGTGGACTGCCGACGAAAACGGCATCGTCACCGTGATCAAAACCGTCACGGAAAACGGTGAAAAAGTGGAAAAGACCTTCCACTATACCAACACCTCCGGCCTTGTGCCTGTGTGTGTGATGGCAGTTTCCGCTCTCATCATGGTCATCTGCGGCCTGCTGATGAAGAAGCCCAAGCTGAAGTGGCTCAGCGAGTACGCACTGCCTATCAGTCTGGTTCTGGGCATGGCTGCGGCCATTCCCATCACCGCATGGCTGGGTTAAGCTGAGGGGAGGTTGTAATCATGAAAAAAGAAATGTCTTACTTGGATTCCGTCCATCGTGACGGACGGATCTGGAACATCGGCGTCATGATCCTGCTTTTGGCTTTCCCTGTTACGGTAGCCATCGTATTTAAGGCCATGCCCGACTGGACAGCACTGCTCTACGGCCTTGTGGCCACCGCTCCCATGTACTGGGCAGTTGGCGCTATCGAAACCGTTACATACGTTCCCATGCTGGGTGCCGGCGGCTCTTACCTGAGCTTTGTGACCGGTAACATCTCCAACCTGAAGCTGCCCTGTGCCTTGAATGCCATGGAGCAGAATAAGGTCAGCGCTAACAGCGAGGAAGGCGAGATCATCTCCACCATCGCCATCGCCGCCTCCAGCATTGTGACCACGCTGGTCATTATTCTGGGCGTGATCCTCATTATCCCCCTGACACCTATCCTGCAGGCTCCTGTGCTGCAGCCTGCCTTTGAGCAAATCCTGCCTGCCCTGTTCGGCGGTCTGGGTGTTGCCTTTGTTTCCAAGAACTGGAAGCTGGCTGTTGCACCTGTGATTCTGATGCTGATTCTGTTTATCTTTGTCCCTGCGCTGGACTCCGGCACGGTTGGCATCATGGTTCCCGTTTCCGCCCTATTCACCATTGCAGTAGGCAGAATCATGTATAAGCGGGGGATGCTGTAATGGTTGGATATGTGATTTTAGGACTGGTCGCGGTTTTCTTTGCGGTCATTCTGATCCGTGCCGCCGCCTTTAAGCCAAAAGCGCAGCCCAATGTGCAGCCAAAAGCCGTCAGCTTTGACAAAGATGCCGCTGTCAGCGCTTTGCAGCAGCTGGTGCAATGCAAAACCATTTCTTACAATGATCCTGCGCTGGAAGACAACGCGGAATTTGAAAAATTGATTTCTCTTTTGCCGACCCTGTACCCCAGAGTGTTCGATATTTGCTCCTTCCGGGAACTGCCCGACCGGGCGCTGCTGCTGCGCTGGCCCGGCAAGTCCGACGCCGCTCCCACGGTGTTAATGGCCCACTATGATGTGGTACCTGTGGACGAAGATAAATGGGAAAAGCCTCCCTTTGCCGGTATCATTGAAAACGGCGAGCTTTGGGGCCGGGGCACGCTGGATACCAAGGTAACCATGAATGCCGCACTCAGTGCTGCCAATCACCTGATCGCACAGGGTTTTATGCCGCAAAACGATATCTACTTTGCCTTCTCCGGCGGAGAAGAGATCAACGGCATGGGTGCTGTGAATATTGTCAATTACTTTGTCCGGCACGGCATTCAGCCAGCTCTTGTGGTAGATGAAGGCGGTGCTGTGGTGGAAAATGTATTTCCCGGCGTAAAGCAGCCCTGCGGCCTGATCGGCATTGCGGAAAAGGGCATGATGAATGTGCGCTACAGCGCCCAGTCCGGCGGTGGCCACGCCTCCGCTCCCCTGCCCAAAACGCCCATTACCACCTTGGCCAAAGCCTGCCAGAATATCATCAAGTACCCCTTCAAAATGCATATCACCAAGCCTGCCGCGGAAATGTTTGACACGCAGGCACGGCATTCCACCTTCCTTTACAAGCTGATCTTTGCCAACATGTGGTGCTTTAAGCCGGTGCTGGATCTGATCTGCCGGTTAAGCGGCGGTGAAATGAACGCGCTGGTGCGTACCACCACCGCATTTACTATGGCCGAGGGCAGCAACGCCCGAAACGTGATCCCTGTGGAAGCAAGCCTTGTGTCCAACATGCGGCTGAATCCGGCTGACAGCGTTGCCTCTGCCACCGCCTATCTTAAGAAAACCGTCAATGACAGCTCTGTTTCCGTGACCGTTCTGGAAAGCTGCGAGCCCAGTCCTATTTCCGAAACTGACTGCGACAGCTGGAACAAGCTGGCCGCTGCGGTGGAAGAAACATGGCACGGCTGCGTGGTGTCACCTTATCTGATGGTGCAATGCTCTGATTCCCGCCATTACCGGGATCTGAGCCGCCATGTGTACCGCTTCTCGGCCATGGATTTGACCAGCGCAGAGCGCAAGACCATCCATGGCAACAACGAGCGAATCCGGCTGGACTGCATTGCCCGGTCCGTAGAATTCTATATCCGTCTGATTGGCAAGTGCTGATTGCCTATACACAGGAAAAGCCGAAGTGCGATTTACGTACTCCGGCTTTTCCTGTTATTTGCCCGGGCCAGCAGTATCCGCACCGTCACCGGTCAGCCCCAACTCCCGGGCCGCATCCTGCCGCATTTTATACTTCAGGATCTTACCGGCCGCGTTCATGGGGAAGCTGTCCACAAAGGAAATGTATTTGGGCACCTTATGCCGTGCCATGCTGGCTTTGATGTAATCCGTCATCTCCTCGGTGGTGACGGAACCGGCTTCCTTAAGAATAATGCAAGCCATGATCTCCTCACCGTACTTCTTGTCCGGTACGCCGATCACCTGCACATCCCGCACTGCCGGGTGGGTGTAGATAAATTCCTCAATCTCCTTGGGATAGATATTCTCGCCGCCCCGGATAATCATATCCTTCAAACGACCGGTGATCCTGTAATTGCCGTCCTCATCCCTACAAGCCAGATCGCCGGAATGGAGCCAACCCTCCGCGTCAATGGTGTCATTGGTTGCCTGCGGCATTTTGTAGTAGCCCTTCATGGTATTGTAGCCCTTGGCACAGAACTCACCGTTCACGCCGGGACCTACTTCCTCGCCGGTTTCCGGATCCACGATCTTACACTGCACATGGGGAAATGCGTAGCCCACCGTATCGGTACGGACTTCCAAAGAATCGGTCCATGCACTCATGGTGTTGCCGGGGGCGCACTCGGTCTGGCCGTAAACGCTGACGATGCCGTACATATTCATCTCATCGGGACGGGCCGCCCGGCGCATCAGCTCCGGAGGACAGCCTGCACCTGCCATAATGCCGGTGCGCATATGGGAAAAATCGGTCTTCCGGTAATCCGGATGGTTGAACATGGCAATAAACATTGTGGGCACACCGTTAAAGACGGTGATCTTCTCCTGATTGATGCAGGCCAGAGAAGAGGTTGCGGAGAAATAAGGCATGGGGCACATGGTAGCGCCGTGGGTCATAGAAGAAGTCATGGAAAGGGTCATGCCGAAGCAGTGGAACATGGGCACCTGGATCATCATCCGGTCCGCGGTGGAAAGGCCCATCCGGTCGCCGATACACTTGCCGTTGTTGACCACATTGTAGTGAGTTAACATAACACCCTTAGGAAATCCGGTAGTACCGGAGGTGTACTGCATATTACAAACATCGTCCGGTCTCACAGCGGCAGCCATCTGGGCTACCTGCTCACGGCTGACCAGCTCATATCTTGCCATGGCTTCGTCAAATGTCAGACAGCCGGGCTGCTTGAAGCCTACGGTGATTACATTTCGCAGGAAGGGCAGCTTCTTGCAGTGCAGCGGTTCCCCTGCCTTAGTGGCAGCGATCTCGGGGCACAGCTCATTGATAATCCGGGCATAGTTAGAGTCCAGACAGCTATCGATCATTACCAACGTGTGGGTATCGGACTGACGGAGCAAATACTCTGCTTCGTGGATCTTATAGGCGGTATTAACAGTAACCAGCACAGCGCCGATTCTGGTAGTAGCCCAGAAGGTGATAAACCAGGCAGGCACATTGGTGGCCCAGATCGCCACCTTGGAGCCAGCTTTCACGCCCATAGACACCAGGGCTCTTGCAAACCGGTCCACATCCTCCCGGAACTGGGCATAGGTACGGGTGTAGTCCAAGGTGGTGTACTTAAAGCAATACTGATCCGGGAATTCCTCCGCCACCCGATCCAGCACCTGCGGGAAGGTCAGGTTGATCAGTTCATCCTTCTTCCAGATATACTGGCCGGTGCCGTCGTGGTTGGGGTAGAGCTTTTTCTTCATGCCCCGGGTGGAATGGAACCGGGCCATATAGTTCACAAAATACGGGAAGATAATCTCCGGATCCTGCAGATCCTCCAGCCACTCCGGCTTCCATTCCAGAGAGATGAAGCCATCATAGTTTACGCTGGATAAAGCCCGCATCACGTCTGCGATGGGCATAGTACCCTCACCGATTAGCTGGTAGGTGCCTTCCTCGTCGGAGTCACGCAGGTGTACGTGGCACACATAAGCACCCAGATTCTTGATGGTAGCATCGCCGCTTTCCCCAAAATCCCGGTAAGGATGATGCACATCCCACAAAGCACCCAGATTGTCACTGGCAAACTGGTCCAGCATCCCCCGCAGCCGGGCAGTATCCGCATAGATACCGCTGGTTTTCAGAAGCAGGGAAACACCTGCCTTTTCCGCAGCAGGCAGCAGCTGGCACAAAGCATTGTAAACCGTTTCTTCACTGTCTTCCAAAGCACAGGCCACCACATACTTTACCTGCGCATTGTGGGCCACTTCGATCAGCCCCAGCAAGGTTGCGACAGCGTCGGGATCTGCAGACAGATCGCAGGAGGTATCAAAGCAAGGTACAGTCAGCTTCTTTTCCCGCAGGTCACGGACGGTGGCAGCGGTCTGATACTGATGAAAAGGCCCGCCCTTTGCCAGCATGGTATCAAATTTAGGCAGGTTATATACTTCAATACCGGTGAAGCCCATTTCCAGGGCGGTGTCTACCATTTCTTCCCAGGTTAAGTTTGGCCAGCCACGGGTGGAAAATGAAAGATTCATACTTCTTCCTCCTCATAAACGATCTTGTTCAGCGCGCTTAAATATGCGTGGATACCGGCAGCCACAATGTCCGTGGAGATGCCCTTGCCGGAATAGACCTTGCCGCCGCTGCGAAGCTTCACCACAGTCTGGCCCATTGCTTCCCGGCCTTCAGTAACGGCCTGCAGCTGGAAATCATCCAGTTCATAGTGGCAGCCGGTAATGTTTTCAATGGCAACGAACGCCGCATCAATAGGGCCGTCGCCAATGGAAACGCCTTCCATGGGCTTGTCGTGCTTAGTAAGCTTGATATGGGCAGTGGAAGAAATGGTGTTGCCGGAGGTAATCACAAAGGTATCCAGCTTATAGGTGGGAGGCACCTGCAAAGCGGCAGAAGCCACAATGGCGTCCAGTTCCTTGGAACTGACCTGCTCCTTCTTAACAGCAATGCGCTGGAACGCATCGTAGACCTTAACGCTGTCATCCTCAGACAGGTCGTAGCCCAGCTGCTGGGCCGCTTTGGTCACAGCGGCGATATCATCGTGGGCGGTCAGATAGATCCCGGTATCCGCCTGCGCAGCTGCCATGGCTGCGCCCTTGGTCTTGACAGCCTGACAGATCTGGCATACACGGTCCATAATACGGCTCAGCTGAGTCATTTGGACGGAGCTGGCCCCGCCGAAGCTGTCGCCTCTGGCGGATATAAGCTTTGCCAGATTGGCAATGCTGGCCGTGTCAATGGGATAGGCAGCAGCCTTCAGTTCCGTGACACCCTCCCCTACAGCAGCAACGGCACAGGCATCTGCCATGGACAGGGCATTGCAGCAGGAAACGCCCACATTTATATTTTTCATTTCCGGGACGGCTTCGTAAAGCTCCTTAATAAACTGCGCAAACTCTGCAGGCAGCATGGAACCGGCGGTATCGCAAATCGTGACGGTGGCTGCGCCGGCAGTAATGGCTGCCTTCACAGTCTTGGCCAGAAACTCAGGATCCGCACGGGTGGCATCGTCAGCCAAAAATTCAACATCCTTGCACAGGGCCTTACAGGCCGTGATGGTGTCAACAATGGCTTCCAGCATGGAGTCCGGCTTCTTATGGAACAGGTACTCCATCTGAACCGCGCTTACGGCTGCGCTAACCTGAAGCCGGGGAGATTTTGCCTGCTGCAAAGCCGCCCACACCTGGGCGGGACTGTCTTTTGTCAGCTGAACAGGAACTGCGACTACGCTGCATGCCACGGCTGCCGCGATGGACTTGATCCTCAGACTGTCAATGCGGGCATTTTGAATTCCTTCCAGTTCAATAACGGATACACCCAGCTTATCCAGCAGCTTGGCAAGCTCGATCTTCTCCTTAAAAGACAGGCTGAATCCGTCAGAGGCCTGCTTCATGGTTACATCAGACAGTTTGATCATGTTCATAGTGTGCAACTCCTTTTTAATTAAAAATGAAAAGCCCCTGAGATCCAAAGATCTCAGGGACGAATTTACACTCGCGGTACCACCCTGCTTATTCTCCTGACGGGGAATCACTCATCGGGCTCCAACAAGCCCTATCCCTGTAACGGGGGAACCCGGATCTCATTACTTACCACAGCTTTCACAAGACCGACTCAGGAATCAGATCGCAAAATTCCACCGCACCGGCTCACACCACCCGCCGGCTCTCTGGAGCTTTCAGAATAAAGCAAGTTTTCCGTCAAAGTCTTTAAAATATTGGTGAGTATATTTAAACATACCGGTTTTGGTTTGTCAATAGAAGCAAATCAAAAAATATATTCTTGTGTGTTTTCTACAAAAGGCCAAGAAAAAACGCCTCGATTCTTTGTCAGAAAAACATTTGACTTTTTCTCACGGACATGATACAGTATTGGCAATAAGAAAAAAGCTGTGACGAAGACGGTCCGGCAAACCGTGCTTTCAGAGAGTCGGCGCTTGGTGCGAGCCGACAGCACATTGCCCAAAGACCCATCACTTCTGAGCTGAAGTACCGAGCAATGCCAGGTGCTTACGTATGCCCGCGTTAAGGGATAGCGCTTGTTGGAGCGTGAAGTGGCGGCGCAAGCCGCAATTTGAGTGGTACCGCGGGTTTGTTTTACTCGTCTCAAGATTGATTTCTTGAGGCGTCTTTTATTTTTATTTTCAGAAAGGAGATTCACCATGACCAACACCAATACCTCTACACAACTTATGGACATTGCTACTCGTATCAGAGGTATGCGAGAGATTTTGGGCTACAGCATGCAGAAGATGGCTGAGCTGACGGAGGTGTCTGAAGAGATTTACCACCAGTACGAATCCGGTACTGTGGATCTGCCTTTTAGCTTCCTGCACAAGTGCGCCAAAACATTTGGCGTGGAGATCACCGTCCTGCTGGAAGGCCGCAGCGCAAAGCTCAGTGGCTATACCGTTACCCGCCGTGGCAAGGGTCTGGTCACTGCCAGCGAAGACGGCATCACCATTCAGGATATGGCCCCCATGTTCCGCAAGAAGCTGGCTACGCCGTACTGGGTCACATATGAATATTCTCAGGAGCTGCAGGACAAGCCCATCCACACCACTACCCACGCCGGTCAGGAGTTCAACCTGGTAATCAGGGGCTCTATGCGCATCAAGGTGGGCGACCACGAAGAAGTTCTTCGTGAAGGGGATTCCATCTTCTACAAATCCTCCACTCCCCACGGTATGATCGCCATTGAGGGTCAGGACTGCGTGTTCCTGTCCATGATCATGGCCTCCGATACCACCGACCAGCCTTTGTACATCGGCCAGAGCCGCAAGGGTAAGCCGGATCAGCATCTGCTGTGCAACAAGTTTGTGAATGCGCAGGAAGATGAAAACGGTGTAATGCAGGGCGTTTCCTTCTCGGATGAGGATACCTACAACTTTGCATTTGATACCGTGGATGCCATCGCCCGCCGTGAGCCGGAAAAGCTGGCCATGGTTCATGTGGCAAATGATATGACCGAGCGCCGCTTCACCTTTAAGGATATGAAGGATGCCTCCAGCCAGAGCGCTAACTACTTTAAATCTCTGGGCATCAAGCGGGGCGACCGGGTCATGCTGGTGCTGAAGCGCCACTATCAGTTCTGGTTCGCTATCCTTGGCCTGCATAAGCTGGGTGCCATTGCCATTCCCGCCACCAATCAGCTGATGGAGCATGACTTTGTGTATCGCTTCCAGGCAGCGGATGTGAGCGCTGTGCTGTGTACCGCCGACGGCGACACCGCATATCAGATCGAGCTGGCGGAAAAGAGCGCCAATATGAAGCTGACCAAGATTCTGGTAGGCGGCAGCCGGGAAGGCTGGCACAACTACAACGAAGAGTGCAGCCTGTTCAGCCGCCGTTATGAGCGTGCCGAAAACGCACCCTGCGGCAGCGATCCCATGCTGATGCTCTTCACCTCCGGCACCACCGGCTATCCCAAGATGGCTACCCACTCCTATAAATACGCGCTGGGTCATTATGTGACCGCCAAGTACTGGCACCTGTGCGAGCGGGACGGCCTCCACTTCACCATTTCCGAGACAGGCTGGGGTAAGGCCCTGTGGGGCAAGCTCTACGGCCAGTGGCTGTGCGAGGGCGCCGTATTTACCTATGACTTTGACCGGTTTGACGCGGAAAAGATCCTGCCCATGTTCAAGCAGTATAACATCACTACTTTCTGCGCACCTCCCACCATGTACCGCATGCTCATCAAGCAGGATCTGAGCAAGTACGATCTTTCCACCATCCATCACGCCACCACCGCCGGTGAGGCGCTGAATCCGGAGGTGTTCTATCAGTTTGAAAAGGCTACCGGCCTGCGGATCCACGAAGGCTTCGGCCAGACCGAAATGACTCTGGGTATCGCCAATCTGTACGGTGCCAACATTAAGCCCGGTGCTATGGGCAAGCCTGTTCCCGGCTACGGCATCGACATTGTGGATACCGACGGCAATCCGGTGGAGGATGGCGTCAACGGCGAGATCGTGATCCGCACCGAACCCAAGCCCACCTGCGGCGTGTTCCTTGGCTACTACCGCAATCAGGAAGCCACCGACGCTGTGTGGCATGACGGTATGTACCATACGGGCGATGTGGCATGGCGGGACGAGGACGGCTACTACTGGTATGTTGGCCGCGCGGACGATGTGATCAAGTCCTCCGGCTACCGGATCGGACCCTTTGAGATCGAGTCCACCATTATGGAGCTGCCTTACGTTCTGGAGTGCGGTGTCTGCGCCGCTCCTGACGAGGTTCGCGGTCAGGTGGTCAAGGCCTGCATCGTGTTGGTTCCCGGCACCGAAGGCACCGAAGACCTGAAAAAGGAAATCCAGAATTACGTCAAGAACCATACCGCACCCTACAAGTATCCCCGTATTGTGGAATTCCGGGATGAACTTCCCAAAACCATCAGCGGTAAAATTATGAGAAATAAGCTTTAATATTGACATTTTAATCAAATAATGGTATGATTCCCAATGTATAAAGGCAACGATGGAGAGAGGTAACCGTATCCTCTGCCTAAGAGAAATGGCGGTTGGTGCAAGCCATGGCAGACCCGGTATGCCTGTCGCTCCGGAGCCGGAGGAAGAACGCTTCGGTCAGTAGACCCTCCACGCGTCAGCTGCGTCAGTGCTTAGGGTGCAATTCACCCAATGAGCGGTATCTGCCGTGAGGCAGATGCAATTTGAGTGGTACCGCGGGCTAATGCTCGTCTCAAGGAATCTATCTTTGAGACGAGCTTTTTGCTTTTATGAGGTGTGCCATGGAACAAAACATGACAGAAATGACATACAAGATCAAGGAGATCGCCGGAAGAATCCGGGAGCTGCGTGAGATCACGGGGCTTACCGTAGAGGAAATGGCTTCCCGCACCGGCGTTTCCGTGGAAGAATACATCCAGTGCGAAGCGGGCAATCACAATATGAGTATTGCCTTTCTGTACCGCTGTGTGCTGATTTTCGGTGTGGATATGGGTGACCTGCTGGAAGGCCGCAGCCCCAAGCTCCGTTCCTATGCCCTGACCCGCAAAGGTGAGGGTCAGCGGATTGAGGAAGCCCACAACATGGTTGGCTTCAACCTTGCCGCTGACTTCCGCAACCGTATTGCCCTGCCTCTGTATATGGAGGTCAAGTACCGTCCTGAGGCAGAGCTGGAGCCCATCCCCCTGATCACCCACGAGGGACAGGAGTGTGATATCGTCATCCGGGGTCACCTGAAAGTCCAGATCGGCCAGCACACGGAAGTATTGAATCCCGGTGACTGTATCTATTATGACTCCTCCAATCCCCACGGCATGATCGCCGTGGGCGGTGAGGACTGCGCCTTCTACGCTATCGTGCTGAGCAACTCCGCTGCCCGTGAGGGTGAGCAGGCTGCCGCCGTGGCTACTGCCGCCAAGACCGTGCAGGTACCCGATACAGCACAGCGGGTCTACCGGAACTTCATTACGCCTACCTTGGAAAACGGCAGGCTGACTGCCATTTCCTTCCAGAACGAGGACAAGTTCAACTTTGCCTACGATGTGGTAGATGCTCTGGGTCAGAGCAAGCCTGAAAAGCTGTGCATGCTCCACCTGTCCGAGGACGGCACCGAACGTCGCTTTACCTTCCGGGATATGATGAAGGAATCCGCCCGGGCGGCCAATTACTTCAAGGCCCTTGGCATCAAGCGGGGCGACCGGGTCATGCTGGTGCTGAAGCGCCACTACCAGTTCTGGTTTGCCATTCTGGGTCTTCACAAGCTGGGCGCTGGGGCCATTCCGGCCACCAATCAGTTGCTGGAAAAGGACTTTACCTCCCGCTTTGCCGCCGGCAGCGTGAAAGCTATCCTGTGTACCGCTGACGGCGATGTGGCCGATGCGGTGGATGCCGCCGCTGCCAAGAGCCCCATGCTGCAATACAAGATCCTTGTAAACGGCAGCCGGGAGGGCTGGCACGACTTCAACGAAGAATACACCATGTACAGCAGCCACTTTATCCGCACCGAGGATGCCCCCTGCGGCAGCGATCCCATGCTGATGTTCTTCACATCCGGCACTTCCGGCTATCCCAAGCTGGCTGCTCATAACTATAAATACCCCTTAGGCCACTTTATCACCGCAAAATACTGGCACCGGGTAAATCCCGACGGTCTGCATCTTACCATCTCCGATACCGGCTGGGCCAAGGCCCTGTGGGGCAAGCTCTACGGCCAGTGGCTGTGCGAAGCCGCCACCTTTGTCTATGACTTTGACCGGTTCGACGCAGAGAAGATCCTGCCGCTGTTTGCCAAGTACCATATTACCACCTTCTGCGCGCCGCCTACCATGTACCGTATGCTCATCAAGCAGGATCTGAGCCGGTTCGACCTATCCTCTATCGAACATGCCTCCATTGCCGGTGAAGCCCTGAATCCGGAGGTCTTCCGCCAGTTTGAGAAGGCTACCGGCCTGCAGATCATGGAGGGCTTCGGCCAGTCCGAAAGCACCCTGATCATCGGCAATCTGACCGGTGAAAGCCACAAGATCGGTGCCATGGGCAAGCCTGTTCCCCTGTACGACGTGCATCTGCTGGATGCCGACGGCAACGAAGTGGATCCCGGCGAAAACGGCGAGATCTGCATCGACATTTCCAAGGGTCTGCCCTGCGGCCTCAGCTACGGCTATGAGGGCGCACCGGAGATCACCGCAGACACATGGCGGGACGGCTTCTACCACACCGGTGATCTGGCGTGGAAGGATGAGGACGGTTTCTTCTGGTATGTGGGCCGGGTGGACGATGTGATCAAGTCCTCCGGCTACCGGATCGGACCTTTCGAAATTGAAAACGTCATTATGGAGCTGCCCTACGTTTTGGAATGCGGCGTTTCCGCCGCCCCCGACGAGGTCAGAGGTCAAGTGGTCAAAGCCAGCATCGTGCTGGTCAAGGACTTTGTGGGCACCGATCAGCTGCGTAAGCAGATTCAGGACTATGTCAAGTCCAGAACCGCTCCCTATAAGTATCCCAGAATCGTGGAATTTAAGGAATCTCTGCCAAAGACCACCAGCGGCAAGATCATCCGCAAGAAGTTATAAGTATGGAACATAAACGACTGACTCTCTTTGCCGGCCACTACGGCAGCGGCAAGACCAATATCGCCGTCAATTACGCGCTGCTGCTGTCCCGGGAGGGCAAGCAGGTCTGCATCGGCGATCTGGATATCGTAAATCCCTATTTCCGCACCAAGGACAGTGCTAAGGAACTGGACGCAGCCGGCATCCGGCTGATCTCCCCCCAGTACGCCAACACCAACGTGGATCTGCCTGCCCTGCCGGCAGAAACCTACGCCTTGGTGCAGGACAAAAGCACTTACGGCATTATGGACATCGGCGGTGACGACCGGGGCGCATATGCCCTTGGCCGATACACCCCCTTCATCAAGCAGGAAAACAACTACCGCATGGCATTCGTTGCCAACTGCTACCGCCCCCTAACCCGGGCAGCAGAGGATACGCTTACGATTATGAAAGAGATTGAAAGTGCCTGCGGCCTTTCCTTTACCTGCATCGTCAACAACTCCAATCTGGGTGACCTGACGGATGCCCAAACGGTGCTGGAGTCCCTTGACTACATTCAAAAGCTCTGCCGCATCAGCGGCTTGCCCCTGTGGATGCATACGGCCCAAGCAGAGGTAGCCAAAACGCTGCCAGCGCTGGACGCGCCGGTGCTGTCCATGAACTTACAGAAGAAGATTTTTGATCTATAAGGAGGAACCTCTATGCCAAAGGTAACATTCCAAACCGATCTTTGCAAAGGCTGCGGTCTGTGCGTCAACGCCTGCCCCAAAAGCTGCCTGACCATTGATGCGGCTGTGATCAACAAAAAAGGATATTCCCCTGCTGTGATGAACGCTCCGGATAAGTGCATCGGCTGCGCCTTCTGTGCCACCATGTGCCCCGACTGCATCATCACCGTAGAGAAGTAAGGAGGTCTATCATGGCAGAACGTGTACTTATGAAAGGCAACGAGGCCATCGCCGAAGCCGCGATCCGTGCCGGTTGCCGCCACTACTTCGGCTATCCCATCACTCCCCAGACGGAGATCGCCGCCTACATGGCAAAGAAAATGCCCAAGATCGGCGGTGTGTTCCTGCAGGCGGAAAGTGAGATTGCCTCCATTAACATGGTCTACGGCGCGGCCGCGGCCGGTGTCCGGGTCATGACCTCCTCCTCCAGCCCCGGAATCTCCCTGAAGACTGAGGGTCTGAGTTACATCGCCGGTTCCGACGTGCCCGCATTTGTGGTCAACGTCCAGCGCGGCGGCCCCGGTCTGGGCGGCATCCAGCCCTCCCAGTCCGACTACTTCCAGGCCACCAAGGGCGGCGGTCACGGTGACTACCGGATGATCGTTCTGGCACCTGCCTCCGTGCAGGAAATGGCCAGCCTGACCATTAAGGGCTTCAATCTGGCGGACAAGTACCGGATGACCTCCATGATCTTGGCAGACGGTACCATCGGACAGATGATGGAGCCTATCTCCTTGGAGGATGCCGAGATCGAAACCTACGAAAAGCCCTGGGCGCTGACCGGCACCAGGGGTGAGCGCAAGCATAACATCGTCAACTCCCTGTACTTAAAGCCCGATGAACTGGAGGCCAAGAACTTTGACCGCTATGCGCGCTACAAGATGGTAGAGCAGAACGAAGCCATGTGGGAAGAGTACATGATGGAAGACGCCGAGCTTTGCGTGGTGGCTTTCGGCATTGCCTCCCGTGTGGCCAAGAACGCAGTTGCCGCCGCCAGAAAAGAAGGCATCAAGGTAGGTTTGATCCGTCCCATTACCCTGTGGCCCTTCCCCACCGCAGCGCTGCGGAAAGCTGCCGATCAGGTTAAGGGCTTTGTCAGCGTGGAGCTGAACATGGGCCAGATGATCGAAGATATCCGCCTTGCCACCGAGTGCAAGAAGCCCGTATCCCTGTGTAACCGCTGCGGCGGCATGATCCCCAGCCCCGATGAGGTGCTGTCATCCATCCGCAAGGCCCAGAAAGGAGAGTTCTAATCATGGCAATTGTATCCCAAAAACCCAAAGCCCTGACAGATGCCCCTTTCCATTACTGCCCCGGCTGTCCCCACGGCATTATCCACCGATTGGTTGCCGAAGCTATTGACGAACTGGGCATCGAAGGCAAGACCATCGGCGTTGCCCCCGTCGGCTGCGCAGTTATGGCATATGACTACTTCGCCTGCGACATGATCGAAGCGGCCCACGGCAGAGCACCTGCCACCGCCACCGGTATCAAGCGCAGCCGTCCGGAGAACATCGTCTTTACCTATCAGGGTGACGGCGACCTGGC
>JAZNPV010000140.1:0-5362 GCA_045589835.1 Faecousia sp.
GATACGGTTCGTAAATGTATACCTGGTCGGATTCTGTTTCTAAATGCCTCAGAAGAACCCCTGCACCGGAATAAACAGAACGATTCTACCCGTTCCGAGAATTTCTTTGATTCTTATTTGCAGCACCTTCTGCCGTTGAAAAGACGTGATTAATAGGCTGACGGATGTGGATGTCAGGATGGTATGTCTTCAGAAGAAGTGGGTTGAAAAATCAAGGACTGGGTAGAGCTTTGAACCCTGCAAAGGGAGTAATTTAATTGAGAGTGTGCCCCCGGTACGTAAAACGTACCGGGGGCATGATTTCTATTTTGGGGTATCGCTGAAAAGTAAGATACAACCCTAATGACACATTGCGGAATTGTGTGATGTTTTCAGAGTTGTTGTAAGAACTTCATAAATCCGTAAATGTTTGGAACGCTTTTGGAACTCGGGAGGCATCAGTTTGGAACTTGATATCTGTATAATGATCACCAACAAGCAGCATTTGCTGTAAAAAATGGAGGCTATTATTATGTATTTTAACGCAATTGCTAAAGTTATTTCCGATCGTACCGGCTGTGATGTTTCTGCAGTGAAGCCTGAAAGCACCTTTACCTAACTGGGAATCGACTCCCTGGACACCGTGGAGCTGCTGATGAACCTGGAGGATGAACTTGGTATGGAGATCGAGATGGGGGATCAGACCGTTAAGACTGTGGACGATTTGGACAAGCTGATCCAGAACAAGCAGGGGTAAGTAGATATGATCAAGTTACCCATTTGTGAACTGCTGGGTATCGAGTACCCGGTCTTTCAGGGAGGCATGGCTTGGATCGCTGACGGTAATTTGGCCGCTGCCGTAAGTAATGGCGGTGGCCTTGGCATTATCGCGGCGGGAAATGCCCCCGGTTCTTATATTGCGGAACAGATAAAGATCGCCAAACGTAAGACCGACAAGCCCATTGGTGTGAACATTATGCTTATGAGTCCTTTTGCTGACGAGGTGGCAAAGGTTGTCGTGGAAGAAAAAGTAGAGGTTGTTACAACTGGTGCAGGCAACCCCTCCAAGTACATCAAGGAGTGGATTGCCGCTGGGATTAAGGTAATCCCTGTGGTGGCATCCGTTGCCATGGCAAAGTTGATGACACGGCTGGGGGCCTCGGCACTTATTGCAGAGGGTGGTGAAAGCGGCGGTCATGTAGGTGAGCTGACCACAATGGTGCTGGTTCCCCAGGTCTGTGAAGCAACGAATCTGCCTGTTATTGCTGCCGGTGGTATTGCCGATGGCCAGGGCGTGGCTGCGTCCTTTATGCTGGGTGCCAGCGGTGTGCAGATGGGAACCCGATTCCTGAGCGCCTATGAATGCAATATCCATCCCAATTATAAGGAAAAGATATTAAAAGCGACCGACCTGTGCACCATAGTCACCGGCAAGCGGCTGGGTCACCCAGTGCGAAGCCTGCGCACGACTTTTGCCCGTGAATATTCCAAGGCTGAATATGGCGGTATCATCTGATTTCCGGCTGCAACGGCATTGGCCCCATTACTTATTTTGATACAACGAAGCGTGGTGCAAGGATTTACGGTGAAATCTGTGGCTATGGCTCTACCTGCGACGCATACCACATCACCGCACCCCATCCCGAAGCGGAAGGCGGTGCCAGAGCTATGAAACAGGCTCTGACGGAGGCAGGATATCGCGGCACAGAAAAGGTCTATGTCAACGCCCACGGAACCGGCACGGCCATGAATGATTCCAGTGAGACTCTGGCAATCAAGAAGTCTCTGGGCGAGGAACAGGCATGCGCTATAATGTAGGCTAACAAAAAATCTGGACAGAAGGGGCGTATGCCCCTCCTGGCGGGATGCGGCAGATATTCCGTTGACAAAACCGTATTCATTCTGTATAATGCACAAAGATTAAAAATGGGTAGCAGAAATGCTGCCCGTTTTGTATGTTAGAGAAAGAGAAGGGTGCATAGTCCATGCAGAACATTACTGATTTACAGAAAACCTTGCAGCCAGTCTTTGAACGGCACTACACGGAAAAGGTATATCTGACCAACGCACACAATAACAGCATGAATTTCTATGTTGTCGGATGTACCCGAGTTGGATTGACTGCGTTGAAAAACGATATTTCATCGGTACTGTGTTGCCCGGATGGTATATCATTAAATCATGTGGAAGCGGACATGATGATTGACAGCATTATTAGAAACGATGGAATCCTGATATACGATGCAAGCTGTGAATGCCTGCAATAAAAATTTTTGAGAGTATGGGGCTAATTTTGGCCTTTAAGTGAGCAAACAGGTGAAGGGGTTATTCCTTCACCTGTTTGTCTTTTATGGATGAATGGGTTTGCACCTTGAAAACAGCATACCCATTCATCAAACACATTCCTGTTGTTATTGTGATGAGCATGAGCTACTTTAGCAACTGCGCTGGGATGTGCCTTGCCGGGAAAGCAACAAGATTTCACCTTTCTTATTCGGTCTGTTTTGCTTTCTCCGGCTTTGGCACGGAGCGAAAAACAGCTTGCTATGACCACTGGGCGGCTCCCAGTGGGGCGATAACCGGCAACAGGCATAATGATACTCCCGTCCAGTCACAGCCTCAAGCAATGAGGACGGTCACATGAGAACCATGCGAGGGCGCATAATCGATCCCGTGGAGCTGGTACGCTGCCAGCCGTTTGATGACTTCCCTTGAAAGCCGGGGTGTCGAGGACAAATAGGCTTCTACTATACCGTCAGTCAGCGAGAAGATTGTTGACTGACCTTACATAGGCAGAAGCCTATTTCAAAAGAGGAGGTCAATTAAAACATATGAAAAAAACATATCATCGTGGAGAACTGTATTATGCTGATCTTGGAACTGGCATTGGTTCAGAGCAGAACGGTTATCGCCCGGTTGTGGTCATTCAAAACGATGTGGGCAATAAACATAGCCCTACTACCATTGTAGCGGCTATTTCCACCCAAATCAAAACCAAAGCAAAGTTACCCACCCATTTTTATGTTTCTCCCGCCTGCGGGCTTGCACAGCCTTCTATTATCATGTTGGAACAGATTCGTACCATAGATAAAACACGATTGGATAAGTATATTGGTAAACTCTCACCCATAGAAATTACCGGACTGAATCATGCTTTAGCTATCAGCATAGAGCTAATTCCGGTATCATCTTCCAGAATTGCATTATGTCTTTGTCAGTCCTGTGCCAGTAAATTTAGTGGCATGGGCTTTTTTCTTTTTCAGAGAAATAGTGGAGAGGGAGTAACAAAGAAGGTTTGTAGCTTGTGTGTCAGACATATTGGAGACGATTATGAAGTGGCTATAAAATGAACAAAATTATTTGGCTGTACTTATTTTGTGAATAGTATCAGAAAAATGATTTCAGACGAACACTATGGAGAGCTCTGGTTGCACATTTGCGATATGGCCTCTCCTTCTTTATAATTCTGTTGTGAGGAGGAACAAAAGTGGACGCACAGAATAAATCTGAGAAAAATTTGTTTATTACTGCAGCTGAAGTCAGTGCGCTGATGGGAGTGTCAAGAGCTTATGCATATCGTATTATCAAAAAGTTGAATGACGAGCTGGAAAGCAAAGGATATTTGGTAATTGCCGGAAAAACCAGTTTGAAATACTTCAACGAAAGAATTTATGGGAAGGAGTGAAAATCTGATGAGTGAAACACGACAAGATGCATTCAAAAGTAGCATTACCAAGTGCCCGGACGGAAAATACAGGGTAGATTACAGCTACCGTTCTCCGGATGGAAAACGCCACCGAACCTGTAAACGGGGATTCAAACTACAGCGAGAAGCCACGAAATGGCAGCGTGAGGAACTGCCCAAGCTAATCAAACAGCTTGGGCAGGAAAAGACACTGGACGAAAATCTTACTATGGAAGAACTGATCACTGAATATATTGAATACACGAAAGTGCGACGAAGAGCAAGTACTGTTGAAAATAAGTCCAATATCATTCAGAGTAAAATATGTCCGTTTTTCAACGCAAAGCGGGTATATGCAGTCAGTAAAAATGATGTGCGAGAGTGGCAGGATCAATTGCTTTCTCTAAGAAAGGGAAATGGGGAACCGTATTCGGCTACATATCTGCGTTCTATCAACAATCAGCTTTCCGCAATTCTGAATTATGCCGTAACTTATCATAATCTTCCCTCCAATCCGGTGGTACAGATTGAAAGAATCGGAACCAAACGCCCGGAGGAGGAAAGACAATTCTGGACTCTTGAGGAATACCAAAAGTTTTCTCAGACTATTCAAGACCGCCCCGTATATTATTATGCATTTCAAGTGTTCTTCTGGTGTGGATTACGGCTGGGAGAATTACGGGCGCTTACTAGAGCGGATGTTGATTTGGAGAATAGGACATTGAGAATTATGAACAGCTATTCTAAAAATGAGAAAATGAATGGCAAAACTAAGACAAAGAACAGTAAGCGGATTGTTCATATGCCGACAGAACTTGCGGAAGAATTGGGCGATTATTTTGCGAGCCTATATGCGCTTGCAGAAAATGATCAGATTTTTCCAGTATCTAAATCCGAGCTGCATAGGGTGATGACCATAGGTGCTGAGAAAGCTGGAGTCAAAAGGATAACGATTCATGGGTTGCGGCATTCTCACATCAGCCTGCTGATGAACTATGTTAGCTGTGCCTCTGTGATGGATATAGCAAAGAGAGCAGGACATAAATCACCAGACATAACGATGATCTACTCTCATCGTTATTCCAATAAGGATGAGATTATCGCAGAGCAGTTAAGTAATATGATGAAAGGGGATAGGGGAAATGTCAGTGAAGAACAAAGATCCGAAGGGCCATTGGCGGTGTAAAACCGTAGCATTCCGGGTTTCGCCGGAAGAAGGATATCGGCTGGATATGCAAGTTAAAACCTCAGGATTGTTCAAACAGGATTATATTGTAAAACGGCTGTTGGACGAAAAGATAGAAATTCACCCTAATATTCGTATCCAGAAGAATATCATTGAGTATCTTACAGAACTCACTTCTGAATTAAGAAGATTGGAGAGGGTAGAGCAAGACAGTACAGTTCTTGACAACATTCGGTACCTACTGGAATTGACACAAAAACTGTCTCCAGAATAAAAGAAAGGCTCTGCCATGTGCGGCAGAGCCTTTCTGATTGATAACGAATTGATAACGGTCACTACAGAGAAAATGTTGTCAAAGTGTTGTCAGGACACCCCACATAATCCGAAGAACCGTTACAAATACAGCACTTTTTTATTGAAAGGTATACCCAGGTAAATCAAAATATTCTTAAAAAGGCAAATCCTCTCATTCTCCCTCCAAATCCTCTTTATTCTCTTTTCAGAACTTTTAG
>JAZNPV010000141.1:0-3564 GCA_045589835.1 Faecousia sp.
CAGGGCCTTGGCGGTCATCTGATTGCTCAGCCCCCAAGGCTCCACTGCCAGGGGTGTGGAAGCAGTGGCAATGGCAATGAACTGTCCGGCGCTGACACCGGCACCGCAGGCGCCCCAGAATCCGCAGGCACCGCCGGGAACCGCTTTGCCCCGACTGTACATCTCCTGCAGCGCTTTCGGAAGGTCCAGGTCACTACCTGCATTTTTGTAGGCAGTCAGAAGTGCTGCACCCACCATCACATGATGCTCCGGGCCATGCATATGGCAAAGGGGCATGGACATCATTTTTTCCAGAATGGCGATGGGGTCACGGGACGTTTCCGAAAGGCAAAGACCGAAAATGCTGTCCATTCCCTGGGTGTGGCATTCACTGCACACATAATGCCCTTCCACGCAGCGAGTCTTGCTGGGTTCCTGCTTATGGCAGATGGCACACTCCATCATTTCGTCCTGGGTCAGGTATTCAAGCGGTGCTTTGCAGATCAAGCATTCTTCCTTCATACGATCATCCCTCCTGAGTATCATCTTAATTCATATTTTAACTGATATATGTGACTTTTGCAACATCATGTTGCCACATGAAACAGTATCATTACAGTAGAAAACTACGATTGGAGGTATTACCATGATCCGAAGAATCATTACCATCGATGAAGAGAAGTGCAACGGCTGCGGCCTGTGTGCCGATGCCTGCCATGAGGGTGCCATTGGCATCGTAGACGGCAAGGCAAAGCTGCTCCGGGAGGACTACTGCGACGGCCTGGGTGATTGCCTGCCCGCCTGTCCTATGAATGCCATCTCCTTTGAGGAACGTGAAGCGCCTGCATACAACGAAGCTGCTGTGCTGGCTGCAAAGAAAGCCAAGGAAACACCGCTTCTTTGTGGTTGCCCCGGTTCTGCCTGCCAGAGCATCCAGCACTCTGCTCCTGTCGGGGATGTGTATGTTCCCAGCGAACTGACCAACTTCCCGGTACAGATCAAGCTGATGCCTCCCAACGCACCTTACTTTGACGGTGCTGACCTGCTGATCGCTGCGGATTGCACTGCCTATTCTTACGGCAACTTCCATCACGATTTCATGCAGGACAAGGTGACGCTGATCGGCTGTCCCAAGCTGGATGCAGTTGACTACTCCGAAAAACTGACGCAGATCTTCAAGTATAACAACATTCGGTCTGTCACCGTTACCCGGATGACCGTTCCTTGCTGCGGTGGTCTGAGCCATGCTGTGAAAACCGCTCTGGAAAACTGCGGCAAAAATATCCCCTTGCATATCGTAACCATTAGTCCCGATGGACAGATTATCAGATAAAGGAGAATGACTATGTTTTGTTTTCAGTGTGAACAAACCGCTGGCTGTAAAGCCTGTGCGGGTAAGGTAGGTGTTTGCGGCAAGAAGGCCGACACCGCAGAAATTCAGGATAAGCTGACCGGCGCACTGATTGGCTTGGCAAGAGCTACCGAAGGCAACGAGCACGTTGTCAGCGATTCCACCGCGGCTGTCATTGTGGATGGTCTGTTTGCAACCCTTACCAATGTGAATTTTGATAATGAGGCTCTGCTGGCAATCATGGATCGAGTTGCACTTGAGAAGCAAAAGCTGGTTCCCGAATGCTACAAGTGTGCTTCCTCCTGCGGTCGGAACAATGATTATGATATGAGCAAGCTGTGGAATGCGGACGAGGATATTCGTTCCCTCAAGTCTTTAATTCTGTTCGGCATCCGTGGTGTTGCTGCCTATGCTTATCATGCCGCTGTTTTGGGTTATAAGGACGAAGCCATCCACAAGTTCCTGTACAAAGCACTGTTTGCCATCGGTATGGACGATTGGGGTATGGAAGAACTGCTGCCCATTGTGCTGGAAGTTGGCGAAGTCAACCTCAAATGCATGGCAATGCTGGATAAGGCCAACACCGAAACTTTCGGTCATCCCGAACCCACCCAGGTGAGCCTCACCGTGGAGAAAGGCCCCTTCATTGTCATCACCGGTCACGACCTGTACGATCTGAAGCTCCTGCTGGAGCAGACCAAGGGCAAGGGTATCAACATCTATACCCACGGTGAAATGCTGCCTGCTCACGCCTATCCGGAGCTGAAGAAGTACCCCCATCTGAAAGGCAACTTCGGCACCGCATGGCAGAATCAGCAGAAGGAATTTGCAGTTCTCCCTGCTCCCATTCTGTTTACCACCAACTGCCTGATGCCGCCGAAAGAAGCTTACTCTGACCGTGTGTTCACCACCGAGGTTGTTGGCTATCCTGGTATGCAGCACATTGGTGCTGATAAGGACTTTACTCCCATCATTGAGAAGGCTTTGGAACTGGGCGGCTTTGACAAGGATACCACTTTCCCCGGTATCAACGGCGGCGAAATGGTTATGACCGGCTTTGCGAGAAATACCGTTATGTCTGTCGCAGGTACTGTTATTGATGCGGTCAAATCCGGTGCTATCAAGCATTTCTTCCTGGTAGCAGGCTGCGACGGCGCAAGGCCCGGACGAAACTACTATACCGAGTTCGTCAAGCAGACACCCAAAGATACCGTGGTGCTGACCCTGGCCTGCGGCAAGTACCGCTTCAACGACCTAGATCTTGGCACCATTGGTGGCCTGCCCCGGCTGATGGATGTCGGACAGTGCAACGATGCCTACTCTGCCATTCAGATTGCTGTGGCTCTGGCGGAAGCCTTTGGCTGTGGTGTCAATGATCTGCCCCTTTCCATGGTACTTAGCTGGTACGAGCAGAAGGCGGTCTGCATCCTGCTGACCCTGCTGCATCTAGGCATCAAGAACATCCGTCTCGGCCCCACACTGCCTGCCTTCCTTTCTCCCAATGTGCTGAACTTCCTGGTGGAGAAGTTTAACATCGCACCCATTACCACACCGGAAGAGGATTTGAGAAGTATCTTGGGCGTATAAAGAAGTGGAAATCAGTCTATGCCAGAAATGAATCTTTTCCGGCTGCAAATAGCCCCCGTGTGTATATTTCTAGGCAAGAATTGGAAGAATAAGCATATCACAGCGAAGGGAGTGGTGTGCTTGTTCAAGCACGAAAAACAGTTATTTCATCCGGTGGGGATCGAGCGACCCAATCCTCAGTATGCGGCGCTCTTGCAGGAGCAGCTGGGCGGCGGCAACGGCGAGCTGAAAGCTGCCATGCAGTATATGTCCCAGAGCTTCCGCATCAAGGATCCCAAGATCAAGGATTTGTTTCTGGACATTGCGGCGGAGGAACTGGGACACATGGAAATGGTTGCCCAAACGATTAACCTGCTGAATGGCCATGATGTGGATGCAGCGCAGGTTCCCAGCGGCGAGATCCAAAGCCATGTGATTTTGGGACTGAACCCCGGCCTGATCAATGCATCCGGCTATTCCTGGACGGGGGACTATGTGACGGTGACCGGAGATCTGTGTGCAGACCTGCTGAGCAATATTGCATCGGAGCAGCGGGCGAAGGTGGTCTATGAATACCTGTACCGCCAGATCAACGATAAGAAGGTGCGGGAGACCATCGATTTCCTCCTGAACCGGGAGGAAGCCCATAATCAGATGTTCCGGGATGC
>JAZNPV010000142.1:0-2982 GCA_045589835.1 Faecousia sp.
CCTGCGATCCCTTCTGCGGAAAGGACTATATCTGATATGAGAGCAATTATCTTTGATCTGGATGGCGTGATCTGCCATACCGACGAATATCACTATCTGGCATGGAAAGCCATGGCGGATTCCATGAACATTCCCTTTGACCGTCAGGTAAATAACCGGCTTCGTGGTGTTTCCAGAATGGCAAGCCTCGAAATTATTCTGGAGCGGTACACCGGTCAGCTGTCCCAGGCGGAAAAGGAAGAACTGGCTGAGCAGAAGAACGAACTGTACAAGGAATCTCTGAAAAGCATGAGTCCTGCGGATCTTTCTGGGGAAGTAAAAACCACACTGGATATGCTGCGTCAGCGGGGCTACAAGCTGGCCATCGGTTCTTCTTCCAAGAATGCTAGGTTTATTCTGCAGCAGCTGGGACTGGGAAGCTTTTTCGATGCCATTTCCGACGGAAACAATATCACCCATTCAAAGCCTGATCCCGAAGTTTTCGTGAAGGCTGCTCAGATGCTGTGCATTCCTGCTGAGGAGTGCCTTGTGGTGGAAGATGCCGTGTCCGGTGCTATTGCCGGTAAGGCAGGCGGCATGAAGGTGGCCTGTGTGGGCGACGCATCTGCCGAAAAGGCCGGTGACTATAATCTGACTTCTTTTGCGGAACTTCTGGAGATTGCGCAGTAAGAAAGGAATTTGATTTATGGAGCGAAACGAACGCTTTTTAGAAATTGCCGAGAGTCTGAAACCTGCCCTGTTCGAAAGAAAAGTAGGCGTTCTGGAAACCGTAGGCAGTGAGGACTACCGCGCCCGGTGCCTGAGCAAAGGCGATGTGATGTGCCTGGATTTCGGCACTCATCTGGTAGGTAAAGTGACCTTGAAATTTGGTTACACCGGATCCCATCCCGATGCTCCTGCCTGGCTGCGGCTGAAATTCGCGGAGAGGGAATGCGAGCTTTCCGAAAATGCGGAAGACTATCACGGCTGGATCAGCATGGGCTGGATCCAACAGGAGCAGGTGCATATCGATGTGCTTCCGACTGTGTTGGAGCTTCCCCGGCGCTATGCTTTCCGGTATTTGCAGATCGAAGTGCTGGATGTTAGCTCTAAGTATCAGCTGAAGCTGGAGGATGCCTTCTGCATTGCAACTACTTCTGCTGATGAAACCAAACTGCAATCCCTCATGGGCACCCCTCGTCAGGCCCATCTGGATGCAGTTGCCTGCCGAACCCTGCGTAACTGTATGCAGGAGGTCTTCGAGGATGGACCCAAGCGTGACCGCCGTCTGTGGATCGGCGATCTGCGGATGCAGGCTCTGGCAAATTATGAAACCTTCAAGAATTACGATCTGGTGAAGCGTTGCCTGTATCTGTTTGCAGGCTCCACGCTGGACAAGGGAAGAGTGGGTGCGTGCGTCTTCATTGAACCGGCGATTGAAGTGGATGATACGGTCATGTTCGATTACTCCCTGTTCTTTATCCCCACGCTGCTGGATTATTACAAGGCAACCGGGGATCTGGAGACGCTGAAAGAGCTTGCTTCCACCGGCTGGAAGCAGATCGAACTGATTCAGGCATATTTTGATGAAACGAATCTTGTACGGGATTCGGATGTGCTGGGCTGGTGTTTCGTAGACTGGAACCTGTTCCTCAATAAGCAGGCCAGCGCCCAGGGCATCTATCTGTACTGCCTGAAGGCGGCAATGGAAGTTGCGAAGATTCTGGGTGAGGAAAATCGGTACTTCGTGCTGGAACAGGATTATACGGCAAAGAAGAAAGCGGCTGAGCAGCTGTGGGATGCCCAAAAGAGTTTCTATATCAGTGGTGAGAATCGCCAGATCTCCTGGGCGACCCAGGTTTGGATGACTTTGGGTGGCGCTGAAAATGCAGACGCAGAGTTGTTGAAGCGTCTGGAGACCAGCGAAGAAGCAGAAAAGATGGTCACTCCCTATATGTACCACAACTATGTGGATGCGCTGATCAGTGCGGGGGAAAAGGATAAGGCTCTGGATGTTCTAAGCACTTACTGGGGCGGCATGCTGGACGAGGGGGCAGATACCTTCTGGGAGCTGTACAACCCCGAAAATCCCAACGAATCCCCTTACGGCGGTACCATCGTCAACAGCTTCTGCCATGCATGGAGCTGTGCACCGGCCTATTTCCTTAGAAAGTACCATCGGCAATGAATTGTCTTATTAATATGACGCAAATCTAATTGCACTTAAAGCGCAGGCTGTTTTTGACAGCCTGCGCTCTATCTATTTATATTTGATAAATATTATCTATATTTTCATTTTGTATGTTGCAATTCGGGTCGAGTTAGGGTGTAATTTGACAGGTTGTAAAAAACTGAGAATTTTTGAAGAAGTGTCAGATTTTTGATAATTGAATGGCTCTTTAGTAGTGAAGGGTTAATAATAAACCTATGCAGCTTGACAAGTTCATATTTTCCAGTCTTGCACATTCCACTGCTGATGAGCGGCTATTTATCTGCTAGTCACAGGTACCGGGCTAGGATTGTTCACAAAAAATTTTCGAAATCAGTCTCCCAGACTCATTTTGAAAAGGTGTCCTATTTGACTATGACGAACACTTGTGCTATAATGATTACAAGGCAAGATCAAGCGCCCAGGCTACCGTCTCGGTGGAAGTGCGCCCACCGTTTGACACTGTCGGGTGACAGTGGAACGGTACGGACCCGCGAAAGAAGGAGTAGGGGTCCCTAAATGGTGAAGGTCTTCGAATCGATTGCCGGGAGAGGTGGTTGCGCCCAAGGGATGCAGGCAGACGTGCAGGTATCGCTTGCAGTCACGCTCCCGGTCCTTATTTTATATGGCAAAAAGGTGTAAACAAATTGGCGGGTTGTTGCTGATGACAAGCGATAATATCTGTGTTATATTGGTACCAGAGAAAAAGCAGCAATCTCTACGATCCACCGAAAACTGTTTGATAACATATGAATACGACTTATCCAACGCAGCAGGTTTTGAACGAACTTGCT
>JAZNPV010000143.1:0-13876 GCA_045589835.1 Faecousia sp.
CACAATTGCAGTCTGACGATAATAGGGCTTTTTATTCATTGTTTCCCGTTCTTTTTTGGATGCATAAATATAGGCATTATTAAACAGAAATCCTTTTTCCAGAAAAGAGCGGATGCTCAAAATAAATAAAAATAACGAAACTATAACAAGTGCAATTGCAACGATGAAATCTCCCATTACTGAATAACCCTCCAAATTCTTATTTATTGAACAGATTATATCACGCTTTGCTGCGCTTTTCAATGATATATCACTTGCGCGATATGATATACGGCGTTACCGTATGATATACTTGCTTCGCAAGCATGATATAATATCCGTTCCTTGATATCGCGAAGGCATATATCATCTCACGAAGTGCGATATCATATCGAAGATATATCACCCGTTCTGACAGGAACGGATATCATTGTAAAAAACCTCTCTTGTCTTGGTAGACAAAAGAGGTTTTTTACATGGCGGAGAGAGTGGGATTCGAACCCACGGTGCGTTGCCGCATCACCAGTTTTCAAGACTGGCTCCTTAAACCGCTCGGACATCTCTCCGTGTAGCACAAACTATACCATCCCGCGCCTGAAAAGTCAAGTAAAGTGCAAGGGATTTTCCTGTTTACTTATCTGTCTTTTGTGTGCTATAATTCTATAAAACCAAGGGAGGTACAACCCCATGACCGGAAAAGCCATATTTTTTGATCTGGACGGAACCCTGACCGATTCCGGAGAAGGCATCATCAACAGCTCCATTCCGGCGCTGATCCATTACGGATGCCCGGTTCCCAGCCGGGAGGAAATGCGTGTGTTTGTAGGCCCGCCGCTGCACGAGACCTTTATCAAATTCGGCGTGCCGGAGGACAGGGCCGACGAGGCGGTGGAGATTTTCCGCAGCCGGTACAATACCATCGGCAAGTTTGAAAATACTCCCTATCCCGGTATCCGGGAAATGCTGGAAAAGCTGCAAGACAAGGGCTACCGCCTGTTTGTGGCTACCTCCAAGCCGGAGAAAACGGCCGTTGAGGTACTGGAGCATTTCGACCTTGCCCGGTATTTTGAGATCATATGCGGCGCTACCATGGACCGCAGCCGAATCAATAAAGAGGATGTGATCGATTATCTGCTGAAGCAGGTGGACGGGGTGGAGAATACCGTTATGGTCGGTGACACCGCCTTCGATGTGACCGGGGCTGCCATGCACAGAATTCCAACGATTGGTGTATCATGGGGGTACGGAAAGGTGCAGGATATGGTGGACGCGGGTGCTGTGGCCATTGCCCACACGGCTGAAGAGCTGTTTGAACTGCTGACACGGTAAGTTGGTTTTTAGCTTAGTGCGCTGTCTGGCGGCGAAGACGCAAAGCCTTCTCCCGGGGAGAAGGTGGATTTTCACCGCCCTAATAAGGGTGGTGAAAAGACGGATGAGGAATGGCGTGTACTGACAGAATGGAATAAGCCTACTATCAGATGCAAAATCCAACATTTCTGCCCGCATTCCTCATCAGTCACAAAATCGGTTGCGAAGAGCCGATTTTGTGACAGCTTCCCCCCGGGGGAAGCCATTGGCGCATAAGCGCCAGTGTGATAGTTGACTAGGTATAATAAAAATCGGCACAAAAGGCGGGGCTTCATAAGACAGTATCCGCTTCAAAAGCTATCTTTTTATCCAATACTGCAAAAAAACGCTATGGCAAAACCGGATAATGTTTTATGAAGCCCCGCCTTTTGTGCCGATTTTTTATTGGGGACACGCCGGGAGGCGTGTCCCTACAGGTGGTAATTGAAGCGCTTGCGGTCTTTTTGTTATTCGGTTACGGTATATACGGGCTCGCCGTTAAGGGTCACCACAGGGGTTATTTCGTAATCCGCTTTGGTCAGAACCGAGTATATGATTTCACCGGTTTCGGGGTTTTCCCGCAGTATATGCACCACATCCCGGGGCGCGTAAATCACATACAAATAACCGGAACTGGTTTCAATAGGCTCATATGTATCGCTGAACAGCGCCTTTGCTTCCTTTTCCGTCATGCCGTCGTCGCAGAGCATGCTCATACCCATGAGAAGCCGTGTGATGGGTTCGTTGATATATATGGGATCAATGGCCATTGATGTAAACCGTAGCTTGCTTTCTTCACTGTACAAGGACGCGAAATCACGGTTGTACTGGATATGGTAGAGCTCCGTATCTTCCGGAGAAGGTGTAATGAAATTCACCCCTAAAAATGGCATGGACAATCGTTCACCGTAGGTGTCGTATACGGCATATTCATACTGCATATGGTTTCGAGTGAACGTATTGTTTTCTATATCCTGAGGCTTTATGCTGCTGTAACCGCAAGAAATCCACATCGGATAGCCGGTATCTTCTAAATATGCCTCAAGATAAGCTGCGAGAGAGGCTGTGTGGAAATCGTAGGTTACCAGCGGATCGGGATCTAAGAAGGAGAAGCGGCCGTCTACTGTGGAGGGAGCCTGCATAAGCCCGCTTTCCACAAAATAGTTTTTCTCCATAATTGCCGGAGACTCCAATTGGAAGGTATAGGTCACAGAGGGCCGATCACTTGCACTTTTTGAAAGCTTTCCCTCAAAATTGGAACCAGTGAAGGTTATGGGATTATCCTTGGTTGCAAGCAAACAATTTTCCTTGTAGAAGTTTCGGAAGGTTTCTTCGTTAGAGTTCGGATCGAGGATCAAATTGATTTTGGACATAATGTCTGTCATCAATACGGTCGGGTCTTCAATAAACACACCCATTAGATCCCAGACCGTGATGCTTTTGATCACACGGTCATGCATCCGTACATCCATAGCGATATGGAAAATGTTTCCGGAGCTGTCATTTAAATAGTATGTGTCTTTATCGTACCAATCGGAACTGTTGGGAACGATCTCCCATTCCGGAAGGGCATATTCCAGCGCAGCAAGAAACGCGTCGGAAGTCAGAGGATATTCCAGAACCGGCTTGTCAGCAGGTGTATTGCTGCCTCCTATCGGGGGAATTGTGAGAATAAAGGACTGGCCATCCCTATTGGGATCGGAAAGCAGACGGAAATTGGCGTCTTCTGAAATATCGTAATAGAGATAATAATCATGCGGATATATGTAGAGATTTCCGCGTTGTTCCTGCTGATATTGATCCCAATTGGCATTGATGTCAAACATCAGCTCCACATCCGATTGGGGCACGCTGCTGAAGAAATGGGCGCATAACCGGATCGCCAGCTCTTTTTGGATATCTTCGTATATTTCCTGCGCGGTATGGGGAATTGTAATATCAAGCCAGGTGATCGCACCGTCTTCAGATGTACTTAACTCGATCTGCATTTGCTCATGGGGGTGATAGGATGGCTGCCCATCACCCCGGTAATACAGATAGCTGTAGTTAGCATTGAGACCCTCGACGAAAACGATCTCCAATGGCTGGCCAAGATCCAGAAATGCCTCGTTAATCAGATCCTGCACTTCCAAAATGGCTGGCGCTGTGCTCGGTGACACATAATTATTATAGACAAAATACCAAATGTGTCCGGTTTCGATCTCTTTTCGCAGTTCGTGAGAACAAAAAGCTGTATCGAAGAAGGCTTGATAATTGCGATCGCTGGCGAATACGCTGATACCGGTCTCCGGATCCACATAGTATTCGGTTTCTGAATCGGGCAGCACATCGAAGATCGCGTCCACAGTTGCTTCCTGTATATTGGGGTCAAAATGCAGACTCAATTCTAAAGCCAGCTTTTTGTGGGCGGCCAGTACTTCATCCGGACAATTCTCCCGAGCCGATACGACTGCATAATCAATGGTTTCAAGATCTTCCTTTAGATACACATAGAAATACAGATACGCTGTGTAGATATCCTCTTCGCTGCCGGTGTAGGACATCTCACCTTTTACATAGCCGTCTTCTTCGGGCGCCAGGAAGGTAACCTGCAGCGGATAGCCTAATGCGGTAAGCTTAGCGTTGAGCCATTCCTCAAATTCCGGAACAGCAGAAACAGGTTCCCACTCCTCGGAGGTGTTAGAATCGGCAGTTTCACTGGGATTGGTTGTTTCACCGGCATTAGTGGTGTCCCCGCAGCCGGAAAACAGGGATAGCAGCATCATCGCAGTGATCAGCAGGCAAAACAGCCGTTTTACAGATTTCATACGGAGTATCCCCTTTGCTTTGGTATGTTTATAAAATGGGATGCGGGCATCATCGATTGATGATGCCCTAAAAAATTTTAAGCGGGAAAAACATTTGTAAAATAGATCACCAGCGGCAGCACCAAAGAGAAAATGGCAATCAGCCAAGGATAGACGATCCGGCGGGAGAAGAAAACCAGCAGCAGGCACACAGCAGTGACTGCCAGAGGTCCTGTGACCGCTACTTCCCGGGTCACCATCATGCTGTATTCTCCGTTGGCAAGCAGATTCAGACCCACCTCTTCCGGTAAATTCTCCATATTGTAGTGGGCAAGATAAAGCGCACCTGCTGCCACAGGAATGGCCATCAGTATCCCGCGCAGCCGGTAGATCCACTTTCCGATCTGCCGGAAAATATTGCCCATGACCCGGAATACCCTGGCGGTCGCCTTGCGGGCAGGCTGGGTCTTTGCCCAAAACTCCCGCAGCTTATTTAAAAACTTATCCATAAGCCACCTCCGGCTGATTTTTTTCTTATCATAGCATAGATTGTTTTGATATGCAAGCAGCAGAAAAAGTGTGTTCCGTCCGGTTTATTGTACAGAATCTTTTATATCCTTGTAGCATACAAAATACTAAGGAGGATACAAACATGAAAACTGCTGTTTACCGTCCGAACCACAAAGCTTTCCAGCCTCTGCCTTTTCCCAATGCGCCTACCCGCCGTCAGATCCTGAACAGAATCCTTGATACACTGCTGATCGCTGCCTCCGGTGCGGGTATCGGAACAATGCTGCTGCTTTGGCTGGTGATGGCCTGATTATTTGCGCTTGTTCTCTTTGTACAGCACGGCCAGCCCCTTAATCAGCAGATCCTTGGCGTAGACAATGGGAGTACGGCACATGGGAACAATAAACTTGGCGATACCGCCGGTGGCTACCACTGTGGCTTTGCAGCCCAGCTCTTCTTCCATCCGCTCCACCATACCGTCCAGCATGCAGGCGTTGCCCAGCATGATGCCGCTGCGCATACATTCGATGGTATTGCGACCGATGGCCTGCTTGGGCTGATCCAGCTGCAGGCCGGGCAGCAATGCGGTGCGCTCGGTTAATGCGTCCATGGAGATCTTCAGGCCGGGGCAGATACAGCCGCCGATCAGGGCACCGGTCTGATCCAGTACCACCATGGTGGTGGCTGTTCCCATGTCCACAACGATCATAGGCGGCTTATGCTCCCGCAGGGCCGCCACACTTCCCACTACCAGATCCGCACCGGTCTGGGCAGGATTCTCAATTTTAATATTCAGTCCTGTTTTCAGACCGGGGCCCACCACAAGGCTTTGCTTGCCGGTCAGCTTTTTCACCGCGGTCTGCAATGAGTTCAGTACCTGCGGCACCACAGAGGCGATGATTGCGCCTTCAATTGTTTCCGCCTGAATCCGGTATATATCCAGCAGACTCTTCAAGTCCACACAGTATTCATCGGAGGTTTTGGTGGCATCTGTCCGCAGGCGCGCTTCGAATACGATGGTTTCGTCCTCTACGCCACCCAGCACAATATTAGAGTTCCCGATATCAATGGTTAAAATCATACTATTTCCTCCAGATCTGCCTGCCCGATAATCCGGCAGGCGGTTATGGTTTTTCCGTCGGTTTCAATAAGTCCCGCTGTGCCGCCAAACTGGCCGGCGCTGCCCGGATTCAGCACCCACAGGCCGTCCGGTTCCCGGTGACAGTCGGCTCGGTGGGTATGGCCGTACAGGGCTGCCTGCACATTACAGCGGCGGGCATCTGCCAGAAATGTGCCAATGCCGGATTTTACCCGGTGGATATGGCCGTGAGTCATATAAAGATTTACACCGCAGACCCGATAGCACAGGATCTCCTGTGCAAAGGGCGGACAGCGGTAACGGTCGCAATTACCGGGTACCTGATGGACTGTCAGGTGGGGATTCTCTTCTGCCAACACCTGCCCATCATCATAATGATCTCCCAGATGTACGATGGCATCCGGCTTTACGCTTTTGACACACCGGCGCATAAAGCTCAGGCCGGAATGGGAATCGGATAATACAAGTATTTTCATAGTACACCAACTGTTCTAAAGCTGCATATAGTATATTGTAACATCAATTTTGGCAGGAGGCAATCAAATGCAGAAAAAATCTGAGGATTTTTCCGTGCAGGAGGCCATGCGTCTGGCCCAAAGCCCCGCAGGGCAGCAGCTTTTGGCTATGCTCAAGCGTTCGGACAGCGGACAGATCCAGCAGGCAATGAATCAGGCATCCGCCGGAGATTACCGGGAGGCTGCCAAAACACTGAATGGACTGCTTTCCTCTCCGGAGGCCCAGAAGCTTCTGGAGGATTTGGGGAGGTAAAGTATGGATGACTTGGAAAACAAGCTGGGGGCAATCTTAAGCAATCCGGAGATGATGCAGCAGATCATGTCCCTTGCGCAAAAGTTTACCCCGTCTGATACCGGTTCCAAACAGGAGCCGCCAACGCAGAAACAGGAAAACAGGCCAGCCCCCCCGGAAACCGGCTTTCCCGGTTTTCCGGATTTGGATCTGTCCATGATTCAAAAACTCTCCGGCTTTGCCTCCCAGAGCCGGATTGACAGCAATCAGCAATCCCTTCTGCGGGCGTTGGGCCCTTATTTGAGCAATCATCGCATATCCAAGCTGGAAAAGGCCATGCGGGCCGCAAAAATGGCAAGCATGGCCACAGCATTTCTCTCTCCGTCAGGCAGGTGAATCCATTGTATAACCGATACATCCCACAACAGGACGGTTCCTATCGCCGCAACCGTATGCAGGATGCCGTCAAGCCCCAGCCGCCACCAAAACCACCGATCCCAAAGCCGCCGGAACCGGTTCCATGCGCACCGGAAAAACCGGAGCCATGCCCACCGCCCAAGCCTCAACGCAGACCAGATGGGAGCAGTGTCAGCGGCTTTCTGCGGCAGCTGCTGCCAAAGGAATTTGATACCGGCGATCTGATTATCGTGCTGCTTCTGCTGCTGATGGCCGGCGACTGCGAGGAGGACAGGAATAACGCGCTTTTAACCCTTGCGCTGTATTTTCTGATGTAAGAAGATAAATTTGTATTTATCGCACCAAAGGCTCCCCCTAGAGGGGAGCTGTCGCCGTAGGCGACTGAGGGGTGAAAATCCTTGCAACTATTGGCTTTTCACCCTTCCGCCCCTTCGGGGCACCCATTTTTCAATGTTGGATTGCCACCGGCAATCGTCTATTTAGTGTCGCTTCGCGACTGTCCTCAAGGGGAGGCTTAGACTGCCCGATAAACTGAAATTTGTACGAGAGGGGCACAGCCATCCTGTGCCCCCGTTTTGCTGTGTACAATAAAACGGTCTGCCGCATCAAACGCTTCGGCAGACCGTTTAAGTTATTATCCTTCCAGATATGTCTGGCAGTTTTGGGGCGGTGTGCCGTCCCGGCTTAAAAGCTCTGTGACAGTCAGGAACTCGTAATCGCCTGCCAGCATGTCCTGCATAGCCAGAATGGCACCCTCCACACTGGTGCGGTGAAGGTCGTGGAGCAATATGATTGCTCCGTCATAGGAGTTGTTTATAATAGACCGGTAGACGGAATTGGCGTTCAATGTTTTCCAGTCCAGTGTATCCACTGACCACAGAATGTGGGGCAGGGGAACGCAATTCAGTACCCGGCTGCTGTAGCCGCCGCCCGGTGTGCGCCAAAGGGTAAAGGATGCACCGGTGATTTTCTGCAAAAGGGCATTGGAACGCTCATAGTCGTATAAGATCTTTTCTGATGTAAGGGAGGTCTGCTGGGTATGGTCATAGGAATGGTAGCCAATCTCGTGGCCCTCCTCCACTTCCCTCTTTAAAGTGTCTTCATAATAAGTCAGCCGTTCACCAACCAGGAAGAAGGTGGCCTTAATTTCATTTTCCTTTAAAAAGTCCAGAAGCTTTCCGGTGTAGCTGCTGGGGCCGTCATCAAAGGTGATAGCCACCTGTTTTACATCGCAGACCTTCACAGTGCAGCTTGCGGAAAGACCGCTGTATTTACCGGTGACAGTAACCGTAGCGATGCCGTAAGCTTTACCGGTGACAGTGCCGTCATCGTTGACAGATACCACGGCAGGATCGCTGCTTTTCCATGTATAGACTTCAATAGGGTCGTCCGGAGTAGGCTGCAGGATCAAATCTCTGCTTTGGCCGGGTTTGATCTTATGTAAGGATCGCTCGATTGTCAGCTCTGTGATGGGTGGGGAAACCATAACGGTGAGCTGGGCGGTGCTGCCGTTGGGGAGCGCTGCAGTAATGACCGCAGAACCTACCTTTTGGGAAGTCAGCGTTCCGTCTTGGTTTACGGAAACCACAGAGGGATCGGAGGACTGCCAGGAAACGGCAGACTCCACAGGATGGTTAAGATGGTAGGACAGGCTTTGGCTTTGCTGCAGGGGTATCCTGCATTCCGTTTCATCAAAGGATACGGTCAGCTTTTCCTTCAGTACGGTAACGATGACCCGGTCAACGATTTGACCGCCTTGATTAATGGCGTATACGAACGCAGAGCCTTCTGCGGCGTGGGTGGTAATGGTTCCCTGTTTATCCACTGTGGCTATGGATTCGTTATCGCTCAGGAAGGTTGTGGCGTTTTTTCTGTTGGTTTCCCAAATCTGAGAGCTGCCCGGCGTCATTAAAAGCATGGGTGCGGGTTTGCTGCCGTTGTCCTGCTGACAGGCTGTGATTTCAGAATATCCCAGAAGAACGGATTTGAGCTGCAGAAAATCGGTGATCGTCACACTGCTGTCGTAGTTCAGGTCTCCGGCTGCAGCGGATGGGTCGGGCAGCGTCTCCCCCAGAAGCGCAGATTTGAGCATCAGCATATCGGTGATGGTTGCACTGCCATCGCCGTTCAGGTCTCCGGTGACAATGGCGGTCACAGAAGGAACACCTTCCACACCGGCAGATAGGACAGTGCCGGTTCCCAAAACAGTTTCCGAAACGGAGGTGCCAGGCAAGCAAACGTGCTGCAGCTTTTCTGCAGCAGTACCCGGCGTGATGCCGGTAATGTACCCCTGATCCCGAAGAACTGTGTAATAGGAAGAAACGATTCCTTCCCGGGCAGGATCATATTTTTCCACCGTAGTTGCCGAGACGTCAGTCATGCTTATGACACAAAGGAATGTAGCCAGCAGGATCAGCAGGGATCCTGAAAAATATCGAATTTTTTTCATTTTTGCGTAACTTCCTTCTTGTTTTATGCCGAAAAAACGATTATTATAGGAGATAATGTAGAAAATGGTCGATAAAATGATTATACGATCAATCGTTGCAGAATTCAACTATAATCTAAATTTTTTTGAAGAGCAGGAAGTGGCAGCTATGAAAAAAATAGGTATCTTTTTGGTGCTGACAATGTTGCTGGTCAGCATGATCCCCGCCGTATCTGCAGCAGGCAGTGCCTATCTGTCCGGTCCCTCGGTAATCCGCGCAGGAGAAACGGTCAGTATTACTTTTTGCGCAGGCGGCGGAATCCTGGGCGGTTCCGGCAGCATCAGCTATGATAAAGCACAGCTTACTCTTCAGAGCTATTCTTCGTTGCTCACCGGAAGCTGGGAAGTGGAGTTCAATGGTGACCAGTTTGTGTTTTATGATAACAGTACGCGCTCTCCTATGGCAAATAACACCCCTGTATTTAAGGCCACCTTTACCGTAAACAGCACACTGGCAACCGGTGCGGCGCTTACTGTGTCTGCTGCCGGCGTAACTTTGACGGACGGCAAGCAGGATATGTCTGTGGGAACCTGTACATATACAAAGACGGTTTCTCCTCCGATGTCCGCAAATGCCAATCTGGCCACACTTTCTGTGGCCAACGCTACCATCTCTCCGGCATTTTCTCCGGATGTGACCATCTATAACGCATCTGTGCCCTATTCGGTATCCTCCTTGAAGATTTCCGCAACAGCAGCGGATACAAAGGCTAAGGTATCGGTGGGCAGCGCTGCGCTGAAAGCCGGCGGTATTACCACCGTCAGCATTACCGTTACAGCGGAAAACGGGTCCCAAAAGGTCTATAATATCCGGGTGACCAGAGAACAGGACCCCAATTATGTAAAAAGCACCAATGCAAATCTGAAAGAGCTGAAGGCAGAAGGCTATGTTCTTTCCCCCGCGTTTTCGGAGGATGTGACAAAGTATTATCTGTGGCTGCCTTATGAAACGGAAAAGCTCAAGCTCAGCGCTGCAGCTGAGGATAAGAAGGCATCTGTGCAAATGCCGGAGAGTGTAAAACTGGAGCCGGGTAAAGCAACAGAGCTTTCTGTGACGGTAACGGCTGAGGACGGATCTCAAAAGGTGTATACGGTAATGGCTTTCCGGGCGCCAGCCCATGAGAATGTGGAGGATTTTCTGAACGGCGAAGCGCAGGCACCCACCGTGCCGCCCACAGAGCCTGCCACCCAGCCGCCTACAGTTCCGGCAACCGAAACGGTTCCTGCTCCCACAGAGGGACCGGTGGTTGAAACGCCCCAGTTGCCGTGGAGCATGCTGGTTGTGACCGGCCTGATTTGTGCAACCATTGGCGCGGGAATCGGTGTGGCGATCATGGCGCTGTGTTCCAAGAAAAAGAATAAAGAATAAAAAGTAAGGTGGCTGTAGAATAACCCGTATAATTTATAAAGTGCAGACGGCGGGGGCTTACTCCCGCCGAAAGAATATATTTTTGAAGCTGTACGAATAAATATGCGTTTTTTTACAGCCACCTTATATTATTTCTTTTTGATCGCAGCACAGATTGTGTATCCCACAAAGCCAAGTGTCATACCGGAAAGATTCAGAATCAGATCGTCCACATCAAAGCTGCCCAGCAGGGTGAAAAGCTGCAGCAGTTCGATCAGCAGGATATGCACAGTGCAGGTCAGGAAGAAGAGAAAGAAATTTCGCATTTTCTTCCACAGTTTCGGCAGCAGACAGCCTGCGGGAATGAATAGAACCACATTTCCGGCCAGATTGATAATACAGTGGACAAGAACCTCGTCGTTGCTGCGGTGCGTGATCACATGCAGGTAGTTCCGTATGGTGAAAAGCGGTGTCAGGTTTGTGTTTTGTGCAAGCTGCTGGGCGTAGGTCAGACCGGCTATCCGTTCCGGAGAACGGTTAAACAGCAGCCACAGCATAACGGCGCAGTAGCTTAGAAACAGAAACCGCCAAAAAGGCTGGGTGTTTACTTTGCGTTTTTTCATTGGCGGTTATCCTTTGCGCTTTTTCAATGCGGCTTTTTTGGCAGGGGCGACCGGCTGCTTTTTGGCGGCTGGTTTAGCGAGCGGCTTTTTGCCTGCGGGCTTTGGAGGAAGGGCGTGCTTATTCTCCCGGGGCGGTACAGCCCGGATCAGGCATTTGGGGCCGGAGCCGATCAGATCCTCCCGGTGGGCTTTCAGCAGGGCCTCCCGCACCAGATAATAATTTTTGGGATTGCGGTACTGGATCAGGGCCCGCTGCATGGCTTTTTCGTGGGGGTCGGTGGGCACATACACCTTTTCCATGGTGCGCGGATCCAGTCCTGTGTAGTACATGACGGTGGACAGGGTGGATGGGGTAGGATAGAAGTCCTGCACCTGCTCCGGATTGTAGCCCATGTCCCGGATGTATTCCGCCAGTTCGATGGCCTCTTTCAAGGTAGAGCCGGGGTGGCTGGACATTAAATAGGGCACAAGGAACTGATTCATGCCATACTGCCGGTTCAAGGCATAGTATTTGTCCACAAACCGGTTGTAGACCGCGTTTCTGGGCTTTCCCATCCGGTCAAGGACGGCATCTGCCACATGCTCCGGTGCTACCTTCAGCTGGCCGGAAATGTGGTACTGCACCAGTTCTTTAAAGAAGGTATCCTTTTTATCTGCCAACAGATAGTCAAAGCGGATACCGCTGCGAACGAATACCTTTTTGACACCGGGGATCTTCCGCAATTTGCGCAGCAGGGCAATATAATCCGAGTGATCGGCTTTCATATTCTTGCAGGGGGTGGGGTACAGGCACTGCCGTCCGCCGCAGGCACCTTTGGCAAGCTGCTTTTCGCAGGCGGGATGGCGGAAGTTGGCGGTGGGGCCGCCCACATCGTGGATATAGCCCTTGAAGTCCTTGTCCTTGACCATCTGCTCCGCTTCTGCCAGTATGGATTCATGGCTGCGGGTCTGGATGATCCGCCCTTGATGGAAGGTCAGGGCGCAGAAAGAGCAGGCACCAAAGCAACCACGGTTGCTGACAAGGCTGAATTTCACTTCCTCGATGGCAGGTATGCCGCCGGCCGTTTGGTAGCTGGGATGCCAAGTGCGCATGTAGGGCAGATCGTAGACTGCGTCCATTTCCTGGGGCGTCAAGGGCTTTTGGGGCGGATTCTGTACTACGAATTCCTTGCCGTAGGGCTCAGCCAGCCGCTTGGCAGTGAAGGGGTCGCAGTTGCCGTACTGGATCTTGAAGGACTCGGCGTAGCTGCGCTTGTCGGACTTCAGTTTTTCGTAGGAGGGCAGCATGATGGTGGGCAGACTGTCATCTAAGGAATCGGTGCGGAAAACCGTGCCGTCAATGTAGGTGATATCCTTTACATCAAGGCCGGAATTCAAGGCATCGGCGATTTCCACGATGCTTTTTTCACCCATGCCGTACATCAAAAGGTCGGCCTGCGAGTCCAGCAGGATGGAGCGTTTCAAGCTCTCGGACCAGTAATCGTAGTGGGCAAGGCGGCGCAGGCTGGCCTCAATACCGCCGATCAGAATGGGCACATCTTTATACGTTCTTCGGATCAGATTGCAGTAGACCACGGTGGCGTAATCGGGGCGTTTGCCCATGATGCCGCCGGGGGTAAAGGCGTCGGTTTTGCGCCTGTGCTTGGTGACGGAGTAGTGGTTGACCATGGAATCCATATTGCCGCCGGAAACCAGAAAGCCCAGTCTGGGACGGCCAAATACATCAATGGACTTGGGATTCTTCCAGTCGGGCTGGGGGATGATACCCACGGTATAGCCCGCATGCTCCAGCACACGGCTGATTATGGCATGGCCAAAGGAGGGATGATCCACATAGGCATCGCCTGTAATATATACAAAGTCGCACTGGCTCCAGCCCCGAGCCAGCATATCCTGTTTGGAAATCGGCAGAAAGTCCATAGGCACCTCCCAAGGTTTTTGTTCAGTATAGCACTTTTCCGGCAAAAAGGGAAGAGCAGTTTCTTGACAGATTTTGAAAGCGCGCTATAATGAAGAAAAAAGGAGTGATAGTATGGCGGTTCGGTTAAATGAAAATGCGGAAGTGGTTAAGACTGTCAAAGACGGACTGAAGAGGACCGGCGGCTACTGCCCCTGCAGATTGCAGCGGACGGAAGAGAATAAGTGTATTTGCAAGGAATTCCGGGAGCAGATCGCGGATCCTGCGTTCAAGGGTTACTGCCATTGTATGCTGTATTATAAGGATTAAAAAAAGATGCAAAAAAGCGAAAAAATGTGTTGACAAAATTCGCTTGCCGTGTTACTATATCCAAGCGGTTGGGAAATCCCTTCCGAATTAAATATGCGCGAGTGGTGGAATTGGTAGACTCGCTAGATTCAGGTTCTAGTGTTCACTGCGGACGTGCGGGTTCAAGTCCCGCCTCGCGCACCAAAAAATACAGACACACTAACGTGTGTCTGTTATTTTTTTATCCGCCGGTGAGGACTTGAATAATCTAAATGCAACAGTCCGGGGGACTGTTGCTCGCGAAGGCTCGACGGAGCGAAACAATG
>JAZNPV010000144.1:0-47212 GCA_045589835.1 Faecousia sp.
TGGCAAGGTTATGATACCACACCCATCTGTAAAAATCAATTTCTTTTCAAAAAATCTGCCTTTTCTCTTACCCTTGGGTATGGTATAATACGAATAAGGGACGGGAAACCCGTCCCCTACGGCATGTATTGTGTATAGTCGTTTGAGGTTCGTATAAATACCGATACCAAAAGAAAAAACCTACCCGGTTGGGTAGGTTTTTCTTTTGGTGGAGACTAATGGACTCGAACCATCGACCTCATGCGTGTGAAGCATGCGCTCTAACCAGCTGAGCTAAGCCTCCATATGGAACGGATAAAATTATACCACACTTTGCGCAAAAGTCAATACCTTTTTCTGCTACTTGGCAAAATCCCATAAATCTGTTATTCTATAGGAAAGGAGTGATCAGAATGCAGTATTCCAAAATGGTTCCCGGTGTTTTTCTGTCTCGTCCCAACCGCTTTATTGCCCATATTGAGATCAACGGCAATACGGAAGTTTGCCACGTAAAAAACACCGGCCGCTGCCGGGAACTGCTGCCTGCCGGTGCCAGGGTCTGGTGTCTGGATGCCCCATCGACCAAGCGCAAGACACGCTATGATCTGATCACCGTTCAAAAGGGTGACCGACTCATCAACATGGATTCCCAAGCCCCTAATGCAGCGGCTGCGGAATGGCTTCTTGCTGGCGGGTTAGGTAAAATATGTAACCTTCGCCCGGAAACAAAGCTCGGCGATTCCCGCTTTGACTTCTCTTTCACTCTGAACGGCAAGCCCTGTTTTCTGGAAGTAAAAGGTGTTACGCTGGAAAATGATGGCATTTGCGCTTTTCCCGATGCCCCCACAGAGCGGGGTTCCAAACACCTGCGGGAACTGACCCGATTGGCTACAGAGGGTTATGGCGCATATGTTCTGTTTGTCATCCAAATGTCGGATGTCAAATACCTGCACCCAAATGACACCACAGACCCCACCTTCGGGCAAGCTCTGCGTACCGCCGCAAACGCTGGTGTTCATGTTTTGGCCACAGACTGCCTTGTGACCCCTGACTCCATGACTATCCGTAAGCCTGTAGAAGTGAGATTGTAAAAACTGTGCAGCAGCCGCTGCGCAGTTTCTTTATCCTATTCTTTCCAGCAGCGATTCCAGTTGAGCAAGACTTTCGATCTCGTAGTCTGCCCGAATATCCTCTCTGCCCTTCCGGTGGTTAGGATTGACCCAACAGGTAGCAATTCCCGCATTGATGCCACCCAGAATATCCGAACTGGGACTATCACCCACGATCATGGCCATCCCCGGATCAAAACCCGGTATGGATGCAAAACAGTAATCAAAAAAACCTTTATTGGGCTTATTCACACCGATGGTCTGGGAAATAAAAACCGCCTGAAAGTACTTGCCGATCCCGGCACTCTGTAGGCGCTTTTCCTGCACCCGGGCCGTGCCGTTGCTTGCCAGAAACAGCCGGTACTTTTTGCTTAAAGATGCCAGTGCTTCCTCCGCACCCGGCAGGAAATAATGCCCCTCCGACAAATGCTCCATGTAGCTAAGCGCAGTCTGCCGGGAATCAGACTCGATCCCCAGTTCATCGAACAGCACCCGGAACCGACCATGAAGTACCTGCTCTCTGGTAATCTCCCCGGTTTCCATTCGCTTCCAGTGTTCCTTGTTGATCTGGCTGTACCGGTCGCAAACCTGTTGTGCCGGTTCAATACCAGCCTCAAGCAGCGTCTTGCGAATTGCCACATCCTCCTGCATTTTAAAATCCAGCACCGTATCGTCCAGATCAATGAACAAAAATTCAAACATGCTTCTTTCTCCTGCAAATCTCGTTGGCGATGGCAGCAAAGGCGGCAATGTCCAATGTTTCGCCCCGGACGTTCTCATCCAGCCCACAGGCGGCGATCACCTCTCCCGCTCCGGTCTTTCCCAACTCCGGGAAACCGGCTGCCAAACCGTTCTGCAGCTTCTTGCGCCGCATGGCAAAGCTGGCCCTCACCGTCCGGAAGAAAACTTCCTTATCATCGATCTGCCACGGCAGCGTCTTTCGGGTACGCAGCATCACCACCGCGGATGTGACCTTGGGCTGGGGCATAAAGCAGTGGGCAGGTACATCGAACAGCAGCTCCGGCTCTGCATAGAACTGGCAGAACACGGTAAACGCACTGTAATCTGCCGTGCCGGGCTTTGCAGCGATCCGCAGCGCAACTTCCTTCTGCACCATAACCGTTACCGCCTCAAAGCATTCCGCCTCCAGTAAAGCCGTCAGAATGGGCGAGGTGATATAGTACGGCAGATTGGCACATGCCACGGGATGCAGCCCTTCGAATTTCTCCTGCACCAGTCTGGCCACATCCTGCTTCAGCACATCATCCCAGACGATCTCCAGATTGTCAAACTGCCCGACCGTAAGCTGCAGGATCGGCTCCAGCCGCTTGTCCACTTCCACCGCGCATACCTTCCCTGCCCGCAGACAAAGCTGCTGGGTCAGCGGGCCGATGCCGGGGCCGATCTCCAGAACGCCGGTGGCTTCATTCACACCGGAATCCTCCGCGATCCTCTCCGGTACCCATGGGGCAATCAGAAAATTCTGTCCCTTTGCTTTGGAAAAGTGAAAGCCATGCTCCTGCAGCAGGGGCTTCATCACCTGAATATCGCAAACATTTATCATATACTACCTCTATCATTGCATTTCATAGAAAAAAACGCCTTTCTGCTGCCATTATAGCAGTAGAAAGGCGTTTTTGCAATCCATTCTTTATTTCCAGTTGGCCTTGCCCAGGAAGTAAACGGTACAATTACGAATACCGAACTCCCAGCATTCCGGGTCCGTGTCGAAATACAGATCCAGCCGCTTGCCCTTAATGGAGCTGCCGCAGTCCTCCGCCGTACCCACACCGTAAATGTATTCACCGTCGTTGGTAACGATAAACATACGGGTTCCGTAGGGGATCAGTTTGGTATCCACAGCAACTACACCCACATGTACCAGAGAGCCGGTAGCGGTATACTCGTCGCAGCCTTCATCGGTCATAGTGTAGGCAGTTGCCACGTACTGATCCACGCTGGTGTAGGTCAGCACCTCACCGGAGGGCAGAACAATAATGCCGTCGCCGATCAGGGGCTCCACCCGGTCTTTGCCCAGGGCTTCGCCGGTACCCACAGCGACCACCCGGTCAACAGGCTCCTGCATCACTGTTTCCTTCACCACCGTGCGGCTCTGCTCCTGTGTATTAACGTAAACTACCTCCGCGCTGCAAAGCTTATAGCCTGCTTCGCCCGCAACCAACACCTTCTCATAGCCCTCAGGCAGCGTGGGATCCTGACAGTAAACAGTCTCATAGGGAATATCCACAGTATACGCCTGCTCACTGCTTATCACATTGTCAACCGTGATCTCCATACCCTCATGGGTCAGCGTATCCAAAGCCACAGAGCAGTTGTAGTCACCGGCTGTAGGAATGCCGATACGATTCAGCAGAGATTCCACAGTTTCCCCATAGCCGGCCACCTGCATAGGCTCACCGCAGTAATTGACGGTAACTGTCTGGGCACGCTGCACAGTAATCTCCGATACACCATCGGTAACCTGTGTAGTAAAGTAATCATCCTCATCCAGCTGGAAACCCGCCTCATCCAGAATCTTCTGCGGATCCGATGCGTAAGAAGTGTAAATCCGCACTTCATCACCATCTGTGATCACATATGTATTCTGCGCAAAAACAGTCTGCGCCAACAGAACCACCAGACAAATCACCGATACAACAACAGTAATGATATGAAGTACCTTTCTGTTTTTTCTCAACATAAACGGAGCTAAAAGCTGCATAAAGTAGACCTCCTTTCAAAAATTAAAGGGTAACATACCGCCCAAAATATCGGTATCAAAAAGTAACAAATTGATACATCCCAAACCGGGACGTATACACATTATAACAATTATTCCCGAAAAGTCAAGCATTTTCCTCAAAACTCCTAAAAACCGCAACTTTTGACAAAATTATTTTGTAATTTTTATGTAAACTATTCCTCAAAATATATGGTTTTTCCACCTTTTCAGACACGATATATAGTGAAACCTCCCCTTCTTGTTGACATAATTCGTCAAAAAATGTAACCTTATTCCAAAGCAACCAAACCAGCTATTATGGTAAACTGATTTTGCTCAAAATCCGCCTGATTTCCTCCCCAAAGCAGTGATATTTTCCCTGTTTTTTTACCCATCGCTCCACTTTCCAGATATAGGAAATATACAACTATATCGTTATGTTTGAGAAACACAACGAACGCCCATTGGGCGTTGTCATCCTACGGATGATGGGGAGGTACGGATTGCCACATCGCTACGCTCCTCGCATCGAAAAGCACGTCATTGCGAGGAGTGCAAAGCCCGACGCGGCAATCCGTTTCCCCGCAATGCAAAGCATTGCATTGACCGCAAGTCAATCAATAACAGAGCGATAAACTGAAATTCGCCGGGATTGACAACCGGGCGCATCTGTGCTATATTTATGAAGTTAAAGGCTTTGACGAAGACACAGCGCTTTGAAAGATACCCAGAGAGAAACCTGTTTGGTGAAATGGTTTTGTACCCCCGCAAAGCAGCCTACCACTTCCGAGCCGGCGGCTGGAAATAGCCGCACGGGTGCGCCCGTTAAAGCGCTGGCAACTACAGCAGTTGCCCCAGAGTGGCAGACTTGTCTGCAACCAGGGTGGAACCGTGGAATACAGTACAGTATATTGTATCCCACCCCTGAATATTCAGGGGTGGGATTTTTTATTTTCAACCGTCTCTGAAAACAACTGTTTTTGCGAGGCGGTTGATTGCCGCCTAAACGAAAAGGAGGAAATCGTTATGTCCGAAGAAAATCTGTACACCTTTGAAAATCCCGAATACCGCAAGACCTTCTGGCACACCTGCAGCCATATTATGGCACAGGCCGTCAAGCGTCTGTGGCCGGAGGTCCAGCTTGCCATTGGCCCCGCTATCGATGATGGCTGGTACTACGACTTTGATGCCCCCTTCTCCTTCACCCCCGAGCATCTGTCCCAGATTGAAGCAGAAATGAAGAAGATCTGCAAGGAGCGCATCCGTCTGGAACGCAGTGAAAAGCCCCGGCAGGAAGCCATTGCCTACATGGAGTCCATGAACGAGCCCTATAAGGTAGAACTGATTCAGGACCTGCGGGAAGACAGGGTCATCTCCTTCTATACCCAGGGAGACTTCACCGACCTGTGCGCCGGTCCCCATCTGGACCACACCGGCCGTATCCGTCACAACGGCTTTAAGCTGACCAAGTCCTGCGGCGCTTACTGGCGCGGCGACTCCAGCCGCAAGATGCTGCAGCGTATCTACGGCATTGGCTTTCCCTCCAAGGACGAGCTGGACGAGTACCTGAAGCAACAGGAGGAAGCGCTGAAGCGGGATCACAACAAGCTGGGCCGGGAACTGGAATTCTTCACCACCGTAGAAGAGATTGGTCAGGGTCTGCCCATCCTGCTGCCCAAGGGCGCAAGAGTGATCCAGACGCTGCAGCGCTGGATCGAGGACGAAGAGCAGAAACGGGGCTACCTGCTGACCAAAACTCCCCTGATGGCCAAAAGTGACCTTTATAAGATCTCCGGTCACTGGGATCACTACCGTGACGGCATGTTCATTCTGGGTGACCCCGATGACGAGACCAAGGAATGCTTTGCCCTGCGTCCCATGACCTGCCCCTTCCAGTATCAGGTCTACCTGAACCGGGCCCGCAGCTACCGCGACCTGCCCATGCGCTTGGGCGAGACTTCCACCCTGTTCCGTAACGAGGACTCCGGCGAAATGCATGGTCTGATTCGTGTCCGTCAGTTCACCATCTCCGAGGGCCATCTGGTACTCCGTCCCGATCAGCTGGAGGAAGAATTCCGAGGCTGTCTGGAGCTGGCAAAGTATGTTCTGGATACTGTGGGCATGCTGGAAAACTGCACCTTCCGCTTCTCCCAGTGGGATCCGGCCAGAGCCGGCATCAAATACGGGGGCACAGCCCAGCAGTGGGAAGAGGCCCAGCGTGTCATGGGTGAGATTCTGGACAATCTGGGTGTTGTGTACGAAATCGGCATTGATGAAGCCGCCTTCTACGGCCCCAAGCTGGACATCCAGTACAAGAACGTATTCGGCAAGGAAGACACTATCGTCACCATTCAGATTGACATGCTGCTGGCTCAGAAGTTCGGTATGGAGTATGTGGATGCAGACGGTCAGAAGAAGACTCCCTATATTATCCACCGGACTTCTCTGGGCTGTTACGAACGTACGCTGGCTTATCTGATCGAGCGTTACGCTGGCGCTCTGCCCCTGTGGATGATGCCCACACAGGTGAAGGTCATGCCCATCACCGACCGGGCTCACGACTACTGCAAGGGCCTTGTGGAGCAGCTAAACGCTGCAGGCATCCATGCCGAGGGCGATTACCGCAGCGAGAAGCTGGGCTATAAGATCCGGGAAGCACAGCTGCAGAAGATCCCCTACATGCTGGTAGTAGGCGACCGGGATATGGAAAATGGCACTGTTTCCGTCCGTACCCGCAAGGGCGACGATCTGGGTGCCATGACACCCGCAGAATTTACTGCTAAGTGCCTGCTGGAGATCGCAGCCAAGAGCAAAGAAGTCTAATATACACAAAAAGGCGTGTTCTCAATGAACACGCCTTTTTTGCGGACTTACATAAAGATTTACACGGTTTTGAATAGATCTCCTGCAAGAAAAAGCTTATATTTAAAACTGCAAAGCACTGTAAATCTCCGCCTATCCTTATTTAACCGTACATATTTTTTTCGTTTTCCCTGTATTTCGCCGGTGTAACACCGGTATACTTCTGAAAAACTTTAATAAAGTGGGAAACATTATTGTAGCCTGTTTTCACACAAATGTTAGCCACACTGTCATTGCTCTGTGCAAGCATTTTCTTTGCCGCTTCCATGCGGAGCTGTACTAAATACTCCTTATATCCCATGCCCATATAATTTCTGATAAGGCGGCACAGATAGGTAGAAGTGATTTGATGCTTTTGGGCGATCAGATCCAGACTCAGATTATACTCCGTACAGTTTTCCTGAATATACTGCACTGCTTGCTGGGCAATTATATTCTGCCTCTCCGTGTTCTTTTTATGGCCGGGATTCTCCAGAACCTCTTCCCCAATCCGCTTTGTCTGCACAGTACCCCCTCGCAGTTGAGACAGATCTTTTGATATATCCATGATAACCGCTGTTCCACCAAGCATTTTGGCTTCCAGCAAGGATTGCAGCAGGTCTGCAGCATCTGCCACTTGATATTCTTCTCCTGCAGCCACCAAAACACACAAAGTATCCGCGTGATCCCGATAGGGATAGAGAATCATATCGTCATCTGACAGATTTTCAATATCGCCGCAAAGTGTATCAAACAACTCATTTATCCGGGCATCTACACCGGAACAACAAATAACTCCATAGACAGCAGCGTCAAGGTGAATATTTAACAGGGTTGTTTGGGGCTGCACGCTCTCGGAAAAGCCGTCGGCTACAAGCATACGGATCGCAGAAGCCCGCAGCAGCCGATATTGGGTTTGATACCGGCGATGGTCCTCTTCCTTTTCGTGTAAAAGGCCTTCGATCAACTGGTCAATGCTGTCCCAGTCCGCTGAGATCTGATCCTCTGTTGTATTTTGATATTTTTTTACGATCCGTCCCATGGGCAGATAATTACGGTAAGCCAGCACACAGCCTGTTCCCAGCAGCAGGATCATCACAACAGCAACAATAACCAGTTCTCGCCCCGAAAACAAACTGTCGAAAGAAATTTGATAGGTTTCATCCCAATCATAATAAAGCGTTACATTTCCCGACTGTGACTGTGCATGCAGCGCAGTGTCCGTATACCCAGATGCTTCTCCCAGAATGCAAGTATCATTATAATAGATACCCATGGTTCCACCCAAATCGCCCACCAGTCGTTGAATCCTGCTTTGTATGGCTTGTTCAGTTGCCAAAAAGCATAAAACTGCATTCTTATCGGCCTTTAGGGGGTACAAAAACAAGGTAGTCTTTTCAGCCTTATGCAGCACCAGTTTATTGTTTGGTGAAACACAGCATTCTTTGATTAACCTTTCAATTTTATCACATTCTGCTTCTTCAAACTTAGCCTGCAAATAATCCCGCAGCTTTACTGTTGTCCCGGCAGATGTGAAGATCGTATCGGTTTGCAGATAGCTCAAAAAATACGTGCTGCCTATATCGCCGTCCCGCCTATAGTCCTTTAAATGATCCAGCAGTTCAATTTCCAGATACTTACTGCCTTGAAAACTCTGAAAACGGAATTTCTGCATGGACTCAATTTCCAGCGCAGTTCTTCTCATGATGGTAGTCTGGGCTTCCACATCTTCCCCGATCGTATAAAGCTTGCTGCGGGTAATGCGAAGTTCTTCCTCTTCCAAGTTTTTGGCTAAATGCCACAGCCAGAAGCAGCTCAAAATACTTAACGTCAGCAGCAAAATCCCTACATAAGAAAAAATATAGTCACGAAGGGTTCCGGAGCGGATATTTTTTGATTGCTTCTTCACGCCGACCTCTCCTCTCTGTTGCGGAAACTGTGGTACATTTGTTCTCTGATGCCGTTGCTTTTTCTGTATTATATCTCAAAAAATGCTCCTATATCAATATGTACGCTTTACGCTGCAAGCTTACAACACCTCTGCAACAGCACTTCTGAGCAAGGCTTCATTTTCCGGTGTCTCCCCGCCGGGCAGGATCTGAAGCAGTTCATTTACAAAAGTTTCCGCCATGTCTGCTGTTACGGTTACACCGTAATCAGCAAGTTTGACCGGAATGCTCAGTTGTTGCAGCCAGTTTCGAACATGGGCCAGTTCTTCTGCTGTGTTCCGGTTACAAATCATTTGCACCAAAATACCGGTTCCTACCAGCTCTCCATGCAGGTAATGGTGCATTTGCGCCGGGAAATGCTTCTTAAGCGAATTATGGAAATGATGTGCTACCTGCAGCTGCCCAGTTCCTCTGCTAAAGCCACTGATCACACCGGTTATTACAATATTGGAAAAGATCACATTGCTCAGGTCACTGCTGAGAATCCCCGCCCGGCAATCCCGATACGCCTGAATGCCCCTGCTTTCATACAGCTCCCGCGTTACAGCGGCAAGATGAAAGCCGGTAAGCGCAGTAGAAATATAGTCATTTCCTTCTGTGGAAGCGTTGACAGCGCGCATACCGGTTGGATACAGTTCGTAGTACTTAGCCAGGGCATCTGCCATTCCCGCTGCCAGATAACGGGCCGGTGCTTGTGCCAATATGGAAGCATCCATAAAAATTCCGATATTGTCATAGTATTTGGCCGCACCTCCATCCGGCCTGTGATCGTCCGTATAAATAACACTGCCGGGTACATAGGGTGCGCAGGTGGCAGCGGTGGTGGGTACCATCGCCGAATGGATACGCAATTGATTGGCGGCAATTTTGCAGGCATCGGCGCATTTTCCGCCGCCAACAGCCAGAATGACATCTGCACCAAAATCACCAGCCGCCTTGGTCAGCATTTCCGTGTTATTCCGGGAACACTCTCCGCTGAATGTGTACTGGCAAACATCCAACCGGGCTCCATACAGGCTTTTCAAGATACGCTCACCGGCGACAGAAAACGCCGTTTTCCCGGCAACCATGAGTATTTTACGTCCATGCAGCTTCAGCGCAGGGCCGATCTCATCCAACGCATGATCGGAATAGTGGATCTGGCCGCAGCCAAATGTGTAAACAGATGCGAAGTTCATAGCGTTTTTCCTTTCTTTAGTGGAATTGATACCGTCAGACTGAGAACCGTTTTTTAGAAAGAGGCAATGGGGGAATCCCCCATTGCCTGTAACTGCAATGCTGTTAGATATTATCTGGTATAGTCTTTATACAATCCCTGGATGATCTCCAGATATTCGTCGCCGCCCATTTCCATCAGTTCGTCCAGCAGCTCGTCGGCTTCTTCAATGGGTCTTTGACCAACCACAAACTTTGCAAATTCTGCATCTGCATAGTTCTCCAGAACAGTCTTTAAGTCGTTCAGCTTTACTGTGGTATCGGGATCCGCATAGTAATCGGGAAGAGCAGGAACAACACAGCCCTTATAGGCTTCGGTCAGCAAGTATCTGTAGTGGTCATCAGAGTTGCTGAGGTCCAGTTCTCTGAAAGCAGGATTCTCAACACCGGATACTTTCTGTCCATACAGATCGGCATAATCGTAGATACGGGGAGTCTGGCCGTTAATGCAGATCTTGTTGCACTGGTAATCATACTCGGATTCGCACTCACCGGAGGTTACTTCCTTGTAGACACGACGATTGCTTTCGTCCAAAGTGAAGCCTTCCACCAGGCCCAGGGTATCCTCGCTGCCTGCAGGAGGTCCATAAGTGCAGTACAGAGAACCTTCCTCAGAATACATATAGTCCAGCAGTCTCAGACACAGTTCGGGATACTCCGTATCGGCAGAGATCATATTCATACCGTACTGGAAGTTTTGGCTTTCGACCATATTGGGCGTGTCACACCACTGACTGGTCATAGCCTTTGTACTGACAAACTCCTCCCAGTCATCAGGCGTAGCTAAAAAGTGCGCCCAGTTGCCCACAACGCCCGCCTGTCTGGCTGCCATCAGTGCGGTTGCCGCAGTGCTATCCATGGTGAAGTAATCAGGATGGATCAGACCTTCCTCATAGAAAGTACGGTAGAGCTTAATGTACTCTGCATACTCCTCAGTCAGGCAAGGCACCACGACCTTCCCTTCATCGATATCCCACGCAGGCTTTGTGCAGGTCGACTGGGATCTTGTGACCCAACCAAAAGCGCTTAAGAATATCAAATGCTCCAATCTGCTAACGGAAACCATGGGCCAAATCTCCTCGACGCCCATTTCTTCCGGATCCAGTGCCTTAAAGGCCCGGAGCATATCTACAAAGTCATCCAGATTCGTGGGGACTTCGGTGATACCTGCCGCATCCATATAGGCAGTATCGATCCAAACTCTGGCGCAGCCGAGGGTGCTGCCAAAACCGGTTCTCGTGCTGGTATCCAGCGGAGACAGGCTGTACATCTTACCGTCACTTGCAGTCAGCGCAGCCTTTGCGGTGGGGTATTCCTCATATGCACGCAAAATATTGGGAGTCAGCTCTTCACTTAAGTAGTCACTGATGGGCAGAAGCTGGCCTTCATCCACACCATACTTGACAATCTCATCATTGGAAAACGGTAGGCCCAGAATCAGGTCAGGCAGATCGTCGGATGCAAGCATCATGGTCTTACGTTCCTTGCGGTTCTCATCTGTTACTACTTCGATCTCCAGATTGATGTTCAGCTTTTCTTTAATAAACTGTACGAACCACTGATCATTGATATCAGTGTGTGCCTCAGGTTCCCGCAGAACGACGGCCTTAAGGGTGATCTCTTCGCCTTCCTTAACGATCGGTCTGAAAGATTCCAGATTCAGATAATCGGGGTAATTTTTCTGCTGGGAGCTGTTGGGGTTCTGGGTTTCCGTTGGGTTCACATTTGGTGTGCAGCCAAACAACGCAAACACCAGGCAAAGGGAAAGACTTAGGGCTATCCATTTTTTTGCTGTTTTCTTCATTGTGTTTCTCTCCTTTTTTAATTATTCTTTGAGGGCTCCTATCATAACGCCTTTTGTAAAGTGTTTCTGTACAAAAGGATACGCTATCAAAAGTGGGGCGCTGGCAATAAATACCACTGCATATTTCATAACATAGGCTGCCTCTGCCCGCTTGACACTATTCAGCAGCTCATCTGCGGACAGACTGCTTTTCAGCAATGCCTCATTCAACGCATTCTGATTCAGAATCAGAATTTTTCTAAGCACCGTCTGAAGAGGTTCCTTTGCCTGATCAGTAATATAAAGGAGTGCGTTAAAGTACTCGTTCCAATGGGCTACTGCGTAGTACAGCACCATAACCGCCAGTATGGGCTTGGCCAACGGAAGAGCAATGGAGAAAAACTTTTTGAATTCTCCTGCTCCATCAATATCCGCAGCCTCATAAAGGGTTTCGGAAATACTGGTGCTGAAATACACTCTGGTAACGATCAGATTATAGACATTTACACCGCCCAGAATAATCAGCGCCAGCCTGTTGTTAATAAGGCCCAGATTTTTGACCAGCAGATACGTGGGCACCATGCCGCCGCCAAAGTACATGGTAATCAAAAAGATTGTCATGATCGTGCCTCTGGCCGGTAAGTATTTTTTGCTGAGTGCGTAGGCCGCCGGAATGGTAAGAACGATATTAAAGAGCGTTCCCAGCACGGTATAGTAGATCGTATTGGCGTATCCCACCCAGATCTGCTTGTAAGCAAACACCTGCTTGTAGGCATCCAGATTAAATCCTACCGGCCACAGCAGCACCTTGCCGGATGCTGTAGCACCTGCATTGGAAACAGAGGCAATGACAGTGAAATATAACGGATACAGGCAGATCAGCAAAATCACCAGCAGTAAAACTGTATTGACAGTATCAAACAAGCTGATTTTTTTTGATTTCTTTTTCATAGCTTCCTCCTACCAGATTCCGATTCCCGATGCCTTCTTGCAAAGGGTATTGGAGATAAAAATCATAATGATATTTACCACATTGTTGAATAATCCAATGGCCGTTGAATAACTCAATTGCCCGCCTTGCAGACCGATTTGGTAGGTATAGGTAGATATAACGTTGGAAACATCCAAATTCAGATCGTTCTGCAGCAGGAAGATTTTTTCAAAGCCCACAGACAGGATGCTGCCTGTATTCATAATGAACATGATCACAATGGTAGGAAGGATATAAGGAATGTTAATGTTCCAGATGACCTGCAGCCGATTGGCACCATCCAGTCTGGCCGCCTCTATCAATTCCGAGGGCACACCGGAGAGGGCAGCCATATAGATAACCGTTCCCCATCCAACGGACTTCCATACGCCGGACCAAACATAGATATGATTAAAGTAGCTGGGCTCTGTCATCAGATTCTTGCTTTCGCCGGTAATGGCCTGATACAGCAAACCTATGGGGCCATTTCTGCCGACCATCAGCAGTACAATGCTGCAAACAACTACCGTGGAGAGAAAATACGGCGCATAGGTAACCATCTGCACAGATTTCTTGAACGCCATGTTCTTAACTTCATTCAGCATCAGCGCCAGTATGATAGAGCAGGGAAATGTCAGTAAGGAATACAGAGAAATAGACAGCGTATTTCGGATCATTTTCCAAAAATCAGGGTATGTAAGGAACCGGATAAAGTGCTTGAATCCCACCCATGGACTTCCCAAATACCCCAACTTACCTTTATAGTCCTTAAAGGCTATGATGATACCGTACATAGGTCCATAACAGAAGATGACTATATATGCCAAAGCGGGAATCAGCAGCAAATATAGCTGCCAGTATTTTTTGTTTTTTCCCAATCGTGTCATGTTTCCGCGCTCCCCCTTGTTGTATAAATCTACCAGTTTTCCCGGGTTGTTCGCCGGTTTTTTATAACTTTCTATAAACAGCATACCATAAAGCGCGGATAGCGCAATAACGCGAACTTGTGATTTGGTATTGTTTTTTTGCACTTTCAGGCGAAAATACAGTTTATCATTGGTGCTTTTTGCTGATACCTGCTGTATTGCTCTGGCAGAATCCTGTTTTGTAATACATAAAAATCGTGCCGGAGCAAACGCTCCGACACGATCTGAAAATTATTCCATTTTGGCTCTACCCCAACTATTGACATAGAACCTTTTAAAACTTACTTTTAATTACGGCTATTCCTTCCTGCAGCCTGTCTTTTGTGATGCCAACCTGCGCCAGCAGCAACCCTTCCGTTTCGCTGCCGTGGGGAACTGCCCACGCCCCCGCATCCGTTCCCGGTGCGATCAGACCGGAATACCGGGCCACGCTTTCCAGCGCGCTTTCCAGAATCTTTACAACATCCTTTTCGGAAAAACGGCCCTTGCCCCGTAAATTGCCAATGGTTGACAAGGTAGGCACCCACACTGTTCCGTTTTCTTCCATAGCCGCAAGCGCATCTGCGTTCAGATAGGCCCCATGCTCCACAGAGTCCACGCCCGCAGCCGCTGCGGCCTCCACAGTTTCCGCGCCGTTGGCATGGGCCATGACCGCCAGCCCCTCTTCATGGGCAATTTTTATCAGTTCTCTGATTTCTCCGGATGTCAGTGGTTTTTCCGTTAATACCCCATACCGGTCAAAGTCCATAAGTCCCGAAATCATGATCTTAATAAAATCGCCGCCAGACTGCTTTGTCCTTACCACCAACCGGGCATATTCCTTTACAGAGGCGTAAACTTCTCCGATAAAGCTTCCGTAATGTCCCTGTTTGCACAGGGGTGCCAAAGGGGTTCGATAAGTAATTCCGTATTCACCGGCCAGGGCTCTCGCTTTTTCGCCCACACCCCAGCGGTCACCGCCGTCACGAAGATAGGTATATCCCAAGTCTGCATAGGTTCTTAAAACCTGCCGAATTATCCGTTCATCCGGTCCGGATGTATGGGCGTTGATGGCTGCGCGCCAATCCCGACCGTCCAGCACCATATGCATGTGGCAATCCGCAGCCACGCCCTCACCACCTTTTATGTATCAGTTGATAACCCCCGCTTGGCGCAGAATACAGATCTCCTGCTCCGAATAGCCTAACCGCAGCAGAACCTCAGCTGTATTCTCACCGATCGCCGGTGAGGGTATGGTTTTCAGTTCTCCCACGGAATCCATCTCAATAGGACTGGCAGGCATCACATCCGTATGTCCGTTTGCAAACTGAACCTGTTCCACATAGTGGTTTGCCCAAGCCTGCTCATCCTCCGCAATATCCGCAAAATGGTTCATAGGACTGAGCGGCACATCATGTTCTTTTGCCAGAGCCAACCACTCCGCCTGATCCTTCTGGGGAAAAGCCTCACAGACAATATCATTTAACGCCTTCCGGTTTGCCTTTCTTGCCTCCGCGGTAGCAAATATTGGATCCTCGTTCAGCTCCCCTTTCCCCACCAGTGCCAGCACCCGTGGGACTATGTGTTCTGCATAACCGGCTGACAGAAATACATATTTCCCATCCTTGCAGCGATAGTAGCCGCTGACAAGACCGTTTTCCTCTCTGGTGCGAGGGAATATTGCGCCGAAGGGTCTTTGTGCCCAGATCTGCATGGTACCCATAGCAAAGATCGCATTGTGGTAAAGAGAAGCGCGCACATAGTCACCCTTTCCGGTCCGTTCCCGGTTCAACAGCGCTGCACAAATTTCGCCCATCAACGTAGTGCCGGTAAAAGTGTCGCCCATGGACGCAGGCGGATATACCGGCATATAATAGCCGTCGGTAGGTGCCATATCCATCAAAAAGCCGCTGCGGGCCCAAAACGCCGTCTGATCGTAAGCCGGCTCATTTGCCATGGGGCCTTTTTCGCCGTATCCAAGCCCAATCGCATACACCAGCCGGGGGAATTCCTCTTTCAGGTCATCATAAAACAGGCCCATTCTCTTCAGCGCCGCAACCCGGTTGTTTGTCACAAAAACATCCGCTTCACTTAGCAGTTTTTTGCAAATCGCCATTCCCTCCGGTTTCTTTAGATTCAACACGATATGCTTCTTACCGGTGTTGTAAATATCATATACCGGATTTTCTTCCATCGTGAATCTGTCTGCCACGTAAGTCTGGCCGGTAACGCGCCACACATTGCCGCCGGGCCTCTCAATTTTAATGACCTCTGCGCCCATATCAGCCAGCAGTCTGCAGCATACCGGTCCGGACACATAGTCCGCCAACTCAACCACACGAATACCTTCCAAAGGCTTTCTGCCCATAATCGAACACCTCATTTTTCTTTATACTTGATTACAAAGCATACACCTTGCGCACATATTACCCGTTTGCTATTATACATGTTTTTTCAGAAAAGCCAACTGTTTTTTCTTTTCCTGCGCAATATTTCAAAGGCGGCGAGAATCCCCGCCGCCTTTTATCTGCTTATAATCCCAGTTCATCTAACAGACGCCGCACAGAGGATCGCGCTTCCATTTCCATCCCGGCATTGGTTTTCATGGTTTGTACCGCATGGCCCAAACCGCCCCCAAACACAAGACGAATCCATCTTCGCACCTGATATACGGGTGTCAACCATTTGTGCTTTTGCAGAACCGGATAATAATACTTAATTATGTTGTATGGAACCCAGATTTTATACAGTAAATACTGCAACTTTCCACCCTTCTGAGCCTGCTTCACCGCCACACTGTTTTTTAAAGTGCCGTATACGCCCCCGACAAGTACATACTGTTCCAAATTTCTGCTCAATATATCTGCTTCCGCGCCGGAAAACCAGACCTCAGAAAGCTTTTCCGCTGCCTTAGCAAAAGTCAGCAGGCCACCCATTTTCAACAGTTCCTCACGTTTCTGCCTGTCATGCGCCACCCGATGATCCAGAATCCACAAATCTAAAAACGGCTTCATGCCGCAGCCGCCGTTTTCAATATGCTTGGCCATGTGGGCAATGTGATAAAAGTAGAACATTTCATCTTTCAGCGTATGATGATATGTCGCCGCTTCATCACAGCTTGTATACTCCCACATTTGTCCCAAAAAAGTTTGCGCTTTTAAAAAACGTTCTTGCTCTACCGCTGTATAATGCAGTTCAAAATGCACACCATTAGGTGAAAACATGGACAAATCATGGTTGTTTTTCCCTTTGTTTTCATACCCCAATTCTCGCGCCAACACATCAGCAGCAATGTCAAGATTGCTTTCCTTCACAAGCAGATCAATATCACAGCTCGTCCGCATCCACGGCTCCGGATAATACTTCCGGATCACCGCTCCCTTTAAAGGCAAATATGGAATTTGTGCTTTTTCCAGCGCATTGCATATACTTTGCAATTCACGCTCCATTTTGGTGCAGCGGTATACTGCCAACATTGCCTGTTTCTTAAACTGTTGAGATATTTCATCATTCCCAAGACAGCCCAGATCACTCAACGCCTGTCCGGCAATATGTGCTAAATCATGCTTTGAGGCAAGGGAATATACTTCTTCCAAACGCTGCGTAGAAAGTGCTTTTTGCACCTCTTCGCACACATCCGTTCCACATATCTGCATCCGCAGCAGCGCAAACAGGATTTGTCTGGAATTCATCTTCTCCCCCCTATCAATTAATCTCACAAGCTTACAGGCCCAGATATCCACAGGATTATCCCGATAACAAAATCAATTAACACTTTTCCAAATTGAACATAATAATTAACTAGAGTAGCGACTCAGAATAAGCGTATTTCATTGTTGCCAATCTGCCTTCTTTACGCAATACCAAATATAATCAGCCTTATTTTCAAGTCCAGTATTTTTCGCAATCCCCTCAGCTGTAAGTATATTCATTCTAGAGTAACCATTTTTATCATAGAATCTTACTGCCCGTTGATTATCCGGATGAACATACCAATATACCGTATCTAATCCTAGTTCCTGTAATCCAATTTGAATGATCTCTCTCATAGCGTATGCAGAATATCCTTGTCCCATAGCGCAATTACGAATTGTAATGGCAAATTCTGCATCTGTGCCTGTAATATTCTTTAGGCTTACAGTTCCCATATACGTATCAGAATCATTTGTAATGGCCAAATGCATATTAAGGGATACATCTTGAGCAGCCTTAATAAAGTCCAGACAATCTTGCATCGTCTTATCCAAAAAATTAGCCTGGAGATTCTTTACGACTGTGGCATCATGCATCCACTCCAACATGAACGGGGCATCCTCATGTTTTAGTTTTCTCAGTTTCATTTAAATCAACCTTTCTGTTGCACCGTTATCCTCATGTCACCAGAATGTGACAGTTTTTGCACGCAACAGCACATAAAAACCAATGCATTGTATTTCGTGGTGATATTATTTCTTTGTCACTCTAATCGCAACAAATACCTTTTTAATTTCTTCCTTATATAGTAAGACAAAGATTCCTGATATAATAATCGCAAGCCCAATTCCAAGCAGAGCATTGCAGGGGAAAAACAATCTCCAACTAAATAAGTAAGCTAGGAATATTATAATTGCGAAAATAAACCGCTTTGAAGCCACCATTAGGTTCATTTTTTTCAAAACGATAACACAAATGATATCCGAAACAGTATATCCTACCAAGGTCGCAATCGCAGCACCCTCTATTCCAATTTTAGGAAGCAACATTAAATTCAAAAAAACACTCAATACCGCCCCCGCCGAAAGGATACACAGATTTGGCCAGGTCTTTTTTACCACAATAAATTGATTCGCTGCTACTTGAAACAGCATCTGCAGAAGGGGTGCCAAAAACAGGTACGGTGCAACAATAAAACCACTCAAATACTGTTCTGGGAATACAATCTTGTAGAACGAATAGCTCAAAGCGCACACAAAAGCAGTAGCCGCAAAGGAAATCACACCCAAGTATTCAAAAATGTTAGAGTTGGTCTCCACTTGGTCGTGATCCTTCATCGTTGAAAAAGCAAAAAATTGCCAACCGCTAGCAAAAGCTGTGTAGATTAGCTGACTGACATGTCCCAACTTGGAGCCAACAGAGTAAATGCCGGCCGCCTCCACGCCCAAAATATTGGTAATCATAACATGGTTGCTGGAATTGAACAACCAATATATCAAGAAATTGGGGATCAGCGGAATTGCAATTATGAGCATTTGCTTGAGCAATTTAACATTGAATCGTCTTGGATCAAACCAAGATCGATTCATAATGCCAAACGCTATTTCAAGAACAACGTGCGATATCAGTAATGCCAATGGAAGTGCAATAACATAGTACCCTTTTAAAATCAAGGGAATTGCAATTGAATAAGATAGTAAAGGACTTAGCGCATTTGTAACCAGAAAGACCTTCCGTTTATTCTGCATTCTGGTGGGAGCCGCGATAATTTGATTGGTCGCACCAACCAAGGTAGCCATGGCAGATATCCAAACCACATAGCTATACTGGGAACTCTTAAAAAAGATTTGTGCAACGAAGTCTTTAAAGATGAGCATTAGAATAAAAACAAGAAAAGATGTTACTATTGTAAATGTCATGGTTGTTGAGCATACATCTTTCCGATAGCCCAGATCCTCACGCTCAAAGAACATCCGGTACATACCGTCGTACATACCCATAACTGCGATCGCACTGCATAGCTGAACCAGGGTGTTAGACAAATCACTGATTCCGAAGTACTCTGTGCCCGGCATCAGTCTAGTTACGATGGGGAGCATAATTAACGGAACTAGTTTTCCAAACACACTGCTAAGGCCATATACCAAAATATTTTCCAGGAAAAGCTTTAATTTCTTCATTGCCTAATACTTTCTTTAACGAAATTGATTTATCATATCGATAACATACTGAATCTGTTCATCAGTCATTCCGTAATACATTGGAATACTCAGTTCTGTAGCACTGATTTCTTCGGCAATGGGAAGGCTTCCTTCGGGAAGGTTCAGATCCCGATAGCATTCCTGCAGGTGCATGGGAATAGGATAGTGTTTATTGGTAGAAATGCCCTTCTCCTTTAAAAATGCCTCTAGTGCATCTCTACGCTTACAACGAACACCAAAAATATGCCAAACAGGCACAACATCCTCCAATACATAGGGAAGAATAATTTCTGGATTGTGAACTCCATCCAGATACTTCTGTGCAATACGTCTGCGCTCGACATTCATTCGTTCCATGTGCGGCAGTTTTGCTGACAGAAAAGCTGCTTGCATCTCATCCAGGCGGCTGTTGTTGCCCTTGTAGACATGATGATACTTATAATCAGATCCGTAATTACCCAAAGCACGGATATGATCTGCAAGCTCTTTGTTATTTGTGACAGTGGCGCCTGCATCACCCAGTGCACCCAGATTCTTTCCTGGATAGAAAGAGAAGCCGGCAGCATCTCCAAAAGAGCCAATCTTCTTGCCCTTATATGTAGCACCATGCGCCTGTGCACAATCTTCCACAACATACAAATTATACTTGGAGGCAATTTCCAAAATAGTATCCATATCACAAGGCTGTCCATACAGATGGACCGGCATAATTGCCTTGGTTTTATCCGTAATTTTCTCTTCAATCAGTGCCGGATTGATATTATAAGTCTGAATATCCGGTTCAACAAACACAGGCGTCGCACCTACATATGTTACTGCCAATGCCGTTGCAATATATGTATTGGAAGGGACAATTACTTCATCACCATTGCTTATTCCAAGTGCTTTCAAAGCAAGCATCAGTGCGTCCAAACCGTTGCCGCAGCCAACACAGTAGTTGACTCCGCAGTACTCCGCAAATGCTTGTTCAAAAGCCTTATCTTCCACTCCGTCAATATACCAACTTCTTCCCAGTACACGTTCAAATGCAGCATTCAGATCCTGCTTTAGTTCCTGTTCCATAGGGAGAAAGCTAACAAAAGGTACGTTCATCTTTAATCTCCTTCCGCAGATACCGCGTCTCCACAATTTTTCACGAGGCTAAGAAACTCTTCATAGTCCCGGATGTAATCTGACTCATCATATAGCTCGGATGCCAGCACCATTAACACAGCATCCTCAGAGAAATCAAACATTTCCCGCCACATATTATTGGATACATATAATCCTTCATAGGGTTTTTCCAGCGGGACAACCTTCTTTTCCTTACCATTATCTAAACGGATCTTACAGCTTCCGTGGATGCAGATGAGAATTTGCTGCAACGACTTGTGCGCATGATATCCTCTGGTTACTCCCGGAGCGGTGTCATACATATAGTATACCCTTTTAATTTTAAAAGGGATATCTTTAAACTCTTCCAGCGCTACCAGCTGCCCACGATCATCACCATGAGGTTGAAATACGTATTTAATTACTTGCATTTCTATCACCAGAACCTCTTACTTAAAAAATAACTTTTCCAGCTTTGTTTACTTATTTATAAACGGAATCCCGTTATGGACAATGATCTTAAGCGCATTTTCCATAAACGTAATAGGATAGAACCTTAGCATATGGCGATTTCGCAGAACCAACGGTATACTATGCAAACCGTTGTTTTCTGCATCCAGGTAATCCTGCGCAGATTTAGCCTGATCAAAATAGACTTCCGTAAAAACAAACCGACTTTTTTTATCTGAAAGGATCTCATAAAAATTACTATCGAATAATTCTTTACTGATCAGTGATTTCTGTAGTTCTTTTCCTATTTTATCTTTATAGGCATCATTGCCCAAAAGACACTTGACCTGTTCACTACATTCTTGTACAGAATCGAATACAATTTTGCAGTTCTCCAATAACGGAAGAACATCATATGACGAATTGCCGGTGTTTGCGTTCAACTCTACAATCGGTGTTCCCGCCACTGCCGCAGTTTGCGTCATTAATCCTCCAAACAAAGGAAACGTACTCAAATAAACATCCGCCCTTTTGATCACTTCATACAAGTCTGGCCGATATGTTGTGATGATCCAGCGCCTTTCCAACCCACTCTTGCGCACAAACGCCTGCATAGGAGTGCTGTTTCCATTACCAGCAAAAACAAAGCACGCGTTTTCATTATCATAAAGAATATCACGAACCATTTTTAGGTATTGGAAATTCCGTCCGTATGTTTTAACAAATCGTCCACCTGAAAAAATGATCTTTCTATTTTGATTCTCTTCCTGTAATTCAAGTCCGCAAAATTCATGCTGTTGAATAATCGGATAATATGGCTGTAGCAAAATACGTTCTAAAGGAATCTCTCTTAGCCTATGAGAAATGTCTTTTCCAGTTGATCGAAATTCAATACAGTAATCCAGGAGTGCTTTACCAATCCAAAACTGTTCATCACCGTGGTTAATATAAAATTTCTGGATTCCGTTTAAATTAGAAAAGCCTACAAATCCTGCAACATCTGTATTGTTCATATGCATAATCACAGTGGCAGGACTGTATTGTGTTACTACATCACGTATTTTTTTTGCTGTGTCAAGATATCCTTTCTCCTGATAATGAATAACCGTCAAACAGTTTTCACAGTTCTCGGCCATCTCCAGAAGTAGTCGATTCTTTCCAGAGTCACGCACCACATAGACAAAGCTTCTTCCGGAATCAACTAAAAATGATAGATAATGGTAGCTCAGCGCAATATTATCCACACCAATGGAATCGTAAAGCATAATCAAATCAGCATTTGGTGTTACTGTTTCTTCAGGAAATTGATTGCTTGAAATTTTAAGAAGCTGGTTTTCCAAAACAGTATCCGTCAATTCCTGATTCAGCTTATGCTGAAAGACGCAATAATTATATGCCGCATGCATATATTGCTCATACTTTCCATGCTTATAATAGTAAGCCAGAAATCGATGATATTTTGCTTTTATTTTCTGAAATCGTTTTGAATCTATCATTTAGCCTATCCCCACATGCATTTCCTTATTTCTTTTTAATATTAGGAAATAACCTATACGTCACTTCCTCTGTTTGCACAAGTTCCAATGCAGTGATGTAAAACGTCATAAACAAGAGTGTAAACATATACGGACGTTGGTAGATCGAACACAAAAACACCGTAAGAAAAGGCAAACTTTTTTTATTGAATCCTATACAAATGCTCGTAAAAACAAGGACAAAAATGTATAACACAAAGCCTAAAATACCATAATCATATATTAGACACTTATAGGAATAAGACGCATTTATCTCAGGATCCAAGGCAACCGCATTATAGCCGAATCCCATATACTTCTCATATGTATTCCCCGCCAAAAGATCTTGGTATTTTATATCAAAATTACTGGATGTTCTGTTGTCCTTAACCAAAATACCAGAGGTCAAATCAATTCGGCTTTTTAACGTATTGATATAGGGATTCTCAAATTCCACATTCATCAATATCGAAAATCCGATCAGCAGCACCAACAATATTACAGCAAATTTTACAGCTCCCTTTGTAAAGCTACGGGCAATACAAAAAATGATCATCATGAGATAAAATGCCATCGACAAGGAAAATAGTCCTTCCACAAGCAACAGCAACAGCCATTTTTTATTTACACGCTTGTAGCCGCTGGCTATAAACAACGCTGCCATAGAGCCTACAAAACCAGCCTCATCAAAAATACCGCACATTCTGTACATAAATCCTGCACTTCCTTGATGGATCAGCAGGCCAAAGGGTGCATGAAGATAGTATACACCAGTACGGATTTTCGCCGGCTGATCACTCAGCAACACTTCTGCCGGAATAGACAATCCAACCAAATCCATCAGGAAATAAATCAAACTGGGCAGACAGGCCAGTGCAAAGAAATACAGCGCATATTTATAGATTTGAATGCGCTGTTCCTTTGTAAGTAATAGAATGCAAAAAAGATTAACAAACAGAAGAATAACATTCAAATTTACAGATCCCTTGTATACCGCGCCAAGGCAACTGATATGAATCTGTAACAAAACCGCCATGAGAATTAGGACAAAAAACTTCGGTTTCATAGTTAACTTCCGTCGCTGCAACGCTAAAAGGCACGGAAGCAACAAGCACCCTAGAATTCGTAGTATACTGGCGATTGGGCCCAGAATACCTGCATACGTGTTCCACATATACAGCAAATATCCGTTACAAAATATGCTGATGGAAAACAAGCACAGTATTATCTTTTCAAAATTGATTTTAATTTTCAATGCTACTCGCTCCTGTTTACTTTTCCCATCTATTGGCTGCAACTTGTGGCATGCCGTTCTTTATTCAGGGAATTCACTATTTTCCAGAAGGGCTTCGCGGATTGCCTCCAGATAGCCATACTGATTCTCCTCATCGGGCTCCAAATAACCGCCCTCTGCCCATTCATTCCATGCAAACATAAACATCATATCCTGATGATACGCATCTTTTGCATGGACTATCTGACGGGATAAATAATCCTTAAATTTCTCAGGACTGTACTCTGTAACTGCCGATCCCCGAACCCCTTTGCGCGGAGTGTTATCCCAATTCACAAATGCGCCGGGAATACTATTAGAAAACATAGGCTTTTGACTAAGAATACTTTCCCAAACGTCATCATACCGGAATTTCGTAACCTCTCCAGACAGCTTGGACAGTTTCATTCCTGCAGTAGAAATACCAAAAGTTTTCTCTAAACGCAGCAGTACCGCTCTTTTTATTCTCCGAAGCCACATAAACTTCTGTTTCTTCTGGAGAACATCCCGGAATGCGATTCCCGGCTGATATTCAATACAGTAATCAAACATGGACAGATCCGAGTTGGAACCATTGAGGATAGCATCCGGTCTTTGGCACATAGCACAAATACCAGAAAGGCCGGCCTCTACTGCAAGCTCATTCCAATACTCCAGCATCTGCTTACGATCGTCAACCAAGTCCGGACGATAAAGCACAAATATCGGTTTACCGTCTTTTTTGATATATCTGTCGTCCATGAAATAGGGCAGCAAATAATCAAAGTGTTCCTTCCATTCCTTCTTGCCACCGTATCTCTGCTCTATCAACACATTGTGCTTATCTGCAACCCACTGATTTGTCCAGTGTTCATTTGCCCAGCAAATACAATAGGGAAAATCAATGCTCTTTTCCTCGAGGAAATTTTCAACAGGCTTCTCAAGCAACATTTTTCCGTCAAACCAATAATGGTAGAAGCAAAAGCCGTAAACACCGTGCTGTTTTGCAATTTCTGTTTGCCATTTCATTACATCTACGTCCAGCAGATTATAGTACTGGTTGTTGAGCGGCACTTTAGGCTGAACATGCTCTTCAAAAAGAGGCTTCGCCTTTTTTACATTTACCCACTCGGTAAAGCCTTCTCCCCACCACTGATCGTTTTCAGGAATCCTATGAAATTGGGGTAAGTAATACGCAATTATTTTCATAATTATTCTCCACTATATAGTGCCATAAGCTGGCTGTAAACTGCATCCTCACTAAAATTACGGTTTGCAAATTCCGAGATCTGATTTGCATCATATTCCCCGTAGTGTTTGTACATATTTTCCATCGCGGCAGCCATTTCGTCAACACTTTTCCAGGAAACAATTTTGCCTAAGCCGTCGCTCCAGTACTCCAAAAAGCCAAGTGCATCGGTAGCGACAACAGGCAAACCGCATGCCCATGCTTCAATTACCGGCACACCGAAAGTTTCCAACCGGCTAAAGCACACCAATATATCTGCATTTGCAACTTTTCGGGCTGTTTCCTCACGATTTAGCGAACCTGTCAAAACAACGGACTTTTCCAGCTGATATTGTGCAATCAATTGCCGCAGCTTCTTTTCTTCCGAACCTCCACCCACAATCGTCAGCTTTACTTTCTCATTTTTGTTTCCAAAAGCCGCATAATATGCTTCAATTGCTTTATCAAACTGCTTTACAGGTACAAGTCTGCCAACTGTAATAAACTCAAAATATGACTTGTCGCTCTTATCTTTTTTTTGTTGCAAAAACATTTCTGAAACAATATTGGGAACCACATGTAGATTATTGCAGGCTCCTGTTAGTTTCTGTACAGAATCCTTCAACGGTTTTCCCACGCTCAAAAACGCATCTGCTCTCTGCGCATAAGATATCAACCTATCAATATGATGTTTCTTCAGTTCTCCTGTCAGTACTTTTGTCCAATGCTCCGTAACAACAACTTTTGCAGCTTTTGCTTGATACGCAAGAACTGCATCAGCTTCCGTAATCATTGTGGGATAATGAACATGGATTACATCCGGCAATCCGCACTGCTTTTCAACACGCTGCAGAAATTGTATCCATTTGCTTGTTTGAAAGGTACTTAAATGAAGATTCAATCTCTCGGGGATATAAAATTGTGAATAAGCACAGATCGTTATATTATCTGCCTGCCAGGTGCTATAGCCCCAGTTGTTGATTTTTTTGAACGGGTGAAATACAAGCGCAAGATAGGTTACCTCGTTTCCCTTCTTGGCAAGCATTTTTGCTTGTTCAAACTCAAAGGAGCCAATATTTTTATTTTTCTTATTTGGAAAACTTCTGCCAATGACCCAAATCTTCATGTATGCGCTCCCTCAAATCATTTCTGCATTATAAATTTTGTGAACACTATCTCTCATTTTGTAACTTGGTTTCCAATTGAAATAGTCGTAGAACTTTGTGCTGTCTAGGCTGGAGTTCATCCAATCATCTGTCTCATCCAAAATGATCTTCGCTTTTTCAAAGCCGTACTCTTTACCGACAGCTACAACAATTTCAGCAATTTGCAGCAGGGAATTACTGTCCTCGGCACCGATATTGAATACCTCACCAGCATCTGTAACGCAATTCCATTTATCCACAACCTTGCATATGGCAGCTGCACAGTCACGAACATCCAGAAAGCCAAAAAGCTGCTTACCGCCTTTCAAGGTGATATCTTCTCCGGCAATTACTTTCTTCACAAACTTATTCACAAGACGCTGGTCAAATTTAGGTCCGATCAGGCTGGCCAGACGCAGATGCACCCGTTTATGATCTTTCAAACGGGCGTCCGTCAGCATTTCCATGCAGTATTTGCCCACATCATAGCTGGCTTCCAGAACACGCTGGGTCTGCTCCGTCGCCGGTTCCTCTCTGGTAAAACTGTACACACTCTGAGATGAGATATCAATGAAACCGCAGTTTTTATGACGCTCGATCTTTTTCAGCAGCTCGTTCAGGAAGTCCAAACCATTGGCAAAGCCTGCACCATCCATAGCTCTGGGAAAAGCACAGTTCACAACAACATCGATTTCTGAAAAATCAAATGCAAGAACCGAATCATTGGGAACGAAATGGAATCCCTTCATGTTTATAAACGCCTGTAAATCCTTGTCAAAAAGAGAAGTTGCAAAAACAGAACACGCTCCATTATCCAAAAGATTACGGATAATATATTTCCCCAAAAAGCCGCCTGCACCAGTGATGAACACATTCATATACTTACGAACCTTTCCATTCAAATCACATCGTTTATATCTTCATCCTCAATTCCAGGAAGACGCAAATTTTCACCTTGATCGGAAACGATTTTAATTGTCTGCTCAATCCGCTTCATCGTGGGAATAACATCCTCTTTGCGCTGGGCAGTACCAAGAATGCGTACTGTGATTTGAGCAAGCAAGCCCTTCATCGCTTCTGTAATTTCCTCTCCAGGGTAATGTGCCACAACAGCATCAATTACACCGGGAATTGTTCTTGCTTCCCCAATTCCAACAATATCCGCAATTTTACCGGGTTTTGCCAGTAAAGATACATTAAAGGGATATGCGCCATTAAACATAGGATCCACATGAATTTCCTTTTCGCACATCCTTCCGGTCAAAGCAAAGTGAATCAGCATTTCCAGAGGATCATATCCGCATGCATCCATAAAGTTTTTATACTCAAGCGTACCTGTTAACCGATATCCGATATCATATGCCACACAGACGCCATCCTCAATTTTGCACTGCATGAACATCATACCGTTTTTAATTCCTACGGAACGGAACATTTCCTTTGCCTTGTCAACAACCTCATTCTGATAGCGAACAGTTGCTTTTGCAGGATACGTGTAACCCACAGGCAGGGGAATCGCCCCTTCTTGATTATGCTTAACATGCCGGTTTCCAATACCGCAGAAATGATATTCACCATCGCAGAAAATCCAGAATACAGTTGCTTCTTTTCCGGTTAAATATTGTTCTACTAAAATTTTTCCTGTTTTGGAATAATCGGCTGCCTTGGATACAGCTTCTTCCAGTTCTTTGACGTTCCTGCAAATAGAAATGCCACGGGAGCCACTGCTATCAGCAGGCTTCACCAGCACCGGAAATTTTACTGTTTCTGCACTATAAGCTACATTATTCAAATCAATATGGTATTCCTGTACAGTTGGAACGCCATATTCCCGAAGCAATTTTTTGTACTTGTCTTTATTGATAAAAATATCAAACTGTTCCTTTGTGCCATAGGCAGGCAGACCTGTTTTCTCGCAAATATCTGCATAATAAGGCAGCAGCATGTCATTAAAACCAACCAATACGCCATCGTATTTTTGTGTTTTTATCAACGCAGACATAGCATCTACGTCTGTACAGCTTACCTGAAAATGCTCGTCTGCAATGGTCTTTGCAGGCGATTTTTCTGGCGGATTATAGTCAGCTACGCCCACAAAGATCCCCATCTGCTTTGCCTTGCGTACTATTTCACAGGTAATCCGGGTTCCGCCCATCACCAGAAGTTTTTTCATACAAGTACCTCTTGCTTATTGCTTTGCTCTTCTTTTGCATTAAACCAGGCTTCACATTCGTCTATGTAGGACTGGGGAACTTCACTTAGATTCATTGCAAGACCGTCCTCAGTATAGCCCATAAACGCACCTCTATTGGCTGCAGCTCTTACCTTTGTGCTCTTGCGATCCAAGGCATATTTCACCAATCGCCATAGCATAAACAAATCTGTTTTAAAACTTATATTTTCAACATACCATACATCGTTTTCAAACTGATCATGCCAGGACCATACATGATCTATATCGTCTTTAGGCGGGCATTCCAGTCCCGGTCGTACAGCCTGTCGCGTAACATGCCGCTTGTTTAAGCGGTTTGTGTACTCCGGCACCAACGGACGCGGGCCAATAAGAGACATATCGCCTTTAAAAATACTCCAAAAATTCAGAAGCTCATCCAGAGATGTCTTGCGAACGAATTTTCCAAATTTTGTCACTCTTTTAGACGGCGGTAGTAATTCCCCCCGCTCATCTACGGTGTTTTTCATGTTGCGGAATTTAACAATTTTGAATGTTTTCCCATTCATCCCAGTTCTTTCCTGAAAGAAAAAGATGGGAGCACCCACATCAAAGAAGGTACAAATTGCAAGTACCACATTAATTGGCAAGGTAATAAGCAATGCTATACCAGACAGAATAATATCTATACAACGTTTTCCATAACATGTATAAAATGTTTTCTTTACCTTGGCCTCTTGGCATGATGCATTGATCGTTTCCAGCCGGTCTTCTGCCAAACGATCCGCTATATGCCATCTCATTTCTTTTGTTAATTCTGTTACTTTCATTTCGGTAACTTCACATCCATATTCTTGTTTTTCAGCTTTCAACGGTTAATTAGAGAGCAAATATATTCCATTTCCTCTATTCCGTACCGTTGATCGCAGGGAATCGGCAGCAAATCTGCTGCAAGTCTGTAATCTACAGTTCCCACAACACATTCGTCCAAAACATTGGGCCACAGCGTTGGAACGTATATTTTATTTGCAATCAGCTGTTTTTTCAACAATGCGCCGTTCGTTGTCATATAGGGATATGCAAACGCTCCCTTGGGTACAGACAACGCCAGTTCATTCTTGCGACCCAGTTTTTCATGCAGATATGCAAAATTTCTATTTCTACGCTCTTCTACGTTATTGTAATCAATGCTTCTAAGAAGATTTTCCGTTAACTTTGACATCTTCAAAATTGGTGCATTCCGAAATCTGGCATTATTCTTGCTCATTGCCTCATAGAACTCGGAGCCAGTTTTTTCATAACGTCCAAACAAATACTCCATGTGACTATAGGACAACTCACGGTCCAATGCCCTTTGCAGCATGGTATTCGTAAACAATATAGCACCATCCGCAACACCAAAAAACTTACGGCAGGTGTAGAGTGTGTCTACCTTCTCCACAGGGTCCACAAAATAAGCTTGGGCATTATCCACGATAATCCTTTGATACTTCTGTCTAAACTGGATAATATCCTTTTGAGAAAGCTGACCATAATAATTTACCATGTACAACCACTCATCTGCTGCCAGATCAATAGAGGCAGGTTTAAAATCAAAACCAACATGATAAAATCTTAACTGAACATCTAATTCTCTACAAAGATCAAAAACAGAACTGCACATAAAATAGGGGATACATATTTTCTTTATTCTTTTCGCCTCAATCAGATATGCCAAAGCATTTCTTCCGCTGTTCAGTTTAATCCCAGCATCATGCAGCATAGGCCGATGATACTGTTCAAAGCTCATATATCCCCCGATTTCTTTCATGCAATTCTCACCCTCCTTATTACAGAAGCTTGACTTCAATCCAATTTTCAGAATGATCCATCATATCCAGCATTTCTTCCATAGAATCAAACTGCATAACCAGACATCCTAATGTGGTATTTGCACCGGTGAACGGTTCGATCCGGTCTCCAGGCTTTTTAATCAAATGATTCTCAATAATTTTTGCTTTCACATCTTCACGGAACACTACTTTATCCAGCACACCGTGTTCTAAACTATGTACCGCAAAATAAGACCAGAATCCGTTGGGTTTGATCTTTTCCGGCAGTTCAATAGTTTCTCCCATTGCACCCTTTACAGCACATTCTACTAGATCCACTCCAGTTGCGTATTTAATAACATTTGGAATATAATTCCCTCCGTCTCTGGGTGCCACTTCCATTAAATAAACGTTATAATCCTTATCTACCCGAATATCAAAATTATAAGTGCTTGTTCCCATATTCAGTGCTGTTAACAGTCTCTGAATGGTATCATGCACCTTATTGTGCACAAATTCAGGCATGTTATAGGGGAAAGATGCCGAAATGGGAACGAACGGATTTACGCATTTGGGATTAAAATGATCATTTGCAAAGTAACGGAACACCAGCTTTCCGTCAATGGACAATCCATCACCGGCGACCTGATATCCGTACATTTCCACATATTCTTCAATAATCAAACGCTTACAGCGGCTAAAAGACAATGCATAATTTGCCTTTTGCTCCGCCTCGGAAGCACTGTCGATTCTGCTGACGCCCTTAGATCCAGAAGAATCCACAGGTTTCACGATCACAGGCAACTTGAAAACGCCTGTCTGAATATCAGAAATCGCTTCGGCAATATCTGTATAGCCTTTTGCTTTCGGTGTACAGAATCCGTGTTCTGCAAGAAACTCTCTGTAGGCATCCTTATTGCACAGTATCTCTACAGAATTATATGGACTTCCCGGCAGTCCCATTTTTTCCGCCACATATGCCGCAGTAGGCGCTGCTGGGTCAGACGCATAAGCCAGAATTCCATCAATATGCTCTTCCTGTGCAATTTTCAAAACAGCATCTTTATCCGTTGTACTTGCCAAATAGAAGGTATCCGCCACATGCTGTCCCGGATTATCCGGCAAATAATCACACAAAACAGTATAGTAGCCCAATCGTTTTGCGGTTTCAATCGCGATAATTTGCTGTGCCGATCCACCCAGCAACAGAAGCTTTTTCATAATTATATCCTCTTATTTAAGAATAATGTCACAAATTCTGTCAACAATTTCCAGTTCCAGTCCCTCATAAATCGGAAGCGTCAGAACCCGCAGAGACATATCATGCGCAACAGGCGTCTTCTGCCCATTTAGGTACTGGTAACAAGTCATATCATTAATTGCCGGATAAAAATATTTTCTAGCGAAAATGTCCTGTTGCTTCAGCTGCTCATACACTTCATCGCGGCTTTTACCAAACTTATTTTTATCAAAAAAGACAGGCATATAGGCATAGTTCCATACCACATTCTCCTGTTCCCCAGGAATAAAGATTCCCTCCACACCGGACAGATTCTTCATGTAGCGGTCATATACCGCCTTGCGAGAAGCGATGGCCTTTTCAATGTGCCGCAGGTTACAAATACCCATAGCCGCACGGAATTCATCCATTTTGGCATTGCCTCCGATACCTGTGACATCTTCAGGGCCGTGTATGCCGAAGTTCTTCAGTTCGTGAAGCTTCTCTCTATACGCCAGATCTTTAAAAGAAATGGCACCGCCCTCTATAGCATTAAATACCTTCGTAGCATGGAAGGAGAACATGGAAGCATCACCATAATTGCCGATGCCAATTCCCTTATAGGTCACACCAAAGGCATGCGCTGCATCATAAATGACTTTCAGATTGTGCTTCTTTGCAATGGCATTGATGCGGTCCACATCGCAAATGTGACCGTAAACATGCACAGGCATAATAGCAACCGTCTTTTCCGTGATCAATTCTTCAATCTTATCCGGATCCATGGTCATATCTGATTCCTTGATGTCGCAAAAAACAGGAGTCAGTCTATTTCTGGTAATAGCATGGGTGGTGGATACAAAGGTATAGGGTGTGGTAATCACTTCGCCGCCAGGAACATTCAGCCCCATCGCTTGAATCACCATTTCCAGCGCCATGTGTCCGTTTACAAACAGACTTAAGTAAGGTACACCGAGGTGCTCAATCAGCTGATGCTGCAGCCGCTTATATACCGGTCCCATATTGGTGAGACTATGGGACTCAAAAATCGGTTTAATTTCCTCTATGTACTCTTCCAATGTAGGCATAGAGGACCGTGTTACAAATATAGACATGTTTATCACGCATCCTTATTCCAATTCTACGAAAACGCTTCGGGGACATCGCACTCACGCTTCGTGTCTTTTTTCAAACACCTTCCAAGCATTTGAGACTTCTTCCGCTGTAATAGCTTGATTATTATTAGTTGTGGAAATACTTTCATTCATTTCCCCATCTTTTCGCTTGCTCATATAGTCCTGATAGCTACCAATTCGCTTTGCAGGACATCCAGCATATACAGAATTCGGTTCACAGTCTTTTGTCACAACAGCTCCAGACGCAACAATAACATTGGGACCTATTCTCGTCCCATGTAGAACAACAGAGTTTGAACCGATAAATACATTATCCATAACTTCAATACAGCCAATTTGTTCTTTATAGCGATACTCATCCTGTGTCCGATTCAGCACACTATGGATAGCATCGTGGGTACAGAAATCCACATTTCTACCCACAACAATATTGTTATGGAAAGAAATTAACTCAGAATATAGTGGAACAAATCTAGGTTGCAGACTTACATTTTCTCCAACATGATGATAGATTCCGTGTTTTCTTGCATAGGCAGCACGTCGCCTTCCCCCTGGAATCAAATACATCATTATTGTCCACCGCAGGCGTTTCATCTTCATATTATTTCTCTTCCCCTACCGCACGTAAAATATCTTCATGGATCTGCGCAATGCTACGCATAGCTTCTCCATTATCACACTGGATGGTAGTCCAGCCTAGTTTTTCTGCGCAGTACGCGGCAGCTTCCCGGGACTTTTTCAGATATTCTAAATTGCTTTCATGAATATCTTTTTTGCTCTCGTCGCCCTGGTAGCGGATGCTCATCAGCTTCTGACTGACTGCGGGATCCACCTGCAGATAAATCACCTTGTCCGGTGCCGGAATACCCATCAGCTTAAATTCAAATTCAAACAGCCACTCCACAAATGCATCCCATTCTTCTCTGGGAAGTTTGGAGCACTGGTGAATCGCATTGGAAGTGGTGTAGCGATCTGCAATTACGATACCGCCATTCTCATAGAACTTTCCCCATTCGCTCTTATAGCTGGCAAACCGATCTACTGCAAAGAATGTAGATGCCGCATAGGCATTCACATCTCCAGGATCTTTGCCAAAGTCACCCGCCAAATACATCTTCACCAGTGCAGAAGAATCGCTGTCATATGCAGGAAATGATACCTTTCGGACATTCTTTCCCTCTGCCAATAGTTTTTCATACAGCAGACTGGACTGGGTGGCCTTTCCGCTGCCATCCAGTCCTTCAATTACAATCAGTTTTCCGCTCATACTTCACCACATCAAAACATTTCCTGGCTATAGTGTTTGATTCCTAACCATTTTTGGTCTTTTTCGCTTAAGTTTAGGGCTGTTCCATCATTCAACATATATCCCTCAGATGATGCACTGCCCTGATATTTTCCTTGTACCTCAGGCCAGTCCACACCAATGTCAGGATCATTCCAGGCAAGTCCACCTTCATCATTCGGATGATAGAAGTCATCACACTTATAACAGAATTCCGCTGTATCGCTCAGCACCAGAAATCCATGGGCAAACCCGCGGGGAATCAAAATCATCTTCTTGTTTTCTTCTGTCAGCGTAAGACCATACCACTTTCCATAGGTCTTGGATCTTTTGCGCAGATCTACTGCCACATCAAAAACGCTTCCTTTGATCACGCGGACCAACTTGGTTTGAGGATAATTTTTCTGAAAATGCAGGCCTCTCAAAACGCCCTTCACAGACATGCTCTGATTATCCTGCACGAAGTTAATATAAACTCCGTTTTCCTCCAGATCTCTCTGACTGTAGGTCTCCATAAAGTAGCCACGGCTGTCACCATGGACTTTGGGAGTAATCACACACAGGCCTTCAATACCTGCCACATTCTTCTCAATGGTAATCTGCCCCATCGTTTATTCCTCGATTTCCTTTAAATAACGGTGCAACGCATCCTGCCATGTAGGCAGAGGCAAAAAGCCTTCTTGGATCAGTTTTGCTTTGTCCAATCGACTGTTGAAAGGCCGGACAGCCTTGCTAAGACCGTATTCTTCTGTTGTTACAGGCACTATCTTTGTCGCGTAGCCTGCCTGTCGGAAAATCTCACAGGCAAAATCATACCAGCTGATGTACCCACCTTCATTGGTTGCATGGTAATAGCCATACTTCTCCGTTTCGATCATATCCACCAGAAGCCGGGAGAGATCAAGTGTATAGGTAGGAGTACCAATCTGATCATCAACAACCCGCAAGGTGTCATATTTTTTGCCTATAGTCAGCATAGTCTTAATGAAGTTCTTTCCATTCAGACCGAACACCCATGCAATACGGACTATGAAATATTTATCCAGAGCTTCCGCAACTGCAAGTTCTCCCTCCAGCTTGGTCTGGCCGTAAACATTCAGCGGTTTGTATTCCTTGCAGTCCGGCTGCCAAGGCTGCGTGCCCTGACCGTCAAACACATAGTCCGTAGAGATATATACCATTTTGCAGCCGAGCTTTTTACAAACTTCGGCAATATTTTTTGTACCACCTGCATTGATTGCACGAACTGTTTCTTTCTTATCCTCATCCTCTGCCAGATCCACAGCTGTCCAGGCTGCACAGTGGATCACAACATCAGGCTTAACATCCATCAGTACAGATTCGACCAACTCTGCATTGGTAATGTCCAAAGAGACATACGACATTGTATTAACAGCAGAACCATCTTGAACTCCACTATATACAGGGGCAATGTCACTGCCAATGCCTTCATAGCCGCGCTTGTACAGTTCGTTCATTACATCATGGCCCAGCTGACCGCATACTCCGGTAACAAATACTCTCATACTTCTACCAGTTCTCTGTTGCCGTACATCTTCTCATAGTAGTTCTGGTACTCACCGGAAATGATGGTCTGCCACCATTCCTTGTTGTCTAAGTACCACTGAATGGTCTTCTGGATGCCATCAGCAAACATGGTCTCCGGCAGCCAGCCCAGTTCGTTGTGGATTTTGGTGGGATCAATGGCATACCGCATATCGTGGCCCTTACGGTCGGTTACATAAGTAATCAGGCTTTCAGGCTTATTCAGAGCCTTGCAGATGATCTTCACAATGTCGATATTCTTCATCTCATTGTGCCCGCCGATGTTGTAAACCTCGCCAACACGCCCCTTGTGGATAATCAGATCAATAGCCTTACAATGATCCTCCACATACAGCCAGTCACGGACATTCAAACCCTCACCGTAAACCGGCAGAGGCTTGTCGGCCAGAGCATTGGCGATCATCAGAGGGATCAGTTTTTCAGGGAAGTGATAAGGACCGTAGTTGTTAGAGCACCGGGAAATAGTCACAGGCAAGCCGTAGGTACGGTGATAAGCCATAACCAACAAATCGGCGCCAGCCTTGGAGGAAGAATAAGGAGAACTGGTATGAATGGGAGTCTCCTCGGTAAAGAACAGGTCGGGGCGATCCAGAGGCAGGTCACCATAGACCTCATCGGTAGAAACCTGATGGTAGCGGGTAATACCATACTTCCGGCATGCATCCATCAGAACCTGAGTACCCAGAATGTTGGTCTGCAGGAATACTTCAGGATTCTCAATGGAACGATCCACGTGGCTTTCTGCCGCGAAGTTAATCACCATATCGGGATGCTCTTCCTCAAACAGGTTGTATACGCCTTCCCGGTCGCAGATATCCAGCTTCACAAAACGGAAGTTTGGATTGTCCATCACAGGTGCCAGAGTAGACAGATTGCCTGCGTAGGTCAGCTTATCCAAACAGATGATTCGGTAGTCAGGATACTTGCCCAACATATGGAACACAAAATTAGAACCAATAAATCCGGCTCCGCCAGTTACAATAATTGTCATAAGTACATCCTCTTCCTTTATTTAATCATTCTTCCCTCTGCCACAGCCAGTAGGTGTTTGCCGTACGCTGACTTTCCGTAAACTCTAGCTGATTCAATCAGCTTTTCTTTAGTGATCCATTGATACCGGTAGGCAATTTCCTCCGGGGCAGATATCTTGATACCCTGCCGCTGCTCTACCATGTGGACAAACTCCGCAGCCTCCAGCAGGCTTTCCATGGTTCCCGTATCTAGCCAAGCAAAGCCACGTCCCAGAATTTCTGCATTGAGAAGTCCATTTTTCAGATACATATCGTTCAGTGTAGTGATTTCCAATTCTCCTCGGGCAGAGGGTTTGACGTTCTTTGCCATCTCAGAAACACCTGCAGGATAAAAATACAGACCGGTAACTGCATAATTGGACTTTGGATTCTTCGGTTTCTCTTCAATTGAGATTGCCTTTCCTGTTTGATCAAATTCTACCACGCCAAAACGTTCAGGATCATTGACGTAATAACCAAACACCGTGGCCGAACCATTCTCTGCATTATGTGTAGCTTCATAGAGCTTCTTTCCAAAGCCATTGCCATAGAAAATGTTATCTCCTAAAATCATGGCGCAAGGTTCATCGCCAATGAACTCCTCACCAATCAGAAAAGCCTGGGCAAGTCCGTCAGGAGAGGGCTGCACCGCATAGCTTAAATTGACACCAAACTGACTGCCGTCGCCCAAAAGGTGTTCAAATCGTGGCAGATCCTCCGGGGTTGAAATGATAAGAATATCCCGAATCTTTGCCAGCATCAACACGGACAGTGGATAATAGATCATAGGCTTGTCATACACAGGCAAAAGTTGCTTGGACATCACCAGAGTCAGCGGATACAGTCGAGTACCTGAGCCACCTGCTAAAATAATACCTTTCATATTACATTCTCCTTTTTATTATGTGCATTTTCGACATTTTTGTATATATTTCTACTATTTCTTGTTTAATACATTATAATATATATGATAAAAAAAGCAACTTATTTTTATCTATCCATCGCTTATGCAACAACGAAAATCCCAGCATCGCAACCAACTTCGCATAAATTTATTATGTCGACCAATTGGGAAAGCTCTTCAGCACTTCTCTTCCGAATGAATTTACCCACCCAGGTGATTCGGAGGTCTTCCTTGATCTTAAACGCCGGTCCTTCCATCTCATTCTGGTCCAGCAGGCTCTCCAGCTTGGCTTCCGCATTGGGGATCATGGAGCGAAACTTATAGAATTTAAACTCTTTCCGTCCCTTCCCACTCTTGTTTGTGTAAAGATAAGGCAGGCTCTAGAACTGTCAATCATAATCATCTTTAAAATAGGAAAGTTTTTTATACATGCTCAGCTATATGCATGGCCTCGTCAAAGATCTGCATACTAAAATCACCAACACTCTGCAAAACATCCTTTATGCCATGCTTTTGTAGGTACTCCAGTGCCTGCCCCAGATTGGGCGGCCGGGTGGTCATATTATGGCAATCGGAGCCCAAAAGCTGGACAACGCCGTTTTTCAGCAGCTTCACCGCTGTCCGGCGGCTGCCGAAACGCAGGAAATTACCAGCATTCATCTGCACCAACACATCCTGTTCCAGTACGCTGTCCAGTGAATCCCGGGTCTGCAGATCTAAGTACCGCTCAATATGCGCAAGAATCGGTGTAATATTTCTGGTGCTGCAAATGATTTGAATATCACGCACCACATTGCTGTCCCAGCGTCTAAAGGGCAGCTCCAGCAGCAGATACCGGGATTTTCCAAGACACAATTTATCCAAGTCTTCTTCCCGGCTGATACCTGTACGGTATGCTACTTCCGCTCCCAAACAAATTTCCGGAAACGGAACTCTGCAATCTGCCAGATGCTCCATCAGCCGGTCGTAGGCTGCCTGTCGGCGCTCCAAAAAAGCCTCAACGGTTTCCACCGGGTAATAGTGAGGCGTAGCAAACATTTGGCCGATCCCCTGCGCATAGCTGCTTTGCAGCACCTGCAGCGACTCTTCAACTGTTTTGCATCCGTCATCCATCCCCGGCAGAAAATGTCCATGGAGATCACATATGTTGAACATATTCTTCATCAACGCTTGTAGTAATAGTAGCTGCCATTCACAGTTCCGCCGGTAGTCACAAAGCCCAGCACATTGGCATCTGCCATCTGCATCTGCCGCAGCATTTCTGCCACTTTTCTGTGCTCCGTGCGGTTGATGTGTGTGACCAGCAAATAACCGTCAATGTACTTAGACAGAATTGCCGCATCCGCAACGGTTGTAACCGGAGGCAGGTCAAAGATCACATAATCGTAAATCTTTTTCAGTGCCGCGATCAAATGGCCCATCTGAGCAGACTCCAGAAGTCCCGTAGGATCCGGAGGAATGGTACCGGCAGGCAGAACATGAACGCCAAAATGATCATGCTTGCGCACTGCATCCTCGATCCGGGCCTGTCCGGCCAGAAAATCACTGAGGCCCGGCACGCCGGGAATGCGCAGCTTCGCCGCCACCGTGGGCAGACGCAGATCGCAGTCCACCAGCAGCACCCGCTTGCCGATCTGGGCCAGCGCAATAGCCAGATTGGTAGAGGTGGTACTCTTTCCGTCACCAGGGCAGGCACTGGTGACACCCAGGCATTTGCAGTCACTGCCGGGCAGAGACAGCATAACATTGGTACGGAGCGTCTTATATGCCTCCTGCATAGCAAAGGGAGCCTTTTCCGTCAGCAGAAAATTCTCGCTTCTGACAGAGGAAATCTTATTGCTTTTGCCTTTTTTTACCATAGCCATATTAACCTCTGCCTCCCTTTGCGTAAGCATACTTATCGCGGTTCTTCATCGCTTCTTCCAGATCCGGGATATTACCGATTACTGCCAGCTGGTAGCGGCTTTCCAGATCGGAAGCCCCCTGTACCTTATCATTGACCAGCTCCATAACCACCACGAAGCCCACAGCCAGAACCATTCCAATCAATGCACCCAACACAGCATTCCTTCCGTTGTTGGGGGAGAATTTGCTTTCCGGCTGAATCGGATCATCCACGATTTTCATGGTACTTCCGTCAACCACATCCGTTACTTTTGTGGGCGCGGTATGTGCGATTGCCGCAGCCAGCTCCTTGGCCTGCACCGGATCTGCGGCCTCCACATATACAGTAATCAGCGCGGAAGTGGAAGATGTTTCCGTCTTTACCATTTGGGAAAGCTGATTAAACGTAAGCTTCATTCCGCATTTCTGGGCGGATTCCGTCAGTACGGAACGGCTTGTAATGATCTCGCTGTACAGCTTGGCCAGCGAAATAGACGCGCTCAGATCGGAGCTTGTGGTGCTGCCAACACCCTCAACCACTTTTTTGTTATTGACATAGGCCGTAAAGCTGGAACGGTAAGTAGGGGTAATGAACATGGCAGATGCGGCATAGGCCAAAATACCAAACACCATCACCACGATCACGATCATCCATATGCGGCTCCAAACAGCCTTGGCCAAACGCCACAGGTCTATTGTTATTTCTTCATTCTGTTTTGCCTGTAAATCTTGCATGCTAGAAATCTCCTTCCGGTTCTGTCCGATGCGCATACTCCGAGAAGTATACAATACTTCATACAGTATACATCATATTATCTTTTTTTGCAACATGAATTCCTATCCAATTACGATTTAAAATTTTCTTAATTTTTGTAGAACTTGTATTCTTTTCCACTCTGTGATACTATTGTACTGCGGAGGTGGAATATGAAAAAGATAAAAACAGTCCTGTCCTGGCTTTTCGTCAGTTTGCTGATAGCTTTCGCTGTCTGCATGTACGGTTTCCCCGGCCATAGTTTTTTAGCCTACACCGCCTTTGGTATCGCAGCCCTGATCCTTGCCTATAAGCTGCTGCGGCTGTTGGCAAAACGCCGTCCAAAGACTGCTACGGTACTCCGCATCTGTCTGAATGTGTGCCTTTGTCTGGGGCTGCTTGTGGCTGCTGTGACCTTTGGCTTTATTGCGGCTGCTTCTACCGGTGAGCCGGATGCAACCTGTGAATATGTGATCGTACTGGGAGCCGGTGTCAACGGCACTTCTCCCTCTCTCATTCTGAGCGAACGGATCCAGCGGGCATACGAATACCTGTCTGAAAATCCGGATGTGATCTGCATTGTTTCCGGCGGGCAGGGCCCCAACGAGGATATCACCGAAGCCAAGTGCATGTTTGACCATCTGACTGCCAAAGGCATTGATCCGGCGCGGATATGGCAGGAGGACAAGTCCACCAGCACCCGGGAAAACATCCGATTTTCTCTGGATGTGATCGAAGGAAAAACCGGAACGCGGCCCACATCTGCGGCTATTGTTTCCAATGAATTTCACCTGTTCCGGGCAGGACTCTTTGCCCAGGAGCAGAATTTGGAGATGTTCGGTGTAAGCGCAAAAACCGGCTGGCTGAGCCTGCGTGTGAATTATTTCCTGCGTGAGATCGTAGCGGTCTGGTATTACATACTACTTGGAGGTTAATGATGATCGATAAAGAATACGCTGACTACGCATGGGAGAAAACCGCCCAATTACTTGCCATTGACTCCCCCAGCGGTTTTACGGACAATGCAGCCGCTTGGGTCAAAAACGCCTTTTCTTCTCTGGGCTTTTCGGCACAGATCACCACCAAAGGCGGTGTTCTGGTAGATCTTGGCGGTGAAAACCTGGAGGACGGTTTGCTGCTTGCAGCCCACGCAGATACCCTGGGAGCCATGGTGGCAGAGATCAAAGGCAACGGCCGCCTGCGTCTGACACCTCTGGGCGGCATGAGCGCCAATAACGGTGAGGCAGAAAATGTCCGTGTGTATACCCGCTGCGGCAAGAGCATCGAAGGCACTTTGCAGCTTTGTAATGCTTCCGTTCATGTAAATGGTGAGTATTCCACTGCAAGCCGTAATTTTGATACCACGGAAGTGGTTCTGGATGAAGCAGTCACCTCTGCCGAAGATACGAAAAAGCTGGGCATTCAGGTAGGCGACATCGTCTGCTTCGATCCCCGTACCCGCCGTACAGAATCCGGTTATCTGAAAAGCCGTTTTCTGGACGATAAGCTGTCCGTAGGCATTTTATTGGGCTTTGCCAAGTATGTTGCCGACAACAAAGTCATTCTGCCCCGAAAAACTTATATCCATGTAACCGTATATGAAGAAGTAGGCCATGGTGGCTCCGGCTCTGTGCCTGCCGGTGTTACAGAGGCTGTCTCCGTGGATATGGGCTGTGTTGGCAACGGCCTGCAATGTACCGAACGGCAGGTTTCTATCTGCGCCAAGGACTCCGGCGGCCCCTACAGTTATGCTGTGGTAGGTAAGCTGATCGATGCCGCAAAAGCAACCGGTGCCGATTATGCGGTGGATGTGTACCCCCACTACGGTTCCGATGTGGAGGCGACTCTGCGGGCCGGCTTTGATATCCGCCATGGGCTGATCGGTGCCGGTGTCTACGCCAGTCACGGCTATGAGCGCAGTCACATTGACGGCGTGTACAATACACTGAAAGTCCTGTGCGGCTATTTGCATTGCTGAATTTTCCGGGGCGGCTGAAAAGCCGCCCCTTTCCATATTTTACTTTACCGCATTTTGCGGTAATTGTCAATACAACAAAACGCAGTATGGTATCCTACCCTTGAGGTGGTTACTATGTTTCGGCGTATCCGGGATCTCCGGGAAGACCGTGATCTGAAGCAGCGGCAGGTAGCGCAGTATTTGAACTGCTCCCAGCAGGTCTACAGCAATTATGAATTGGGTCAGCGTGATATTCCTACAGATGTTCTGATCCGTCTTGCCGAGCTTTACAATGTATCCGTCGACTATCTTCTGGGTTTAACTGCTAATCCAAAGCGAGGCAAATAATTGATCTCTCAGCCAGAAATATTTCAGTTTACCGGGCAGTTGAAATGTACACTGCACCAATACCTCCCTCTGACGAGGGAGGTGGCGTGAAGCGCCGGAGGGAGAGAAAATATAGCATTTACAATGATTTTCTCTCCCCCAGTCACCTACGGTGACAGCCCCCTCGTCAGAGAGGGCCTTGGGGGTGATGCGTAAACGAAACTGCCCGGTAAATATAAATTCGTGTGACATATATATCAAATTGGGACTGGCTTTTGCCAGTCCCAATCGTTTTATTCCATTGTCAGTTCGCCATCCTTTGCGTCCACGGTAACTGTATGCCCCGGCAGGATCTGCCCGGCCAGCAGACGCTTGGAAAGCATGGTCTCCACCGTATGCTGCACATACCGGCGCAGAGGTCTCGCACCGTACTGGGGATCATACGCCGCATCCACGATCAGCGTTTTCGCCGCCTCTGTCAGCACAAGCTGCACCTGCTGCTGCCGCAGCCGTTCATTGAGCCTGCCGATCTGCAGATCAATGATCTTCGTCACATTCTCCTTGGTCAGGGGCTTGTAGAATACGATCTCATCCAGCCGGTTTAAGAATTCCGGCCGGAAGGAGCGCCGCAGCAGGGCTTCTACCTGCATTTTTGCGCTTTCATCGATGCTGCCATCCTCCCGGATGCCGCCCAACAGGAACTCAGAACCTAAGTTGGAGGTCAGAATAATGATCGTATTCTTGAAGTCCACAGTCCTGCCTTGAGAATCGGTGATCCGTCCGTCATCCAGCACCTGCAGCAGTACGTTAAACACATCCGGATGGGCCTTTTCCACCTCGTCAAACAGCACCACGCAGTAGGGCTTCCGCCGTACCGCCTCCGTCAGCTGACCGCCCTCTTCGTAGCCCACATAGCCGGGAGGGGCACCGATCAGGCGGGAGACCGCGTACTTTTCCATGTATTCGGACATATCGATCCGAACCATGTTGTTCTCATCGTCAAACAGCGCCTGCGCCAGCGTCTTTGCCAGTTCCGTCTTGCCCACGCCGGTGGGGCCAAGGAACAGGAAGGAACCGATTGGCCGGTTGGGATCCTGAATCCCCGCACGGCTGCGCTGAATGGCTTCTGTCACAGCCTGCACCGCCTCGTCCTGCCCCACCACTCTTTCGTGGAGCGTTTCATCCAACCGCAGCAGCTTTTCCCGCTCACCCTGCACCAGCCGGGATACGGGGATTCCCGTCCAACGCTCCACGATCCGGGCGATCTCCTCATCCGTGACCCGATCCCGGAGAATGTTACTTTCCTTCCCCTGCTGGGCTTTTTGCTCTTCCGCCTGCAAAGCCTTTTGCAGCTCGGGAATCCTGCCGTACTTCAGCTCCGCCGCCTTTTCCAGATCGTAGCGCTGCTCTGCAGCCTCCACCTGCCGGTTCAGTTCCTCCAACTGCTCACGAAGCTGCTGCACCCGGGTGATGGCATTCTTTTCATTCTCCCAGCGGGCCTTCATTTCATTGAAGGTGTCCCGGGTTTCCGCTAGTTCCTTCTGCAATTCCGCCAGTCTGCCTTTAGAGATGGGATCCTCCTCTTTTTTCAGGGCTGCTTCCTCGATCTCCATCTGAATGATTCTTCGGGAAACTTCATCCAGCTCCGTGGGCATGGAGTCCATTTCCGTGCGGATCTGGGCACAGGCTTCATCCACAAGGTCAATAGCCTTGTCTGGCAGGAACCGGTCGGTAATATACCGGTGGGACAAGGTGGCCGCCGCAATGATAGCCGGATCCGCGATCTTCACCCCATGGAACACTTCATAGCGCTCCTTCAGTCCACGCAGAATCGCAATGGTATCCTCCACAGTCGGTTCATCGACCATGACCGGCTGGAATCGGCGCTCAAGCGCCGCATCCTTCTCAATATACTGTCGGTACTCATCCAATGTGGTAGCACCTATGCAGTGCAGTTCACCTCTTGCCAGCATGGGCTTGAGCAGATTTCCCGCATCCATGCTGCCTTCAGTTTTACCTGCGCCCACAATGGTATGCAGCTCGTCAATAAACAGAATGATCTGCCCTTCTGCGCCCTTTACTTCTTCCAGAACTGCCTTCAGACGCTCCTCGAATTCGCCACGGTACTTGGCCCCTGCAATCAATGCACCCATATCCAGCGAGAAGATAGTCTTATCCTGCAGGCTCCTGGGCACATCCTTCTTTACAATCCGCTGGGCAAGTCCCTCCGCGATGGCTGTTTTACCCACACCCGGCTCACCGATCAGCACCGGGTTGTTCTTGCTCTTTCTGGACAGGATCCGGATCACATTGCGGATCTCTTCATCCCGGCCGATCACCGGATCCATTTTCTGCTCCCTGGCACGTTTCACCAGATCGGTGCCGTACTTGATAAGCGCGTCATAGGTACTCTCCGGACTGTCAGAAGTAACGCGCTGATTTCCGCGAATGGACTGCAATGCCTGCAGACATCCCTCTTTTGTGATCCGGTAAGTGTTAAACAGCGCCTTGACCGCTCCCTTGGCCGCATCCAGCAAGCCCAGCAGCAAATGCTCAACGGACACAAATTCATCCTTCATGACATCTGCCTGTGCCTGTGCTGCCTGAAAAGTTCTGTCCACATCCGCAGAAATGTAGAACCTGCCAGCCTCACGGCTGCCGCTGACACCCGGCAGCTTTCTAACCTCTGCTTCGGTGGCAGCGGCCAGACTTTCCACCGAAATTTCCATTTTCCGCAGCAGCTGCGGAGCAAGACCCCCATCCTGTCGGAGCAGCGCCAGCAGTAAATGGCATTGCTCCAGTTGCTGATTGCTGTTGGCTACAGCAATATTCTGGGCACTCTGAATAGCCTCCAATGACTTCTGGGTGTAATTTCCAAAATTCACAGCAAACACTCCTTTTTGTTTTTAGCACTCTAGCCAGCAGAGTGCTAATTCATTTACCATTACTATACCCTATTTTCTGAAAAAGTCAAGCAGCGTAGCCACAGTGTTACGAAAAGTTAACTATTTATATAATATGCACAATTTCAGCGTTTCATTTTCTATTCGCTTCATGAATTTTTTATGTATCTCCTATTGCATTTACGATTGCGGCGTGATAGAATTGAGACAAGAAATTATCGAATCTTCTTTTCATGCAAGACCTCACTCTATGGGAAAATCCCGGAATCGATTGGTCAACGATTCCGGGATTTTTCATTTGCCTTATTTCGCCGCAGGCAAAAAAGAGCGTACCGGAATCGGTACGCTCTTTCATTTAAAATTTCCGATTACACCAGCTCGATGACTGCCATTTCAGCAGCATCACCGCGGCGGGCACCGGTACGGGTCACTCTGGTGTAGCCGCCGTTACGGTCAGCATACTTGGGAGCGATCTCCTTGAACAGCTTGTTGGCCACATCTTCCTTGGTAATGAAAGCCAGAGCTCTGCGGTAGTTAGCCAGGCCACCCTTCTTACCCAGGGTGATCATTTTTTCTACAACAGGCTGAACTTCCTTAGCGCGGTAGAAGGTGGTTTCCATCTTGCCGTTCTCCAGCAGATCAGTAACCTGCTGACGCAGCAGGGCCTTTCTCTGCGCGCTGGTCTTGCCCAGCTTACGAGTTCCGAACATGAACGTTTCCTCCTTTTATCAAAGGTTGACTGTTAGTTGTTGCTGCCAGAATCTTCGCTGGCCAGGGACAGACCCATCATCTCCAGCTTCTTCTGAACCTCATCCAGGGACTTCTTACCCATATTACGGACCTTCATCATATCCTCGCCGGTCTTGCTGATCAGGTCAGCAACGGTGTTGATGTTGGCGCGCTTCAGGCAGTTGAAGCTCCGGACGGACAGATCCAGTTCATCGATCGTCATGGACAGCTTAGTGTCGGGGCGGTCGGTGTTCTTCTCTACCACAGTGGAACCGGCACTGACAGTGTCAGACAGGTTGGTGAACACCGTCAGGTGATCGCTAAGGATCTTAGCGCCCAGAGATACGGAGTCCTTGGCAGAGATGGTGGAATCTGTCCAGACCTCAAGGGTCAGCTTATCGAAGTCGGTCTTATCACCGACACGAGTGGGCTCCACCGTGTAGTTCACCTTCACAACAGGTGAATAGATAGAGTCAATGGGAATCACGCCGATCACGGTCTGGGCGGTCTTATTCCGGTCAGCCGGAACATAGCCGCGACCCTGGGACAGGGTGATCTCCATATTAAAAGTGGCGTCTTCACCCAGAGTGCAGATATGCAGTTCGGGGTTCAGGATCTCAACCTCGCCATCAGCCTTGATATCGCCGGCAGTGACCTCACAGGGGCCGACTGCGTCGATATAAACGGTCTTAGGGCCCTGGCAGTGAAGCTTCATAATCATCCGCTTCACATTCAGAACGATCTCGGTAACATCCTCGGTCACACCGGGGATGGTGGAGAACTCATGCTGCACGCCGGCGATCTTTACAGATGTGGCGGCGTAGCCGGGCAGGCTGCTGAGCATGATTCTGCGCAGGGAGTTACCCAAAGTCATACCGTAGCCACGCTCCAGAGGCTCTACTACGTACTTGCCGTAGGAAGGATCCTCAGGGGTGTCCAGACAGGTAATGCGAGGCTTTTCAATTTCTACCATGAATCTTAACCCTCCTTCTCAAGTGTGTGGGGTGTAGAATGCACCCCACAATTGCACATACCGAACAAACAGGGGGTCGATTACTTGGAGTACAACTCGACGATCAGGTTGACAGCGATGTCGAAGTCGATATCCGCCTTGGTAGGCATAGCAACGACCTTACCGGTGAGGGTATTCTTATCGCGGTCCAGCCACTTGGGAGCAGCAACAAAAGCGTCATCTTCCTTCAGCTTCTTGAAGAAGTTATTGGAAACGCTCTTCTCGCAAACAGCGATCACATCGCCTACCTTGATCAGGTAGCTGGGGATGTTAACGCGGTTGCCGTTAACGGTGAAATGACCATGGTTCACCAGCTGGCGAGCCTGACGGCGGGAGTTAGCAAAGCCCAGACGGTACACTACATTGTCCAGACGGCGCTCAACGAAGGTCAACAGCATATCGCCGGTGTTGCCCTCATGACGAGCTGCCTTTTCGTAGTAGTTGCGGAACTGCTTCTCCTGAATGCCGTAAACAAACTTAACCTTCTGCTTCTCAGT
>JAZNPV010000145.1:0-29479 GCA_045589835.1 Faecousia sp.
TATGCGCAACTTCAATAATTTTAGAAAGCGAATTCTGTTCTGTAATACATAAAATCGTGCCGGAGCTAAAGCTCCGACACGATCCGAAAAATTATTCTATTTTGGCTCTACCCCAACTATTGACATAGAACCGAAAAGGAATAAAACGAGGGTCTGTTGCAAAATAAGCAACAGACCCAGTTTTTCAGCTGTAGTCCCAGGGCTGGTGCTTAGGTACCGTGGGGATGGCCGGGTGCTGGGCCGCTTCCTGTAAGGTGTCATAGGCAACAGCGTAGGAAGTATGCACAAGGCTGCCGGCCCACCAATAAAGTGCCAGCTGTCCAACCGCCTGCAGCAGGCTGAACCACAGAAAAGCACTATGGGAAAGTGCGATATCCAGCACAGGCAGCAGCAGATCCAAGTAGGCAACGGCAACCAGTAAAAGCTGCAGACCATAGAACCACCAGAAACTCAGATCCAGCCGGAACAGGCGCAGGCAGTTATGTCTGGTCATCTTCCAGCTTTTTCTGACTGCAGTGAAAGCACCGAGCCGCTGATCGTCCATAATGGCAAAGGAGGCCATGCGCAGGCGGTAAAGCAGAGGGATCGAAGCGGCGGCAAACAGCACGGCGCTGATCAGATACGCGGGCATCAGGGTATCCATCAAAGCGGAAAGCGTTGCTTCATCCAAAGAAAGCTCCGGATTCAGCACGGAAAGATCTTCCATCAGAGGCATCATGGCCTCTACATAGGAGGCAGCAGCGGGGGTCATCATGAAAATTCCGGTGCCCACATATATGCAGAGCATCATAAGAATACTGAACATCAGCATCAGCAAAAACATCAGCCGCAGCACCGGGCCGAAGCGGCGGAAACCGGCTAACAGGGTGGATGGGCCGGCGGGCTGGTTTCTGCCCATGGACAGGGCGGCCCGCAAAAAGCCGATTTCCCAAAAGGGCAGGGCTACCGTGGCAGCCAGCTGCAGACCCGACTGGATTGTGGTCAATGTAGCCCGCAGGCCAATGCCGGAAAGACCGCTGGTGTCGTCAATCTGGTGGGACAGAAAATAGCTGAGGAAAGAAATAATAAGGGTTATGGCCAGAGACAGGCCCGTATGCAGCGCGATCAGCTTTCTGGGGGAATAGCTGGCTTCAGACAGCCGCCGTGCAGCGGTTTGCTTTATGGTATGGGGAGAAAGTGAATTCATTTCGCACCTCGGAATGTATAAAATAGTTACTATAGTTATACGGCATCAGGAAGAAAATAGCAAATGAATTTTTTGTAACGGTAGCAATTTATAGAAATACGTGCTACAATACGGGTAAATATTACTTACCCGGGAGGCGTGTTATGGAACTGGGAGAGCGGCTGCGGCAGGCGCGTATTCAGGCAGGCCTGTCTCAGCGTCAGTTGTGCGGAGAAACGATCACCCGAAATATGCTGTCGCAGATCGAAAACGGCAGTGCAAAGCCGTCAATGGATACGCTGCGGTATCTGGCAGCCAGACTGGAAAAGCCCATCGGCTATTTTCTGGAAGAGACTGCTGTCACATCGCCCAATCAGGAAATCATGGCCAGGGCACGGCAGGCGGAGCCCAAAGAGTTGCTGGAAATACTTGAGGAGTATCGGGAACCGGATGACGTGTTTGACGGGGAACGGTGGCTTATGGAAAGCCATGCTTGTCTGGCTTTGGCAAGACAGGCGCTGGATACGGACAGAAGGGGCTATGCCGCAGCACTGCTGGAGCGGGCAAAGCAGGCGGGGACCCGTACACCTTACTACTGTCCGGAGACGGAACGGTGCAGATTGATTATGTGCTATGAGGCGGGAATCCTGCCTGCGCAGGATGCAGCTCTGCAGATAAGCCGGGATCCCCGGGAAGATCTGATAATGGCAACCGCTGCACTGAAAGCGGGAAAACCGGAACGCTGTGCTGCGGTGCTGGAGGGGATGGAAGAACGGAAGGAAAAATGGCATTTCCTGAGAGGCGAGGTATATTTGGCGCAGGGGAAGTATGCGTTGGCGGCAGAGCATTACAAACAGGCGGAAGCGTTGGATCCCATGCTGGTATATGCCCGGCTGGAGCAATGCTGCCGGGAACTGGAGGATTATAAGCAGGCGTATTTCTATGCGTGTAAACAGAGATAAATTTGTATTTATCGGTTAGTTAAGCAGAGAACCAAATGCCTTCCCCCGGGGGGAAGATGGCCCGGCGCAAGCCGGGTCGGATGAGGAACGGCGTACACTGACAGTGCGCTTTAAGCCTATAAACAAGCGCGAAATCCATCATTTCTGCCCGCTTTCTTCATCAGTCACAAAATCCGTACCGGATTTTATGACAGCTTCCCCCCGGGGGACGCCTTTGGCGCGTAAGCGCCGGTGCAACTGTCCGATAAACTGAACTTTGCGGGCTTATACAGAAAAATGATGAAAGGGCTGCGGCGTGTGCCGCAGCCCTTTTTGGCTGGATTATGGGATATTACCCAATTACATTAGGCGCTTTTTTTCTTACGGCTGGCGAAGATCGTCACCAGACCGGTGCCGCTGATCAGCAGCAGCACAAAGAGCATTGCCAGATCGGTAGAGTCGCCCATAACCGGTGTGGAGGGCTTTGCGTAGGTATTGGTAAACTCCACAGTGACCGTATCAGACAGCGTATCGTTAATATAGGACTTGATGGTGCCGTCTTCATTCTGCTCGATTTTAACGGTGATGTTGTGTACCGTGGTATCGTAGGTTACGCCGGTCTTCTGGGTATTGACCTCCTTGATCTGGAAGGTGAAGGTTTGGCCGATATCCTTTGCGGTGAAGGCTACGGGGAAGATTGCGATGCCTTCTGCGTTGGAGGAGTAGGTAGCCAGCAGCTGCTCCTGATAGTACAGCTCGAACTGGAAGCCCTCGGCGGTGATACCCTCGTCTGTTTTGTTTACAATGTTCTTCTGTACATTCAGATCAACAATGTGGTTTGCAGGCGTGTAGACATTCTGGAAGGTGATGGCTTCCGCATTTATCAGCTCGTATTCTACATCAATACCGCCCTGGCCATTGTCGGAGACGGTGACCTCCACCTTGTAGGCGGTGGTATCGTAGGTGACATGGTTCAGCGTGTAAGTGCCGTCAGCGTTTTGAGCCGCATCGGTGGGGATAATTTCCCTGACGGTATATACGATGGGGGAGGAAGAGACATCGTCCTTATCGTATTCTACAGTAAAGGTGAACTTGCCGTCCTTGTTGGTGACAGGCTCTGCAACCAGATTGCCTTCCGCATCATACAGACCGAAGGAGAAGTCGCCGTCTGCCAGAGGCTTACCGCCGGTCAGCTCCTTGGTGCCGTTCAGCTCCAGCTTACCGGTGCCGGTGATGCTGTAAGCGTTGTCAAAGGCAGTGTTGATTGCATCCACTTCGTCCAGACCCATCTTAGTGGTGATCTTCAGGCCACCCTGACCGTTATCCTCTACGGTAACAGTGAAGCTGTACACATCGGGATCGTAGGTGATACCGTCCTTCAGATAGGTGCCGTCTGCCTGCTTCACAGCATCGGCAGGAATGGACTCCTGTACGGTGTAGGTATAGGTGTTGCCGATATCATCCCTGGTGTAGGTCAGATCGGTGAAAGCGAAGGTGCCGTCCTTGGCGTTCTTCACTTCTTCCAGCTTCTCCGTGCGGTCTGCCAGAATCTGGGACAGGATGAAGGTGAAGTCATTGCCGTTCAGATCCTTGTTGTAGGTCTTGGTGCCTGCAACGGGCACGGAGCCGTCGCTGATGATGTTGTAGGTGTTGGCAAAGGAGATGGCATCAACGGCAGTGCCGTCCTTCTTAATGGTCTGGGTAATCTTCAGACCGCCCTTGCCGTCATCCTCCACCAGAATTTCTACGGTGAACTGGGCCTTGTCGTAACCGATGTAGTCCTTGTCACCCTTGATTTCGGAAACGGTGTAGATGTAGGGTGTGGCGCCGATATCATCCTTAGTGAAGAGAATCTGAGAGAAAGCGAAGCTGCCGTCTTCCAGATTTGTTACGGTCTCATCAATACCGTGGCCCTTCAGATTGAAGGAGAACATACCGGCAGGCGTCTGCAGTGCAGCCTCCGTGCGGCTGTCAGTGTAGGTCTTGGTGCCGCCAATGAGTACAAGGTCTGTGCCGCTGATGACATAAGCGTTTGCGAATGCAACCTGAATATCTCCGGTCACATCCTGCTGGCCCAGCTTCTTGGTGATGGTAATGCCACCCTCGTTGTCGTCCTCGATCTGCACGGTAAAGGTGTAGACGGTGGGGTCGTAGACAATGCCGTCCTTCACATTGGCGCTGTTGGCGTCGGAGGGAATCACTTCCTGCACGGTGTAAGTGTAGGTGTGGCCGATATCAGCGGCGGTGTAGCTGAGATCGGTGAAGGAGAAGGTGCCGTCAGCCTTGGCATAAACGGTTTCGCTGCCGCTGGGACCGGTGAGGCGGAAGGAGAACTGCTTTTCACCGATGGGCTTGGCCTGACCGTCCTGGGTATAGGCCTTGGTGCCGCTGACAGCCACGGAGCCGGTGCCGGTATTCACATAATGGTTGGTAAAGACCAGATCGGTAACAACGTTGTGCAGTGTTACCACCGGTGCGGATGCCCGCAGGCCGCCAACGCCGTTATCGGTTACGTTGACAGTTACGGTGTAAACGGTTTCATCATAGGTGATGCCGCTCAGGCTGCCCTTGACTTCCTTCACGGTGAAGGTATGCTCGCCCAGAGAATCCAGAGCAACATCCTGGAAGACGAAGCTGCCGTTAGCCCCGTTCTTTACGGTAGCCAGTTCCTGATCGCCCTTGTAAAGGGTGAAGCTGTAGAGGCCCTCTTCCAGATCCTTGCCCACCAGAGCTTTTTTGCCGGAGATATCCACAGAGGTTTCGCCGGAGACGGCGTAGGTGTTGACAAAGCGGGGCAGAGTCTGGTAGGTCACATTTGCGGTCATGGTGCCGTCGCCGTTATCGCCCACGGAAACAGTGATCTGGCAAATATGCGTGTCGTAGGTGATGCCGTCCTTAACATTGTTTACAGCATCCAGAGGAATGGACTCGCGGATGATGTAGTTATAGTCGCCGGGGACAGTATAGACGATCTCGTCGAACAGGATGCCGCCGCCGGCCAGATTCCGTGTGGTCTGCAGCAGTGTGGGATCGCCGTCCTCACCGATTTCATACAGGCCGAAGGAGAACTGCTTTGCAGCCAGCTGCTTGCCTTCCAGAATCTTCTGGGCCCGGAACTGGGCAGTGGTCTGGGCAGCGGTGTAGGTGTTTTCAAACTTCAGCTGGGTGGTCTGACCGTTCAGCTTGATCACAGGTGCGCCGGAAAGGACCAGATCACCGCTCAGGTTATCCTCTGCCCATACGGTGACGGTATACTCCCGGGTGTCGTAACCGGTGCCGCCCAGACCGGTGTTGGCTTCCTTCACGGTGAAGATGTGCTGGCCTACGGAGGTTATGGGAATGTTGGAGAAGGTGAAGCTGCCGTTGGCATCGTTGTGGGCGGTGGTGATACGGACACCGTTGGAGTCGTACACCTCAAAGGTAAACTCGCCGCCCACCATATCCATGGGTGTATCGTTGGTGGTGTTGGTCCAGAGTTTGGTACCGGAGAAACCGAAGGAGGTAAAGTCGGTAACCGTATAGACGTTCTGGAACACCAGTTCTGCGGGTGCGCCGTTTCTGGTAACAGTATAGCTTGCTTCCAGCTTGCCCTGACCGTTGTCGGTAACGGTGACGGTGATACCAAATTCGGAACGGTCATACTTCACACCGTCGTAGATACCGTCGATGGCTGCGGAAGGAACATCTTCCTTGACCACATAATAGTAGGTGCCGGAATTCTCAAATGTGAGAGGCTTAAAGGTGAAGCCGGTACCCTCATTGGTTACAGTCTGCAAAGCCTCACCGGAGGGGGTAAAGGAACTGTCGGCATTGTACAGGCTGTAGTCAAATTCGCCGTTCAGCAGGGGACGTCCCGTCAGAGACTTCTCGCCGGTAATGGTGATCTGGGCAGATGCGGGAGTGTAGTAGTTGCCGAATGCAATGGTGCTTTCGTTGGTGCCCACCTTGGCAATCCGGTCAACGTGACCGTTCAGCGTACCCAGACCGGAGTCAAAGACCACAATCTTGATCTGGTAGGTGCTGGCATCATAGCCCACACCGGGTGCCTCTTCAATCTTCTCCCGGAGCAGGTAGTAGTAATCACCAGGCTTGGTGTAGCGCAGACCAAAGCCGAAGCTGCCGTTTGCGTTGTTGGTAGTGTCAGCAACCAGATACTCCTCGGTGCTGTAATTCTTATCGGTAGCGTACAGCTCGAAGGTGAACTCACCGCCCTGCAGCGTCTTGCTGGTGCCCAGATCGGTGTTGAACCAGCTCTTGGTGCCGGAGAAGGATACAGTGGTGGGCGATGTGCTGTAGGTGTTGCTGAATGCAATGTTTTCTGCACCGGTGGATGTAACGATCAGCTCGCCTGCACCGCTGTCAGAGACAGTAACGGTGACGGTGTGGGTCTTGCCATCGTACTGAACGCCGCCCTTGCCATCATTCAGCTCGGTAATGGTGTAGGTATGGGTGCCGATATCGGCAGCGGTGTAGGTAATGGGGGAGAATACAAAGGAGCCGTCTGCACGGTTGGAAACCGTCTCGGTGTAACCGTCGGGGCCTTCCAGCTTAAACCGGAATTCACCGGTAATCAGGGTGCGGCCGGTCAGTTCCTTTGTGCCCTTCAGCACCAGATCTTCCGTATCGCTGTTCACATAGGTGTTGGTGAACTTAACGGAGTCGGCGGCGGTGGTCTGGTCGCCCAGTACACCGGTACCCACTCTGACATAGGAGACTTTCTTGACCAGCTTGCCCTCGTCATTAACAGTCACGTCAACAGTGATGTGGTAGACAGTGCTGTCATAGGTCATGCCCTTGGTATCGCCTGCAACTTCCCAGGAACGGAAGTAGTAGGTGCCCACGGTAGTGACGGTGATGGGGGTGTAATAAGCGTCGCCCTCACCAACGAAAACGGTATCGGAGTAGCCGCCGGCCTTGGGGGTTACAAAGGAACCGTCGGTTTCCACAATCTGGAATGTAAATTCGCTGTCGGACAGTGGCTCACGGCCGATCAGTTCCTTGGTGATGTAAGGATGCAGAGTCAGAGGCTCCAGATCAATCTTATTGGTGAATGCCAGATCTTCTTCGGTCACAGCAGAGCCGTCTGCTTTCTGGAAGGTAACGGTGGGAACCAGCTCACTGTTTTCGCCGGCTACGGTGGTGACGGTGACCAAGTACTCGGTTTCGTCATAGATCATGCCGGGAATCTTGTCAGCGTCCAGAGGTGCAATCTCCTTCAGGATGTATTGCAGCGTACCGGTCTTTGTGATGGGAATATGGAACAGAGCCTGACCCTGACCGCCCACCATAACAGTTCTTACGGAATAAGCGGGAGTTGTGCTGGTGGCTGCGCCGTTTTCTGCCGGGAACAGCTCAAACAGGTAGCCTGCTTCGGTAACGCCGGTGTTATGGGGGTCGACCACATTCTTATTTACCACAAATTCCACATAGGTGGCATCGGCGGTGTGGGTGTTTACAAAGTTCTTGGTGAAGGTGTAGGTATAGTCGCTGCCGGTGAGCTGGTCGCCGGTGTCTACATTATACACTTCAAATTCCAACTCGCCGTTTACGTCGTTGTCGGTAACCCGAACTTCAAAACGGCCTGCGGTAGCGTCGTAGGACATGCCTTCCAGACGGTCGGCGGGAATGACCTCGGAAACCTTGTAGTAATAGGTGCCGATGGCTTTGAATTTCAGGGCATCTTTAAACGTGAAGGACAGGTTTTCCTCGGTAACGGTGGTTTCGTCAATGGTGGTGTAGGTGCCGGTGGCGGGATCGTACTGCTCCAGACGGATGGTGAAGTTCTTGCCTTCCCAGCGGAAAGTGCCGCTTTCATCTACCAGTGTCTTGGCACCGGTCACGTCGATGCTGGCCACAGGCTCGGAAGGTGCGTACACATTGACCACATGGGCCTGTACTGCGTCGTTCTTAACGACCTTGCCGGTTAGAACGGAACGCTCGGTATCCATGTAGAAACCCTTATGGTTGACAGGATCCAGCGTTTCGGTGGCCACAAAGGTGGTATCCTCCGGCAGATCCACAACGGTCAGAGAGCCGTTGTCCTTCAGCACTACGCTGAAAGTACCGTTCGCGTCGGTGGTAATGGAGGAGACGGTATCAGAGCCGGTTACGGCAAAGGTCTTGTTAGCGGTGTTGGGGCCGGAAAGCGTCACGTTGATGGTGAACTCCTTGTCGGTCAGCGCCTGGGGAACATTGGTGTAGGGATGGTCAACGTCCTTGCTGATGATCAGGTTGCCGTAGCTCTTGGGGGTATTTACAAAGTCTACCGCGCTAACATGGTGGGCGGTTATGGTTCCGGTGGCATTATTGGAGGAGGCGCTGTAATAGCGGGACTCCGCTTCTTCCACGGAATAGGTCACGCCGGTGGGCAGGCCGGTGATGTAAACGGTTTCATCAGCCTTCAGCTCCACGGTGATCACATTGCCGCTTACAGACCAGTTACCGGTGTAGGCATTGCCGTCCGGATCTGTTACACTGGGGTTGGCAACAGCCTGACTCAGAGTTATGTTGAAGGTAAAGGTGTCAGGTGCGCCTTCGGCAGCTTCGGTGACGGTCTTGGTCAGCTTGATGCCCTGTGCCGGGGCCACGGTGATCTTGCCGTTGTTGCCCAGAAAGGCGTACACGTCATAGGCGTTGTCCTGTCTGACCACTACAGGATAGTCATAGTATTCCAGCGTTCCGGTCAGATTCAGGGACTTCTCCATATGGAACCGGTCGATCTGCTGGAACACGGCGCCTTCGGGAATGTACCAAAGGCCGTCATCCCCGCGGCCGTTGGCTGCAGCCATGTTCAGCGCGTAGGTGGACATGGGCAGGTACTCAGTGGTGTAGCCGCTGGCAGTGTAGTAGCTGTATGCCCGGTAGAAGCCGTCACCGGAGGGGGCCGAGGTTCCGCTGTAGAGGGAGTAGCTGTTACCGGACTTCACATACACCGGGGTATCCTCAGTGTAGTAGTAACGGCTGTTGCCAGCGGCGGGGTGGAAGTGAGACTGTGCCACCTGATGGCCCAGAGGATCGTTGTAATCGATATTATGGTCGCCGTCGGCGCTGCCCCACAGGTTGGTGTAGAAGGAGTAGGTGCCGTCGTCATTCTTGTGAACATGGACGCCTTCGGGCAGCTCATCGATCTTCTGCTCCAGATTGACCGCATTCAGATCGGAGCGCATACCCACCTCGTAAACAAGACGCAGGGGGTCGGCACCCTTACGGGTCAGGGACTTCATATCGGTAGGATCGGAGCCGTTCAGTTCTACCTCGTAAGTGACCTTGGGGATCAGGGATGCGGGGATCTTGAACTGCATCACCTGCATGCCGGAGGCAATGTGGGTGGAGAGCATAACCACCACGTGCATCATGTCGCTGCTGCCGGCAGTTCCCAGATAGCCGTAGGACTTGTTGATCCAGGTAGCGCCTGCGGGCGCGCCGTCGGCGGTGATGCCGGTATCCTTATCCCAGAAGCCCAGATAATCGCCGGCATCGTTGGAGTACCAGCCGATGTAGTTGCTGTACTGGCCGGTCTGGGCGTTGTAGGAAAGCTGGCCGTCATTGTAGGCGGCAATGACCAGTGCCTGTGCGTCGGTGGCATTGTCGATGCCCAGACGTTCACGGACGGTACGGATAAATTCATTGCCGTAGTCGGTGGGATTCTGCTGGGTGCCCATGGAGGATTCCTGCAGGGACTTGGCCAGCTCATAGCCGGTGAACAGCTGGTCGCCCAGCACCAGACCCTTCAGATCCTTCACTTCCATCAGCGCGCCCAGCTCGTCGGTAAAGGTGATATAGCCGGACATATCTTCACCGATGGGCTCCACCAGTGTCACGTGGCCGGCGGCCTCCAGTTCGATGTCGGCAACAATGCTGTTGAACGCATCCAACAGGCCGGAGGTGTTAGATGCCAGATAGTAGCCATCCACATAGTCACTGGATTTGACATTGCTGTCCTTATACAGATTCCAGCGGGTGTTATTGGAGCCTACATTCACATAACCGTTGTTATTAACGGTATTGCTGAAGAACCGGTCCCAGTAGGTATTCAAAGTAGTATAAGAATTGGAGGGGTTCAAAACGGCGGTGGCATAGTTGGAATTGCCGGTGCCCAGACCCAGGGTATAGAACTTGGGCGCGGTGCCGTAGTGGGCCTCCATCTTGCCCTTGACCCAGGCTGCGGTCAGCTGGGTCAGAAATACGGTCTGCCAGTCGGTGCTGTTTTCCGTGCCGTCACCGTAGGTTCTTTCGGAGGTGCCTACATTGTTGTAGCTGGAAGTAGCCAATGTGGGCTGGCCGTCAGACATCAGGATCATAACGGGGGTACGCTGGGTGCCTGCCTGTGCATTACCTGCAGGGATTACAGTATCGGTGACCTTGGAGAACTCGGTCCATGCCTGATACAGGCCGTTCTGGATATAAGTACCGCCAGTAACGCTCTTGCTGCCGGTGCTGGGGCGCTGGTTATTGCTGTTGCGCACACCGGATGCCACAGAAACGCTGCTGTTGGAGAGGCTCAGATAAGCGGGAATTGTCTGCTGGTCTCTGCCGGAGCCAACAGTGGTGGTAGAGGTGGTGGTGTAGTGATCCATAGGCAGGATCATGGTAGCGGTGCCGGTACCGGCGTTCTGGTTTGTATCGCTGTTACCGGAGTACAGAAGTACGCCTACACGGTTATTGTTGTTCTGCTTCAGCAGCTTATCGATGGCCTGGTTGGCTGCGGCGATCATGGAGGTCGCCTTGCCGCCGGAAGCCATGGAGCCGGACAGGTCCAGCGTCAGCATGATATCCATAGGCATGCTGGTGTAGCCCACGACCTGCTGGTTTGCAGCAAGGGCGGACAGGGAGATCAGAAAGTTATTGGCAGGATCGTCCATTGTGATCTCTGCACGGAAGGCATTGGCGTTGGTAAAGACAGACTTGTCCGTCCAGACACCGCCGGCAAATTCCGTACTCAGAACATCCGGGCCGAAATAATCCTCCCATTCGTTTAAAGTACTGGGGTCAGCCACTCTGTCCGCTGCGGAAATGGCAGCGGTTGCAGGAAGCTGCACGTTTGGCAGCAGGCCGATGACCAGAACAAGGGTCAGAGCCAGAGCCAAAAGCTTTTGCAGTGGGGAATAACGTGTTTTCATATGCAAAAACCTCCTTCTTAACGGTTACATATGCAGTGTTTTTTATTCCGGAGCAGGCATCTGAAAGCCGGGCAGAGTCAAGCTTCCGAAAGGTCTAGTTTGATAAGTTTACTATAGCAGAAAAACGCTGGCAAATCAATGCTTTTTTTGCAAAAAATAGATTAGGAAAGGATAAAAACTTTTGCTGTTTTCAGAAAAATACGGCCGTCCCCACCGGGACGGCCGAAGCAGAAGAAAATAAATGAAATGCATTGCGAGGAAGCCCCAAAAGGGGCTGACGTGGCAATCCCCTGAATAGAGAGAAAATGTTCACTTTTTGGAGGAAAATATTCCTGAAAACAGGGGATTCCCACGCCAGTGTGCGCACTGGCGTGGGAATGACATTCTTTTATGAAAGTTTGGCTCAGAATTCATTTATCAGCTCCCGGAAGATGGGAAGGCTTCTTTGGATCTTGTCATAGCTGACACAGTAGCACATGCGGAAGTATTCGGGGCAGCCGAAATCATCGCCGGGAACCACCAGAAGATCCTTTTCCATGGCTTTCTGAGAGAATGCCCGGGAACTGCCGCCGGGAGCCCGGACAAACAGGTAGAACGCGCCATCCGGCTTTGCCACCTGATAGCCGGCTTCCGTTAAGCCCTCCAGCAGGGCCCGGCGGTTTTGGTCATAGTGGGTCAGGTCGGGTCGCAGATGGGCGCAGCGGGCGATGACCTTCTGCCAGACGGCGGGAGCGCAGATATGGCCGATGGCCCGGGCTGCGCCGCTGATGGCGGTGTAGACCGCCCTGCTGTCGGCAGCCTGCCGGGGAACGTAAATGTAGCCGATCCGCTCGCCGGGCAGGGACAGGGATTTGGAATAGGAGTAGCAGACGATGGTATCCGGGTAAATAGTGGGGATAAAGGGGGCGGTAACACCGTCGTAGGTCAGCTCCCGGTAGGGATCGTCGGAAACAATGTAAATGGGGTGACCGTATTGGGCAGCCTTTTTTTGCAGCAATGCGCTCAAGGCACGCAGGGTCTGCCCGGTATACACGGTGCCGGCAGGATTGTTGGGGGAGTTGATGATAATGGCGGCGGTATTGGGGGTCAGAAGGGTCTCCACCTGGGCCAGATTGATCTGAAAATCAGGAATATCCGGCGGAACAACCACCAGCTCAGCCCCGGCGGATTCCACGAAGGGGCGGTATTCTGTAAAGAAGGGGGCCAGAGTCATGATCTGGGCACCGGGGAAGGAGAGGGCATGAAAAACCGCCACCAGTTCCGGGGAGGCACCGCAGCCGATAAACAGCTCATCCGGCTGAATGTCCGTGCCGAAGCGGGCGTTCAGGTCGTCGGCTATGGCCTGCCGGGTAGCGGCTTCACCGATGGCGGGTGTGTAGCTGTGTACTGCCAGCGGATCCATCTGCAGAATCTGCTCCATAGCCTCGGTTACTTCCCTGGGAGCGGGCAGGCTGGGATTGCCGATGGTAAAGTCCAGAATATTTTCCTTGCCCACGATAGCGGCCCGCTGGGCACCGTATTCCGCCAGCTGGCGGATACAGCAGCTGTTGGAGCCAAGGTCAAAAGCGTTTTTGTTATACATGATTTTCCTCCTTAAAGGGTGTACAGCGGTGCGATGGGATCAAACCGCTGGGGTTTGTATGTAACGGAACCGATAGGCTTGCCCTCCACACCGTACTTGGGATTGTAACCGAACAGGTTTACATAATCCAAAAGGTCGTTTCGTTCCTCTTCCATAGCCTTCATGACCTCCACAGTGGCCAGCACATCGTCCACCGCCCGGTGGGAGTTGACCACCTTGCCGGTCAGGCCGTACGCGTCGATGGCGTTGCACAGCTTGTGGGGGTAACTGCGGCGGTCCTTGTAGACGGTCAGCAGATCCAGCTTGTCTTTGCCTTTCAGAATACAGGGGTCGCCGTCACGCAGCAGCATATAAAACAGAAAGCTCAGATCAAAATGGGCGTTGTAGGCCAGCAGCAGGGTATTGCCTTCCAGCATGCGGGCAATGTCGCAGCAGACCCGTGTCTTGGGGATGCCCCGCTCCCGCAGGTCCTGATTGGTGATGCCGGTAAGCTGTTCGATCTTGGCAGGCACAAAGCCACCGGGGCTTAAGGAGATCAGCTCATCGTATTCCTGTACTACTACCGGCTGGCCGTCCCGCAGCTCCAGCGTTACGGCGGCAAATTCAATGATCTCATCCCGGTTGTAGCTCAGACCGGTGGTTTCTGTATCAAACAGGAACAGACGGTGGTATTTTTCAAATAAGGCTTCGAAATGTGCCATCATTATCCTCCCTGATACAGAGCCAGCGCTCTGCGGAATTTGCTGTGGGGCTCCGGTTCCAGACCGAATTGGGCCGCCAGCTCCATGGCGTAAGCGGTGCAGGCGGCAGGATCGCCGGATTTCAGCTCTACCTCCACCTCGCACAGGGGCTCCGTTCTGCCGCCGCCGGAGAGAAAACCGGTGTCCAGCGCCACTTCTACGGTACAATCCGGCAGCAGGACTGTTTTTGCGGTTCGGGTAAATTTGGCACCGCAGACAGGGATCAGTCCCTCCTGCGCCAGCGTTTGCAGATCTGCCGGGGCGCCAAGTTTACATAACGCTGGGGCGGCGGCTTCAATATCCGTACAGGAAAGCTCCCATTCCCCTCTGCCGGGCCCGCTGACCGGAGCCTTCAGGGTGCAGACGGAGGCACCGTTTTCCATGCGGCGGCGCAAGGTATACCGGCGCTGGGAAAGACTGCCCGAGGGGGTGTCGTAGTAGGTGGTTTCCATGGCAATGGTTTGGGCATGACCGGCTACGGCCTGTTGGATTGCCTTCAGAGCCGCCGGATTTGCCCGGTATTTCAGTTCATATTCAATAGCCATTGTTCGCTCCTGCGGTAAAAATTTCCCTTATTATACACCGACAGGGGCAACAGTGCAAGAATCTTTCTGCACAAACCGATTCCGACAAAAAAATTCTTTCGGGATTGCTACAATGATGGCAAAGCAAACATACGAAAGGAACGTGTCAGCATGATTTCCATTGAGTCTTATGTCCGGAGAGGACGGCACACCCTGCGCAGATGGGCGGTGGACCCGAAAATCCACGGTATGGCAAGAATTTCTGCCTACATTTTGGCAGGCGTTTGCCTGAGTGCTGCAAGTCTCGGTCATGCGGCACTGCCTCTGGCCATGGGACTGGTGTGTGCATGTACCGGGTGGCCATCTGTTTTTGCCGCGCTGGGAGGCTCTTTGGGCTATTTGCTGTTTTGGGGCAGCGCCGGGTATCAGGGCATCGGGTGGGTCGTGGCAGGTTTGCTCACTTCCATAGTATTGGGGGACAGCCGGATCAGCCGCAGCACCCCGCTGCTGCTGCCCGCCACCGCGGGACTGATTACGGCGGCAGCAGGGGTGATCTTTCAGATGCTGCTGCAGGATACCACCCCCATTACCATATATCTGCTGAGAGTGGTGCTGTCTGCGGGCAGTACATGGCTTTTTTCCAGAGTCATGCAAGGCAGAAATCCGATTTTGGATTGGCTGGCATGCGGTTTTGCGGTGCTGGCGCTGGCCCAGATCGTGCCGGTTCCGTACCTGGGACTGGGCTATCTGGCAGCCGGTATCCTGACCGTAGCGGGGCCGTTTCCCGTTGCGGCACTGGCGGGGTTGGCGCTGGATCTGGCCCAGATCACACCGGTTCCCATGACAGCGGTAATGGCTCTGGGGTATTTGACCCGGCTGCTGCCCCGGCAGCCCAAGCTGCTTACACGGTGCGCGCCGGTGCTGGCGTACATAATCATCATGTGGCTCTGCTCCGTATGGGACATGCATCCGCTGCCGGGTTTGCTGCTGGGAAGTGTGCTGGGCGGATTCCTGCCCTCTGCGTCCAGAGTAGCCCACCGCCGGGGGGAGACCGGCGCAGTACAGGTACGGCTGGAAATGGCGGCAGGTGTGCTGGCACAGACAGAGCAGCTTCTGCTGGAAGCACCGGTGGTGCCGGTGGATGAGGCGGCGCTGGTATCCCGGGCGGCGGAGCGGGCCTGCGGCGGCTGCCCCTGCCGGAAAAGCTGCAAGGATGCCAGAAGGATCATGCAGCTTCCGGGACTGATCCTCCATAAACCCCTGCTGACGGCAGAGGAGCTGCCTATCAACTGCCGGAAAAGCGGAAGATTTCTGGCGGAGCTGCACCGCAGTCAGGAGCAGCTGCGCTCTATCCGGGCAGACCGGGAGCGGCAGCGGGAATACCGGGCGGCCATGGTTCAGCAGTATCAGTTTCTGGCTTCATATTTACAGGACTTGTCCGATCAGATTGGCCGGCGGTCCGAAAATCCCGGTGCTGTTTACGAGCCGGAGGTGCGGATCTACGGCAATCGGCCCGAATCGGAAAACGGGGACCGCTGCAGCCGGTTTGCGGGCACCATGTGCCGGTACTATGTGCTGCTTTGCGATGGCATGGGTACCGGGCTGGGAGCTGTGCAGGAGGGCCGCACCGCCGGGACGATCCTGCGAAGACTTCTGTCTGCCGGATATCCGGCAGAATATGCGCTGCGAAGCCTGAACAGCCTTTGCGCCCTGCGGGAGAGGGCGGGCGCAGTGACGGTGGATCTGGCGGAATTGCAGCTGGACAGCGGCAAGGTAGTGCTGTATAAATGGGGGGCGGCACCCTCTTATCTGGTCACATCCACGGGAGCGGAAAAAATCGGGACAGCCGGACCGCCCCCCGGCCTGTCGGTAACAGACTGTCAGGAGATGACGGAACGGCTGTCCCTGCGTCGGTCTCAGACGCTGGTTATGGTCAGCGACGGCGTGGGAGAGGAGGACGCCTTGCGCTGCTGTCTGGATGGCGTGGGGAGATCGCCGGGGGAGCTGGCCACGAAAATGCTTACGGTTTCTGCGTTGTCGGGGGAGGACGACGCAACGGTGGTCACGGTGCGGCTGAACACATCATCCATGGCCCCATAATACCACATAATTTTTACGAAAGCTGTCGAAACACAAGATGTTGGATAAATAAATGTTGAAATCCTACCATATATGGAGAAACCGGTCAAAGAGTTCGTAAAAAAACCGAAATATAGCATTTTTCCGGCGAGAGCAAGCCCTCGCCCTACAAAGGTCTTGGGATGATACTGTAGGGCGGGGGTTTACTCCCGCCGTATTTACAATTCTTTTGTAGAAGAATAGATATTGAGAAATGTTAAAGAATAATTCAAAAACGAACACTTGACATTTTTAGCACTCTATAGTATAGTGTGCTTAGCACTCAGACAAAAAGAGTGCTAAGATTGAAAGGAGGAACATCATGGAGCTGACTGAACGGAAAAAGAAGGTGCTGCGCAGCGTTGTAGACCTGTATATTCGGACAGCCGAGCCGGTGGGATCCAAGGCGATCACCGAATTGCCGGACATGAAGTACTCCTCCGCCACCATCCGCAATGAAATGGCGGATCTGACCACCATGGGCTATCTGGAACAGCCCCACACCAGTGCCGGACGGATCCCTTCCCCAGCCGGCTACCGGCTGTACGTGGATGAACTGATGCTGGATTACCGGCTCAGCATGGATGAGACCAGATCCATTAACTCCGCTATTGAGGAAAAGATGCAGCGGGTGGACAAAATGGTGGAAAAGGTGGCAAAGCTGGTATCCCAGGCTACCGACCTGCCTGCCATCTCTGTGGCTTCCCGCTACGGCAGTGCCAGTGTCAAGCGGTTTGAGCTGATTCTGGCGGGGCAGGGAAGTGTGATCCTTGTGATTATGCTGACCAGCGATGAGGTGGTAAACAAGCTGATTAAGCTGCCGGTCAATGTGTCAGAGGGCGATCTGAAGGTACTGTCCGCGGTACTGAACGCCACCATGACAAATCTGTCTGCGGAAGAGTTTACGCAGGAACTTCTGGATCGGGTCATGGGCGCTGCCGGTGCGGCAGCCAGTCTGGTGCCCATCATTATGGAGTTCACCGCGGAAACGCTGAATCGGCAGGGCAGCACCAATATGGCTGTAGCCGGACAGATGCGGCTGCTGGGCCAGCCGGAATACCGGGATGTGGATAAAGCCCAGAAGATCATGTCCTCTCTGGACGAGGAAGCGCTGGCAAATCTGCCTGCGGTGATGCAGAATCAGAACGGCACCAAGGTGCTGGTGGGCCCTGAGAATGTGGCCCAGGAGTTGAAGGACACCTCTGTGGTCATGACCAAGTTCGATATCGGTGACGGTATGCAGGGCATGATCGGCGTGGTGGGCCCCACAAGAATGGATTACGCAAAGGTAACGGCAAGACTTTCCTACTTTGCCGAGAGCCTTTCAAAAATGTTCGCAAAGCCGGAGCAAGCCCAGCTGCCTGCACCGGAAGCCGATAAGGAGGCATAAACGTGGCAAAGAAAGAAAAGAAAACCGAGGTAGCTCCCGAGGAAACGGTAGAGACACCGGAAGTTCAGGAAGAAACCGTAGAAATGCCGGAAGTCAATCCTTGGGAAGAAAAATATAACGCAGAGCATGACAGCTATCTGCGGCTGGCTGCGGATTACGACAATTTCCGCAAGCGCACCGTTAAGGAGAAGGAACAGTCCTACGGTCACGGCAAGGCCGACGCGGTGGAAAAGCTGCTGCCGGTCTATGACAATCTGGAGCGGGCGCTGAATCAGCCTACACAGGATGAGGCCTACAAAAAGGGCGTGGAGATGACCATGAACCAGTTGGTAAGCATCTTTACCTCCCTGGGCGTGGAGATCTTCGGTAATGTGGGCGATGCGTTTGATCCGAACATCCACAACGCGGTGATGCACACTGAGGAAGAGGGCGTGGAGGAAAACACCATCACACAGGTGTTCCAGAAGGGCTTCAGGCTGGGGGAGAAGATCGTCCGGTTTGCCATGGTGCAGGTCGCTAATTAATAGGCTCCCCTTGAGGGGAGCTGGCACGCGAACAGCGTGACTGAGGGGTGTTCACCCTTCCGCCCCTTTGGGGCACCTCCCCTCAAGGGGAGGCTTTAAGATGTAAACAATTTTTCTGAATATATAGGAGGAAATTATTATGGGTAAGATTATTGGTATTGACTTGGGTACGACCAACTCCTGCGTGGCCGTTCTGGAAGGCGGCGAGCCTGTTGTAATCGCCAATGCCGAGGGCGCAAGAACCACTCCCTCTGTGGTGGCATTCTCCAAGACCGGCGAGCGTATGGTAGGTCAGGTGGCAAAGCGTCAGGCTGTTACCAACGCCGACCGCACCGTGGCTTCCATCAAGCGCCACATGGGTGAAAACTATCATGTAAACATCGACGGCAAGGGCTATACCCCTCAGGAGATCAGCGCTATGGTGCTGCAGAAGCTGAAGGCTGACGCAGAAGCTTATCTGGGTCAGACCGTTACCGAGGCTGTTATCACCGTTCCCGCTTACTTCTCCGACGCACAGCGTCAGGCTACCAAGGACGCAGGCAAGATCGCCGGTCTGGAAGTGAAGCGTATCATCAACGAGCCCACCGCAGCCGCTCTGGCCTACGGTCTGGACAAGGAAAATGAGCAGAAGATCATGGTTTACGATCTGGGCGGCGGTACCTTCGATGTTTCCATTCTGGAGATCGGCGACGGTATTGTGGAAGTTCTGGCCACCGCAGGCGATACCCGTCTGGGCGGCGATGACTTCGACCAGAGAGTGATGGACTATCTGGTTGCCGAGTTCAAAAAGGCGGAGGGCATCGACCTGTCTAACGACAAGGTCGCCATGCAGCGTCTGAAAGAAGCTGCCGAGAAGGCGAAGATCGAGCTGTCCGGCATGACCACCACCGCTGTGAACCTGCCCTATATCACCGCTGACGCTACCGGCCCCAAGCATCTGGATGTGACTCTGAGCCGGGCCAAGTTCAACGAGCTGACTGCCGATCTGGTGGAGCGCACCATGAAGCCTGTCCGTCAGGCTATGTCCGACGCAGGCCTGAAGCCCAGCGATCTGCATAAGGTGCTGCTGGTTGGCGGTTCTACCCGTATCCCTGCTGTGCAGGAGGCTGTTAAGGGCATTACCGGCACCGAGGGCTTTAAGGGCATCAACCCCGACGAGTGTGTTGCCGTGGGTGCTGCCATTCAGGGCGGTGTGCTGACCGGCGATGTGAAGGATGTGGTTCTGCTGGACGTTACCCCCCTGTCTCTGGGCATTGAGACCATGGGCGGTGTGTTCACCAGACTGATCGACCGAAACACCACCATCCCCACCCGTAAGAGCCAGATCTTCTCCACCGCCGCTGACGGCCAGACTTCTGTGGAGGTCCACGTGCTGCAGGGCGAGCGTGAGATGGCTGCCTACAATAAGACCCTGGGCCGCTTCCAGCTGACCGGCATCGCACCCGCACCCCGGGGCGTGCCTCAGATCGAGGTTACCTTCGATATCGATGCCAACGGCATTGTAAAGGTTTCCGCCAAGGATCTGGGTACCGGCAAGGAGCAGCAGATCTCCATTACCGCATCCACCAACCTGAGCCAGGAGGATATCGACAAGGCTGTGAAGGAAGCGGAGCAGTACGCTGCCGAGGATAAGGCCCGCAAGGAAGAGGTAGACACCCACAACATGGCCGACCAGACCGTTTACCAGACCGAAAAGACGCTGAACGAGCTGGGCGACAAGATCTCCGCAGAGGAGAAGGCTTCCATCCAGAGCGCTGTTGATAATCTGAAGGAAGTCAACAAGGGTACCGACATCGCTGCCATCAAGGCTGCCACCGAGGAAGTGCAGAAGGCTTTCTACGCTGTGTCCGAGAAGCTGTACCAGCAGGCTAACCCTCAGGGCGGCGCACAGGGCTGTGACCCCAACTGCGGCGGCAACTGCGGCAATGACGGCGTTGTGGACGCTGACTACGAGACTGTCGACTAATTCAAAACAAACCCCAAAGGGGCGGTTTTTACCGCCCCTTTTTGAAGCATACAGCAAAACATACGCGAGGTAACGAGCCATGCAGGGAATGACAAAAAGAGAACGGCAGATCACCGACGAAAAGCAGATCCAGAATATTCTGGATGGGGGCAAAGTGCTGCATTTGGGGCTTGCGGTGGACAATGAGCCCTATGTGGTGCCCATGAACTATGGCTACACCCGGGAGAATGGGAAGCTGGTACTGTATCTGCACAGCGCCTTGAAGGGAAAGAAACTGGATATGATCCGAGCCAATCCCCGGGTGTTTTTTGAGATCGACACAGATCTTGTTCCCTTTGAAGGGGAGAAGCCCTGTCAGTACGGCCTGGCGTATTCCTCTGTAATGGGTAGGGGCACTGCCCGGATCGTGGAGGATGTGGAGGAGAAAAAGCGTGCCATGTCCGTGCTGATGAAGACCCAGACGGGCAAGGACTTTTCCTTTGAGGATAAGCTGGTCGGTATCGTTGCTGTGATCCGGATCGATGTGGCGGAATACACCGCCAAGCACCGTCCGATGCCGGAAAGAATGAGGTGAGCCAAATGGCAGAAAATAAACGTGACTATTATGAGGTGCTAGGCGTGGAAAAAGGCGCCAGCGCCGAGGAAATAAAGAAGGCCTACCGCAAAAGCGCCATGAAGTATCATCCGGACAGAAATCCGGGTGATAAGGAAGCGGAAGAGAAGTTCAAGGAATTGGGTGAGGCTTACGAAGTGCTGTCCGACGACGATAAGCGTGCCCGTTACGATCAGTTTGGCTTTGCGGGCGTAGACCCCAATTACGGGGGCGGTGCCGGCGGCTATAGTGGTGGCTTCGGCGGCTTTGGTGGATTCGGAGACTTCGGTGATATTTTTGGTGAGTTCTTTGGAGGCGGAACCAGAAGCAGGGCCAGCACCCAAAACGCACCCCGCCGGGGTGAAAACGTGGCGGTACGGCTGGATCTGACTTTTGAGGAGGCGGCATTCGGCTGCGAAAAGGAAGTATCTGCCCAGCGGATCGAAAGCTGCCAAGTCTGTAAAGGCAGCGGCAGCGCCGACGGCGTGATCGAAAACTGTGCCCAGTGCCACGGCACCGGACAGGTACGTACCGTACAGAACTTCATGGGCATGCAGATGCAGTCCAGCACCACCTGTCCGGCCTGCAGCGGCCGGGGCAAGATCGTCAAGAATCCCTGCACCACCTGTCGGGGCAAGGGTAAAGTGCGCCGCACACAGAAGATCAAGGTCAAAGTGCCTGCCGGTGTGGATGAGGGCCAGAGTGTCCGTGTTCGCAGCGAGGGCGGCGTAGGCAGCAACGGCGGCCCCAGCGGCGACCTGCTGGTGGAGGACTATCTGAAGCGGCATCCCATCTTCCAGCGGCAGAATATGGATGTTTTCTGTGAGGTGCCTATCACCTTTACACAGGCGGCTTTGGGCGCGCAGATCGAAGTACCTACGCTGGACGGCAAAACTACCTATGAGATCCCGGAGGGCACCCAGACCGGACGGCAGTTCGTGCTGGGAGGAAAGGGTATTCCGCAGGTGGGCAATCCCAAGCGCCGGGGCAACCAGTATATCACCGTGGTGGTGGAAACACCTACCCGGCTGACCAAGGAACAGAAGGAATTGCTGCGGCAGCTGGATGATTCTCTGGATGGCAAATCCAGCCCGAAACGAAAGAAATTCTTTGATACTTTGAAGGATTTCTTCGACTGATCCCACTATTTTGAAACAAATCCTGTAATTATGTCCGGCGGGGGCTTGCCCCCGCCGGATTTCTGTATTATAATGAACAGAAGAATTTGGATTTATCGCACGGCCTGTCAATTATTCTCGTCATTGGGAGCCAGTCCGCAGACTGGCGTGGCAATCTCCTTAGGTTTTCTGAAACTTGCCGGAGATTGCCACGTCGGGCTTTGCCCTCCTCGCAATGACGTGCGTTTTAAGTTAGTTGTGCGATAAACCGAAATTTACAGTATACCCCCAAATTAAGGAGGCTAACATATGAAACGCACAGATTATATCAACTGGGATGAGTACTTTATGGGAGTTGCCATGCTGGCGGCCCGCCGCAGTAAAGATCCCAGCACGCAGGTGGGTGCCTGTATTGTATCACAGGACAATATTATCATTTCCACCGGCTACAATGGCATGCCCAAGGGCTGTTCCGATGATGAATTCCCTTGGGACAGAACCGGTGAGGAGACCAAGTATCCCTATGTTGTCCATGCGGAGCTGAATGCGATCCTGAATGCCAATGGCCGGGATCTGCGGGGCAGTAAGCTGTATGTTGCCCTGTTTCCCTGCAATGAATGTGCCAAGGCAATTATTCAAAGCGGCGTAAAGGAAGTGATATACCTGTCTGACAAGTATGCTACCACACCTACGACTGTTGCCTCCAAGCGGATGCTGGATGCGGCAGGTGTCAAGTACACCCGGCTGCGTACCGGCGTGAAGTCCATTACATTGGATTTTGTGCCCGAAGAAGAAAAATAAATATCAGTTTAAGAAAGGCGGTTTTTTATGAGTCCTTCTTTGTTGAACGCAATATTGTGGATCCCTTTTGGAATTGTACTGCTGATTGTAACGCTGATCTTTTTGATTTCCGGCTATAAGCGGGGGCTGTGGCGGGCGCTCCTTTCCTTGGCTGCCACGGCAGTTTCCACTGTACTCAGTGTCCTGCTTGCCGGTTGGATCGCACCTATGATATCCGGCGCGATTGTCAGCACGCTGCCGCCGCTGGAGGGCGGAGCTATGTCTCTTTCGGAAGACATGATGTCAGATCTGGTTAAGGGTGTAATCGGCGTGGTGCTGGCGCTGATCCTATTTTCTGTATTTCTGTTTATTATTTCCATCATTGTGAAATCCATCTGCAATCATGCTGTCGGCGGTAAGCTGACTGTAGATGGCAAAGGCTTAAAATGGGCCGGATTGGGTGTACGGCTGGTGGATGCGGTAGTATTTTCTCTGCTGCTGGTACTGCCGCTGTACGGCACGCTGGCTGCCTACGCACCCACAGCCCAGGCGCTTGTAATGATACAGGAAGAGCAGACCGGTGAAACAGCGGAATATTTTGATGCTGTGGTATCCCACCCTGTGGTAAAGGCTTCCGGTACCGGCCCGGTGTCCTGGGTCTACGGAGAATTGTCTGCTGTGGAGGTAGGCGGCAGCAAGCTGGATATTGCGGCCATGGCTGCCTCTGCTGAAGGGCTTATCAGCCGCATGGAGGCGCTGTCCAACGCATCGGAAGAGGAAAAGCTTCCGCTGGTGAAGGATATGATCGGCTATGTGCGGGAGGATGTGATCGAACAGGACTGGTGCTACGATCTGGTGGTAGACCAGCTGCTTGGGCAGATGAAGCAGACCATGGAGGCTTCGATCCCGGCAGAGGATCGGGAACTGCTGGATGAGCTGCTGGAAATCTGCGATGTTTCCAAGGAGCAGTTCCGGGATAACGCCGATGAATTACTGGACTTTGCCGAGTACATGCTGGAGGAACAGCTTGTGGAGCAGGATCCGGAAACGTTGATTGAAAATGAGGTGTTTCTGGAAAAACTGGGAGATCTGATCAACAGCACAGAGCAGGCTGTTGCACTGAAAAATCTGCTGATTGTAACGGCGGTGCAGGAGGAATTGTGCGACGGCGATGCGGAAATGGCTAATCAGCTTGTGCAGCAATTCCTCAGCAGCAGTCCTACAGACGAAAGCATGCGGACACAGGAGGCTAAGGCATTGCTGATGATCTTTGCAGCTTCGGAGCCCACAGAGATGGCGCAGGCGCTGCAGATGCACCCGGAGATCGGTTAAGCCCGGTCTGAAGGCGTTTTTTGAAACATGGTGTACATACGGGCGTGCTTTTACAGCACGCCCGTAATTAAATTGAAGTCAAAAAAAGTCAGATAATTGACTTTGGTGAAAGAATGCTATATAATCGATACAATCGGTAGATCTACATGTTATGCGTGAAAAGCAAGGTGAAGAGCGTATGGCAAAACAGAAAACCTGCATGCTGGATTTTTTGATCGGGGATGTACTCTGCAGACTTTCCACCGTGGCAGTGGAGTATCAGGAGGATCCTGAGATTCGCTATTACCAGCACAGTCATACTTTTTTTGAGATACACTATGTGACCCAGGGAGAGTTTTCCTGTAAGGCAGGGGAGCAGAAGTTCCATGTTCCGGAGGGACAGCTCCTGCTAATTGAGCCGGGGGTATATCACTCCATTAAAGAGATATCTCCTGTGGCGTCCAAAATGTGTATTGGATTTGAGATATACCGTCCCGACGGAGAAGAACCGAATCCGGAGGATCTGGCGTTTGCAGAAGTGTTTTTTCAGGCTAAGTCTGCGGTGATGGACCTGAAGAAGACCGGAAACGGAAGCGGTATTGCCAATATTCTGTGCCGCATCCGGGAAATTTCCAGACATACCATGCTGGTCATGACCGACCGGGAGGAATTAAAGTATTTAGCGGCTTTGCTGCTGCTGAAGCTGCATGGGGATCTGACACAGCATGTGCGGCAGGGTGAAAGCAAGGGTGCCGGCAGCAAAGAGCAAAAGGATTACCGGATCGATGAATTCTTCAACCAGAATTTCCAGAGAAATGACGGCAATGAATTACTGGCAAAGCAGCTGTGTGTCAGCACCAGGCAGTTGGACCGGATCTTGCAGAGAACCTACGGCATGGGCTATCAGCGCAAGCTGATCGAGATCCGGCTGGAGATCGCGGTGGATCTGCTGCGTACCACCCAAAAGAGCATTTCTGAAATTTCCGAACTGCTGGGCTACAGCAGTCCCTCCAGCTTCAGCGCCTTTATCAAGCGGGAGACCAAACTGTCCCCCTCTCAAATCCGGGAAGGTTTATAAAAAGGGCACGGCAGTGCCCTTTTTGCATATACGGAATAATTTGTATTTATAATACTGTTGCAAATTACCAACATATAAAAACGTAGGGGCCGACGCCCTCGGCGGCCCCTACATTAGCTTTAATAGTGTCATCCGCCTGAAATTAAGAACAGCCCCCGGTTGTAAAACCGGGGGCTGAACATATTGTGCAGACAAAGGATTACTCGCCGATGATCATAACCTGAACGGTTCTGGTACGGCCACGGGTCTGATCCCAGTCAATGAAGTGGATGCGGCCGAACTCGCCCAGATCCATCTCGCCGTCCACAGTGACGATGGTCACATTGCGGCCGATGATGGAGCTGCGCAGGTGAGCATCGGTATTGTGGCAGCCGAAGTTATCCTCGCCGTGTTCCTCGGCAAAGACCAGTGCCTTGGGGCCGGGATGCAGGTACTGACCTTCGTAACGGCAGGTGGGGATCCACTCTTCAAAGCAGTTGACCAGATCCTGCTGCAGGGTCTCCAGACCGGTCATGGACATATCGAATGCGCACTCCTGGGTGATGACGGAGCAGGTGGTGTGGTGGGAGTAGACTACAACGATGCCGTCCTTCAGGCCGGACTTGGCGCAGATGGCCTTGACCTGATCTGTGATGTCGTGGAAAGAGACAGCCCGGTGGTTGGACTGCAGCTTAAAGGATTCCTTAAAGACCATAAATTAACCCTCCTGTTTCTTCAGATCGTCGGCTGCCCGGCGGGTAGCGGCGATCATTTCGTCGATCATTGCCAAAGGATCAGCAGCGTTCATGATGCCGGAGGCAGCGCCTGCGGCCTCGGAGCCGGCCATGATGAAGTCATACACCTGCTGGCCGTTGGTGATGCCGGCAGCCTGCTCCACCATGATGCTGGGATCCACTTCCTTAATGGCGCGGATAGAATCCATCACGTAAGCCATGGGGCTGGCACCCTTGCCGCCGCCGATGATCTCAGAGGGCTCGGGATTGATGATGTCGGGATGGAGCTGGGCAATGGCCTTGGCCTCATCCAGCGTGTCGGCGCAGGCGAATACCAGCATATCCAGTTCCCGGGCCCGGTCGATGGTCAGCTTCATCTGGGGCAGGCTCATGGGCTTCTCGCAGTGGTTGATCATAACGCCGATGGCACCGGCATCCTTAACACCCTCGGGCAGGATATCGGCGCAGCCACGGCCGGGACGCAAGGTGTCCATGTAGGTGCAGAAGACCTTCAGATTCTTGGTGTTTTCGGCGACCCGGCGGACTTCCAGAGCGGGGACGATAAACAGAACATCGATGTCGTATTTTTCGGCGGCCTTGTCGGCGGCGATGGCGTACTCCAGCAGCTTGTCGCCCCAGACATAATTCTTGGTGCCGATTTCAAAGTAGGGAGTTCTGATTTCAGGCTTCATTTTTATTTCCTTTCTTGCAACTTACGGATTATACATAGCGCCCAGCGCGTCGGCGCAGCGCTTATACTGGCAGAACAGCTTGCGGTACTGTTCAGAACGGACGGGATCGGGCATCAGGACGGTTTCACCGGTGGCCAGCTTGGCGTGACCCTCGGCAGCGGCCCTGTAAATACCGCAGCCCACACCTGCCAGAATGGCAGCGCCCACACAGGCCATATCGGCCACCTCGGGGATACGCACCGGCAGACCGGCAATATCGGCCACCATCTGGCACCACAGGGTACTCTTGGACGCGCCGCCGGTCAGCTTCAGACCGTCCTTGGAGGGCTTGGCCTTAAACTTTTCCATCATCCATACGATCTGGAAGGCTACACCCTCCATAATGGCTCTGGCCATGTGGAACCGGTCATGAGACAGGTCAAGGCCTACAAAGGAAGCTTTCCGGAATCCCCGCTTCTCACCGGCACGTCCGGAGAAGGGGAAGAAAAACAGGCCGTCTTCCGCTGCCTTGCGGGTTGCCACTTCCTGATTGATTACATCATAGGGAACTTGGCTGCCGTCTGCGTCCACGGTCAGATTTCTGCGCCACCACTCCAGACACACACCGCCGGAGGACAGTGACCACAGAGTTCCCCATTTGCCGGGGGCAGCGGCTACGGATTGGGCAAGGCCGGATTCAAAGTCCGGCTCGTCACCAATGGCGGTGACCACCCAGCAGGTACCGGAACCAATCAGAATGTCTCCGTTTTTGCAGTTGCCTGCGCCCAGCGCCACCGCATACTGGTCATGGGCACCGGCCACCAGCACGCAGTCGGTGGTAAGGCCCAGCGTCTGTGCGGCTTCTTCCGTCAGATTGCCGATCACATCCCCGGAGCGGACGATCCTGGCAAGCTTTTCCTCGGTGATGCCTGCAAAGGCAAGAATCTGGGGATCGTAGGCAGCTTTGCGGATGTCGCACAGCTCGTTGATGCCTGCGTCGGACAGGTCCACGGCAGCAATACCGGTCATTTTGCTGGAGATGTAGTCGGGCACGGACAGGAACATATGGGTCTTGGCATAGTTCTCCGGCTCGTTGTCCTTCATCCAGCGGATCTGCAGGGCATTCATGCCGGTACCCAGACCCCAGCCGGTTTTCTTATACATGGTGTCACCGGGGCCTACTTCTTCAGCAAAGGCCTTGGACTGCTCTGCGCAGCGGTGATCGTTCCAGACCATAGCGGGACGGATCTGGTTCAGATCCTTGTCTACAGCGACCATGGTACCGCCCTGCAAGGACAGGGAGATGGCAGCCACGTTCTTTTGCACTTCCGGATCGGTGCAGACTTCCCGGACGGTTTCCACAACAGCGTTCCACCAGTCCTCGGCATTCTGTTCGCTCCAGCCCACCTGGGGGGTGTGCATGGGATAGGGACGGTAGGCGTGGCCCAGCAGCGTACCCTCCTGTGAAAACAGGAGGGTTTTTGTGCCGGTAGTGCCTACGTCAATTCCTAACAGATATTTCATTGACGCACCTCTTATGGTGTGGGTAAATCAGTTGGTATCAGGGCACAGGGGGCCAGCCAGCTCCTTCATGTAGAACAGCTTGCCGGGCATGGTGGGAATGAAGCTGGAGGTGATGGCGGTGCAGGGGCCGTGACGCAGGGTCATCCAGAAGCTCATGCCCTGCCATTGCATGCCGCGGGACAGAATGCCGTCAGCGCCGCCGATGGCATAGTCGGAGTTGAAGATCACCCAGGGGCCAATGGTGTTGGCGAAGCAGGGAATCAGAGGCCATGCGGAACGGAAGGAGGTGATGGCATTCTGCTCGATGGTAAACGGATGCAGTCTTGCACCAATGCGGTAGGGCTCAGCCATCCATGCTTCGGTGGTGGCGTATTCGGTAGCGAAGTGGGGCTCCCAGAAAGCAATGTGGCACATACGGCCGATGCCGTAGACCAGCACCTGCTTGGCACCCTCTGCTTTCAGAGCCCGGATCTTCTCAGGATAGGTGACGATGTTTTCTTTGGTAGCGAAGTTTCTCTGGTCCTCGGGAACAGTCAGTTCACCCAGAGGGCCGTAGAAGGCCTCAGTCATGGCATTCTGGAAAGCGGCGGGATCAGAGGAGGGCAGGGTGTTGCCTTCGGCGTCAGCCCACTCGTCCATGTTAAAGCCGTACACGTGCTTGCAGTCTACGTTCCATGCCTTCAGGAAGTAGACAGCCCACTTGTACATGCCCATGGGGCCAACAGGCAGGATCAGGATCAGCTTGCGGCCCTCTTCCTTGGTCAGCTTGATCTGCATGGCGATCTCATGACCCATATAAGCGCCGAACTCTTCCAGGTTGGTACACTCCACGGGGGCAAAGCCCTCGTTCCAGAAGCTCTGGCGCTCGCCAACGGATTCGGGGGGGTTGGAAATGCACTGGTTAATCTTCTCGATGTCCCAGCCGGCGGGGACGACTTCGCTGAAGTAAGAACCCTTCAGGGTATCCAGCATGTTCATAATATGTACCTCCTAAATGATCAGAATGCGGTCAGGTCCATGGGCGCGATAGGCTGTGCCATGGCTTCACTGACGTACATGGTGCCCTTGGTCAGCTGGTAGATGGAAGCGGGCAGCTCCTTGCAGACGGGTCCGTACAGCTGCAGACGGGAGATCATACGCTCCCAGGAGCTGGTGCCGCCCAGGAAGCCCAGATCATGACGCTCCAGATGCTCTCTGGCGTGCATCACATCGTAAGGACCAATGGATACGGAGTAACGGGGGGTGTGGTAGAAGTCACCGGAGCCGTAGCCCATGGAGTTCTGGATGATGGTCAGACGGTGGTTGTCCACAAAGCCGGCCTTCAGATCCAGAAACTCTTCCAGAGAGTTGGCGCTGAACTTCTTGGTGTTAGGATCAATGAAAGCGGTATGGCCTACCCAGCCGGTAGCGGACAGGATCAGGTCAGCACCGCCGTCGCCGGTCTCGCAGATCAGATCGGAGTAGCAGCCGATGTTCTCGTTGGTGTAGTAGTGGATCTGCTCCAGCTTGGGACGCAGGTCCTCCCGGAAGCTCAGGTAGAACACACGCAGGAAGTGGCCGCCCAGAGAGGGGCCGTAGGTGATGGGAGCCACGTTGCCGTTCTCGTCAGCCCACTCGTCCATG
>JAZNPV010000146.1:0-2754 GCA_045589835.1 Faecousia sp.
TCCGGCAACGGCAAGAACGTCAAGGAAGGCAGCCTGACTTATCTGGCTGGTAAGTACGCATCTTCTGTCGGTCCCATCTTTGCTGCAGTTGTTAATGCATGCAACGGCAACCCCATCCGTACCGCTGAGGGCTATGCACTGTCCATCAGCCAGGATTACCTGGTTGCTACCGATGCTGACTCCTTCGATGCTTACTATACCGCAGACCAGGGCGATACCCCCATCATCAGCACTGAACTGCTGGACACCATCGTTGGTGCAGACGTTACCTATGACCAGTTTGTTGCTTTCGTTGAGGAAGACCGCGCTTAATTCTTAATATATTCCATCCGGGGGTCAAATGGCCCCCGGATACCCAAAACAATTTTGGAGGCAAGTTTATGGGCAATCAACTGAAAAAGAATATGGGCAAAAGAATCGTCGGTACGCTTGCCATTCCTGTGATTGTGGCTGCAATTCTGTTGATCATCTGTGCGCTGGGCGGCCGAAAGATGATCGATTCTGCACTGGGATTCAATAACTTTGTGTCCTATGTCGGCATTGTGATGATTACCACTATGGCGCTGTCTATCAATCTGAACAGCGGTCGTTTTGACTTTTCCCTTGGCTCCATTATGACCCTTTCTTCTGTCATTGGTGCGAAAATCTCCCATGCTGTTTTAGCCGGCGGCGATGGCAGCGCAGCGGTGATGTTGGTTTGCACTGTCGCTGCAGGTATTCTGCTGGGTCTGATTTCCGGCATCATCTATGTGTCTCTCGGCATTCCCCCTATTATTACCTCTTTGGGTGTGACTCTGATTTACGAGGGCATCACCTTTACCATCACCCAAGGCCGCTACATCATGGATGAAGTACAGAACGCTTCCATGACGGCCTGCAGAAATACCTGGGTATATTCTGCTCTGATTATCGTTGCTGCCCTTATCTTTATGATCTTCATATTTGACCACACCCGTTTCGGCTACAACTACCGTGCCCTGAAAGAAGGCCAGAAGGTGGCTGTGGACACGGGCATCAAAGAGATTCCCAATGCCATCGGCTGCTATACCATCTGTGGTGCGCCGATGGCTCTTGTCGTCTTCCTGTATGCAGTGCGTACCACCAGCATCGATACCAGCGCACTGAATTTTGGTTCCATCGGCATCATGTTTACTGCGTTCCTGCCCATGTTCATTGGCGGCTATATCAGCCGGTTCTCCAATGATAAGCTGGGCTATCTGCTGGCAGCCATTTGTATGTCTATGCTCAATTCCACCTTTGCGGTATTCAGCAATGCCATCAAGGCATCCACCCAGTCCATCATCAATGCGGTGCTGCTGGTGGTGTTCCTGATTTACCTGAGCAACGAACACCGGATCAAGTCTTTCTTCAGACCGATTCGGAAATAACTTTGACACGACTCTCGATCGGTTCGAGTGATATAACAAACACCAGCCTCTTTCGCAGCAGAAAGAGGCTGATTCCAAAATGGAGGGATAATCCATGATCAATTTGAAAGGAAATCCTTTTTATCTTACTGATGCGCAGATCAAATGGGTAGAGGATACGCTGGCTTCTATGACACTGGAGGAAAAAGCCGGACAGGTATTCTGCCCCATGGGTTTTACGGATGATCCCGGTGCCCTGCGGCACATGGTCTGTGATATTGGCGTCGGCGGTATGATGTACCGGATGGGCCCTGCGGCTTACATTCAGAATACCCACCGTACCATTCAGGACATGGCGAAGATCCCTCTGCTGCTGGCTGCCAATACGGGAGCAGGCGGCGATGGACTTGCATTGGAGGGTACCGGCTTCGGTGCACCCATGGCGGTTGCGGCAACTGATAATCCTGAGAACGGCTACCGGATGGGCTATGTCTCCTGCGCAGAGGGCGCGGCTCTGGGTCTGTACTGGTCCTTTGCTCCCATTGTGGATATCGATAAGGATTTCCACAATCCTATTACCAATACCAGAACTTTTGGTTCCGATGTAGACAAGGTTATCGCTTTTGCCAGCCGCTATATGGACGGCGCGGACGAAAATGATGTGGCGGTTGCCATCAAGCATTTCCCCGGCGACGGTGTGGACGAGCGTGACCAGCATATCCTGACCAGCATCAACAGCCTGGGTTGTGAGGAATGGATGGACAACTACGGAAAAGTCTATAAGACACTCATCGATAAGGGTGCTAAGACTGTCATGGTAGGCCATATTGCCCAGCCTGCCTGGGTGAAAAAACTCAATCCCAACGCATCCAAAAAAGAACAGTTGCTGCCTGCATCCCTGAGCAAGCCCTTGTTGACTGGACTTCTCCGCGAAACCCTGGGCTTTAATGGTTTGATCTCCACAGATGCCACACCCATGGTTGGCTTCACCAGCGCAATGCCGAGATCGGAAGCCATTCCTGCAGTTATTGCCGCAGGTGCAGATGTGATCCTGTTCAACAAGAGCCTGGATGAGGACTACGGCTTCCTGCTGGAAGGATTGAAAACAGGCAAGGTCACGGAAGCGCGGCTGAACGAGGCTGTTACCAGAATCCTTGCCACCAAGGCAAGCCTGCATCTTCCCGAGAAGCAGGCAGAAGGCAAGCTGATTCCCGGAGCAGATACGCTTTCCGTAGTAGGCTGTGAGAAGCACAGAGCGTGGGCACAGGAAGTGGCAGACAAGGCAATTACTCTGGTTCGCGATGAGCAGAAGCTGCTGCCCATCAGTCCGAAAAAGTTCCGTCGGATTTACTTAAATGTGATTCAGAAGGGCAACGATCCTGCGGAT
>JAZNPV010000147.1:0-3060 GCA_045589835.1 Faecousia sp.
CAATGTCACTAAGTTAGCGATATTGCTGCCAAATGCAGTCCCATAACGAACGAGTGCATCCCGCAGGGGATGCACTTTTTCTGTAAAATAGGCGTGACAAGTAAGCGGATTAATAAATCCGCTTAAAAAGACTATTCAAAAACAAGAAATTATGCTACTCTATAGAGGAAGCTAATGGCGTGTTTTACAACTATATTGCGAGGATTGCTTCGACCGGTGCGAATGACAGAAACATTCCTGCAAATGGTAGCTTCAACATCTGGTGGAGAAATATTACCAAGAAGAAATTGTCTGCAAACCTGTACAGCAACAGAGAAATTTGCTTTGCAAGGATATTTTCTGTTGAACTTTTGAATGACTACGTGCGAGGTAATCAGTTCAGCAAAGTTGTACATGATAAGTCTGGCAAAGATCTCCTGAGTAATGTTCTCCACCTTTTTTGCATGAAAATGGAGTAATCCTACGGTGTATTTTAATTCCCTGAAAGATGTTTCGATTCCCCAACGCATACTATACAGCCGTTTCAACTCGTCGGGCGGGAATTCGGTTTCCTCCAGATTGGTAATCACGGTTTCATAAGAAGAATTAGAAATTTTGAATCTAACAACGCGGAAAGGAAGATAGTAAAACGAAAGCGGGTCATGCTTTTTACTGGTGAGCGGCAGGAAGTCAAAAGGGTGGGATGCTGGTATCCATTTGTATTTTTCTTTGTTTTTTAGCAGTTGTTTTGCTTCTGCTGTCTGCCGTTTTGTGAAATGAAAATAAAACCAAATGTCAAATTCGTCACGATCCGGCAAATCCAATCCTGCTGCGATGCCTGAAGAATGAATATCCTTAATTCTAATCAGACATTTCCAGCCTTTCTCTTGGATGTGAGCCATAAGATTATAGCTTTCGTAGCCTCTATCAGCAATAATTAATGCCTTTGCAATACTCGAACGGTCAATCATATTGCACAGGACTTCTTTTTCGTTCCAATCTCGTCTACCACATACTGTTGCATCCATATAGGTATGTTGCAGCAGATCGTAAACCGCATCCAAATGAAGAAGGCTGTACGGCGCTTGCCCATTGGTGCCTGGGAAGTAGCTATCCGCATGTTTAGGATTTGTTGGAATCTGAATATCCGAGCCATCTGCCGCAAGCAAACGATATCCTTTATACAGGCCATTCTTGTCTGTATTCCGTACAAACAGGTCAAAAAGCGAAGGAAAGGCGAATTCGTTGATTTTCTGGCGCTGTTGTATGAATGCTGAGCTGGAAGCAGTATGCTGACTGCATCCAAAATAACGTAGCAGTTCGCCGGTAAGGCTGCCTCCTTCCATACAGAGCAAAACCGATATAACCTCACGAAGAGGAAGTTTTCGTTCCCTGGTAAAGTTACGGGCAGGATCTTTCGCGAACATCCACGATGTTTCACATAATTGAGTAATTGCAGAGTTCAACTTTTCTTTTACTGCTTGAATTTGACTTGACATTGATAAGCCTCCTTGTAATTTTCGGTGGGTTCACCTCTAATTACAAAGGCCTTTTTGCTAACCGCAGTTAGCAAAAAGGCCGCACATTTTCCCCCATTTGTCAAGTATTATCTTGAAAATAATTACATAAAAACTGGGCCCCGCATTTCTGCAAGGCCCAGCCTTTCTTAACTTAGTGACATTGCCCGGTTGGGTGGCCGATTTGCTGTTTTTACGGAAGGATAAATTCAAAGGTGACCTCAATGGAGGTGATCTGTGCCATGCAGTCCAGATTCCGATCCAAAGGCGTGGGGGTGCAGGCATTCAGATTGCCATCCACGCAGCGGGCGTTTTCAATATCCCCGATCTTCACGGTGATCCACTCGTTATACAGGTTCACACGGGTGGTGACCTTGTTATCAGCGGTGGTGTAGGGATTGCCGGTCAATTCTACCACCTGGCCGTTGATCTTTACTTCCGTGATATTGACGATACAGCCGGGATGCAGCGCGTCACCATTGGTAATGCCCAGCGCGGCAAACTGCACATTGGGGCTGTAGCCGGTAGCGGTTTCGGAGAAGTCCAGCGCAACGGTGTATGTGCCTTCGCCTTCGATAACCGCAACGGTATCCTTGACACCGCCCGTCATGGAATCGGGATTGTAATCGTCGCCGGCGCTGTACGTCGTGGTCCAGTCGCCGCCGGTCCACATGATCCACGCCAGCATGGTGTCGCCGGTGATCTCCACAGCATCTTCGCGGAAGGTTTCGGGAGCATTCTTCATAGCCTCGTTCAGGCGGCGATTGCCCATGATGCCCTCTTCCTCGATGCTCATGTTGATGTGGGATTCAAAATTATGCTTGGCATAGTAGCTGGCCAGCTCCGGCACCATGGTCAGCTGGCTGCGGTTGAAGAACGCGCTGCAGTCCCACAGGCAGGAGGTGTAGTTATACAGATCGCACAGGGACAGGAAGCACTGGTGATACAGATCGGTGTTATCCTGCACAGAGGTGGCATACAGAACGCCGTACTCGCCGATGACCACGCCGTAGCCCTTCTCGGTGAACTTCTGCATCTTGGCCAGGGTGTCCATCATGTACTGGATGTCGGACTTGATGCCCCACTTGACCGAGGACTGGCCATCGCCGCAGTAGGCCCAGGGATCGTAGTAGTGAACGGATACCATCAGACGATTCTCCACGGAGTCGGTGGGCATCACAAAGCGGTCATCACAGGTCTGGGCAATGTTGGTGCCGTAACCGGGAACCAGCAGGAAACGGTAGGTATTGTTGCCGCCGGTTGCACGGACCGTGTCCACGAAGGTCTGGTTGACCTTGTTGGCCAGCGCATAGCGCTCATCGTCGGAAAGATAGGTGGTGACGGAATCGTCACAGTACAGGGAGGAATTTTCATCGAAACGGGCGCCGATCTCTTCGTTGGCACCTTCAAAAATCAGATGATAGTCATACTTCTCAAAGCGCTCTGCGATCTGGGTCCACATGCCGATGTAGGCTTCCATGGCCAGGTTCCGGGTGGCTTCGGTCTCGGAGCCGAACATGCCGTACCAGCCGCCGTCCCAGTGGTCATTGATGATCACGTACAT
>JAZNPV010000148.1:0-38379 GCA_045589835.1 Faecousia sp.
CATCATGACAAGTTTGGGCGAAACCTTAAACTGTTCCGATTTCGAGCCGGTTGCTTTTTCGCTGTACGCAACAGCCGTAACCCGCACTTCGCCAACGAATTCGGGAAGCTTGAATTCAACCTTCGCCTTGCCGTCCACAACAGGCACCTTAGCCTTCCACATCGAAAGCGGCTTAAAGCGACGCGTCGGAACAGGACTTACACGAGAGAGCATCTCCGCACCGAAACCGGTTGCGCTTTCCTGAATGGTATCCACCATCCGTCCGGTCATTTCCTTTTCCTTGAGCGAAATATATCCGCCGCAGCATTCGTTGCGGTAGGGATAGATCACAGGCTCGGCACCCAATGCCCGGATAAAATCTTCCAGAATAGAGGGATTCTCCGGGTCGTCAAAGGCCAGCACAGCACTGGGACGCAGCAGGAGGCACCCGTAGTAAGCGCCTACCTTCCGACCAGTCAGAGGATTGACAACCTTTTCCTTCAGTTTGTCAAAGCCTACATGATCCCGCAGGATCTCCAGATAGTGAAGTACCTGTGTTTCGCCCTTGTAAGGCTCGGGCAGTTCCATATAATTGTTGGCCCGGGTCTGGGTATCGATGACGTTCTTCATGTCATCATTGACCCGCTTCAGAACATGATAGCAGGCAGAGCAGACTGCTGCCAGAGGCTGACCCTTTTCCTTGGCTGCGTTCAAAGCCCGGACAGAAGGCAGTTTGCTGGCGATTTCATCGCTGCCCAGAGGATACACACCGCCGCAGCACTGCCAGGTTTCCAGTTCTTCCAGCTGGAAGCCCAGGACCTGTGCGCACTCTCTTGCGTACCGATCCAGATCCTTGGCTTTATTGCGCAGCGTGCAGCCCGGATAATAGCTGTATTTCATAGCATTCAGTCCTTTCGTCGTTGGTGTGATGGAAATATTTGATATTTTTTATCGATATAATAATCTCGATAGATATTATAAATAAAAATCCATCAAAATTCAAGGAAAACTCAAAAATAATATATATATAAAGGAGAGAAAGAAAAGGAGCGTCTTTGTCAAACTCGCACAAAATGGTCTGCACACCCTGTGATGAGGGCCGGAAACGGAGGAAAATATGCCCGCAAATCACCAGCGTTTGGTACAATTACATGAAAGACAGCATAAAGAGTGAATAAACGTAGTATAATTCACCAAATAGTGAATATTCATGCATTATGGATTGACAAACAAGGGGGGCAGGTGTATAATCTGTTGCATACTCAACACCAATAATTCCGAGGAGATGCATACTTATGAAAAAGGAAAACATTAAGAAAGTTGTTCTGGCCTACTCCGGCGGATTGGATACCTCCATTATCATCCCCTGGCTGAAGGAAAACTACAATAACTGCGAGGTCATTGCCGTGGCCGGTAATGTGGGTCAGGCTGACGAGCTGGACGGTCTGGAAGAAAAGGCCATCAAGACCGGCGCTTCCAAGCTGTATGTGCTGGATCTGACCGATAAGTATGTGGATGATTTCATCATTCCCTGCGTCAAGGCCGGCGCCATCTACGAAGAGTACCTGCTGGGCACCAGCCACGCCCGTCCCTGTATCGCACAGGGTCTGGTGGAGATCGCCCTGAAGGAAAATGCCGATGCTATCGCCCACGGCTGCACCGGCAAGGGCAACGATCAGGTTCGTTTCGAACTGGCTATCAAGCACTTTGCTCCCAATATGCCCATCATTGCTCCCTGGCGTGAGTGGGAGATCAAGTCCCGTGAAGAGGAGATCGACTACGCCGAGGCCCACAATGTTCCCCTGAAGATCAACCGGGAGACCAACTACTCCAAGGACAAGAACCTGTGGCATCTGAGCCATGAGGGTCTGGATCTGGAAGACACCGGCAACGAACCCCAGTACGAGAAGCCTGGCTTCCTGGAAATGGGCATCTCCCCCCTGCAGGCACCGGATGCACCCACCTACGTAACGCTGGAGTTTGAGCAGGGCATTCCCGTGGCGCTGGACGGCGAGAAGATGTCCGCCAAGAACATCATTCTGAAGCTGAACCAGCTGGGCGGTGCCAACGGTATCGGCATTCTGGATATCGTGGAGAACCGTCTGGTTGGCATGAAGTGCCGCGGCGTGTATGAGACTCCCGGCGGTACCATCCTGTACAAGGCTCACAGCGTGCTGGAGAGCATCTGTCTGGACAAGCTGACCCTCCATGAAAAGCAGAAGCTGGCCATTACTTACGCTGAGCTGGTCTACAACGGCCAGTGGTTCACCCCCCTGCGGCAGGCTCTGGCAGCCTTCGTGGACAAGACCCAGGAGCGGGTCACCGGTAAGGTACGGCTGAAGCTGTACAAGGGTAACATGATCAATGCCGGTGTCTGGAGTCCCTTCACCCTGTATTCCGAAGAGATCGCAACCTTCGGCGAAAGCGACTACAATCAGGCCGATGCCACCGGCTTTATTAACCTGTTTGGCCTGCCTACTCAGATCCAGGCAATGGTGGACGGCAAGTAATAAATCTTTTCTGTATGGGCGGCGAACAGCCGCCCTACAGGCGTATCTAAGGAGAAAATTATGGCGAAGATGTGGGCCGGCAGAACCGACGGCACGACCGAAAAAATCGCGGATGACTTTAATTCCTCCATCCATTTTGACAGCCGTATGTACCGGCAGGATATTACCGGCAGCATGACCCACGCGGCTATGCTGGCGGCTAAGAATATTATTACCCAAGCCGATGCGGATGCGCTGATCGAAGGACTGGAAGGGATTCTGCAGGATCTTGATACCGGTGCTTTGGAGATCGATATGACCTGCGAGGATATCCACATGTTTGTGGAGCAGGTTTTGACAGAGCGCTTGGGCGATGTGGGCAAGAAGCTGCACACTGCCAGAAGCCGTAACGATCAGGTGGCGCTGGATATCCGTATGTATCTGCGAGACCAGATTGACACCATTTCCGGCCTTGTCAAGACACTGATCGAAGCGGTTACGGAAAAGGCGGAAGCTTATAAGGCCACCATCATGCCCGGCTATACCCATCTGCAGCGGGCCCAGCCCATTACCTTCGGCCACCACTTGATGGCTTATGCCATGATGCTGCTGCGGGATATGGACCGGCTTTCCGATTGCAGAAAGCGGATGAACCAGTCACCCATTGGCTGCTGCGCACTGGCAGGCACTACATACGATACAGATCGGGAGTTTGAAGCTAAAAATCTGGGCTTTGACGGCATTTGCCTGAACTCCCTGGACGGCGTGTCCGACCGGGACTTCTGCGCGGAACTGATGAGTGCGTTCGCCATTTTGATGATGCATCTTTCCCGTTTTTCTGAGGAGATCATCCTGTGGTCAAGCTGGGAATTTAAGTTCATCGAGCTTTCCGATGCCTATACCACCGGCTCGTCCATCATGCCCCAGAAAAAGAATCCGGATATGGCCGAATTGGTCCGGGGCAAGACCGGCAGAGTTTACGGCGATCTCATGGGCTTGCTGACCACCCTGAAGGGTCTGCCTCTGGCATACAACAAGGATATGCAGGAGGATAAGGAAAGTGTATTCGATGCCTGCGATACGGTGACGATGTGTCTGCAGGTGTTTGCTGGCATGGTGCAGACCATGACCGCAAACGAAGAGAATATGATGCGCGCCGCCCAGAAGGGCTTTATCAACGCAACAGACCTTGCCGACTATCTGGTGAAGAAGGGGCTGCCTTTCCGCAGCGCCTACAAGATCTCCGGCCAGCTGGTGGCTCTGTGCATCCAAAAGAATACCGTGCTGGAAGAACTGGACATGGAAACTTACCGTTCTTTCAGCTCCCTGTTTGAAGAAGATCTGTATCAGGCCATCGACCTGAAGGTTTGCGTGGAAAAGCGGATCAGCCGCGGCGGTACCTCCGTGGCATCCGTGGAAGAACAGATCGCATATGTGAGGAAGATGCTCTGATGACGAAAGTATTTATTGACGGCAGCGCCGGTACTACCGGCCTGCGGATCGCTGACCGGCTGGCCCAGCGGCAGGATCTTACCATTATGAAGTTGCCGGAAGCTGTCCGCAAGGACATTTCCGCCAGAAAGGACGCGATCAACAGCGCCGATATCGTGTTCCTGTGCCTGCCCGACGATGCGGCAAGAGAGGCTGTTTCCCTGGTGGAAAATGACAGCGTGAAAATTATCGACACCTCTACCGCCCACCGGGTTGACCCGGCATGGGCTTACGGCTTCCCGGAACTGGCAGGCCAGAAAGAGAAGATTCTGAACTCCAACCGGATCGCCAATCCCGGCTGCCATGCCAGCGGCTTTGTGGCGCTGGTGGCACCGCTGGTAGAGAATGGGATCATCCCCAAGGAATTGCTGCTGACCAGCTTTTCCCTGACCGGTTATTCCGGCGGCGGCAAAAAGATGATTGCGGAATACGAGGATGCGGATCGCAATCCTCTGTTGAAAGGCCCCCGGCAGTACGCGCTGACCCAGCAGCATAAGCACCTGAAAGAAATGGTGAATGTGTGCGGCTTGGCAAACACCCCCGTTTTCTGCCCCATCGTGGGAGATTTTTACAGCGGCATGGAAGTGAGCGTGCCTTTGTTTGCAAGCAATCTGCAGGGCACTGCTGAGGATATCCGTCAGCTGTACAAGGCCTATTATCAAAACGGCTTGGTAAAGGTCAGCGACAGCGCGGATCCCGACGGCCTGCTGTCTGCGGCGGCCTATTCAGGCCGGGACGATATGTGCGTAGGCGTGTTCGGCAACGAAGAGCGGATCCTGCTGTGCGCCCGATTCGACAATCTGGGCAAGGGCGCTTCCGGCGCGGCAATCCAAAATATGAATATCCTGCTGGGTGTGGATGAAACCACCGGCTTGAATGTATAAAGGAGAGAATTATGAAACTGATTTCCGGCGGCGTTTGCGCCGCACAGGGCTTCCGTGCCAACGGTGTCCATTGCGGCATTCGCAAGAACCACAGCAAAAAGGATCTGGCGTTGATCGTCAGTGAAGTGCCCGCTGCGGCTGCTGCTGTATATACCACCAATCTGGTCAAGGGCGCACCCCTGACGGTCACCAAAAATAACATTGCCGACGGCAAGGCACAGGCTGTGATCTGCAACAGCGGCAACGCCAACACCTGCAATGCCAACGGCATCGAGATCGCTGAGGGCATGTGCGATCTGGTAGCTGCCAAGCTGGGAATTTGCGCCAAGGATGTGGTGGTAGCTTCCACCGGCGTCATCGGTCAGCCTTTGAACATCACCCCCATTGCTGAGGGCATGGATGCGCTGGCAGCAGGCCTGTCCACTCAGGGCGGTGAGGCAGCAGCACAGGCTATTATGACCACCGACACTGCCAAGAAAGAGGTCGCCGTGGAGTTTACATTGGGCGGCAAGACCTGCCGTATGGGCGGTATCGCCAAGGGCAGCGGCATGATCCATCCTAACATGGCCACCATGCTGGTGTTCATCACCACCGACGCAGCCATTTCTGCCGAGATGCTGAAGAAAGCCCTGTCCTCCGACATTGCCAGCACCTTTAATATGCTGAGCATTGACGGCGACACCTCCACCAACGATATGGTCACGGTGCTGGCCAACGGCATGGCAGGCAATGCGGAAATTACCTGCGAGGGCGCGGATTTCACCGCCTTTATGCAGGCACTGAATACCATTACCGTCCAGCTTTGCCGTATGATCGCCGGTGACGGCGAGGGTGCTACCAAGCTGCTGGAGTGCATCGTCACCGGCGCGGACGATCTGGATACTGCCAGAAAGTGCGCCAAGAGCGTGATCTGTTCCAGCCTGCTGAAGGCTGCCATGTTCGGTGCGGACGCCAACTGGGGCCGTGTGCTGTGCGCCATCGGTTACAGCGGCGCACAGGTGGATGTAAACAAGATCGGCGTGTCCTTCAAGTCTGCCAAGGGGCAGATTGAAGTCTGCCGTGACGGCGCTTCCGTGCCTTTCTCCGAGGAGAAGGCAAAGGAAATTCTGCTGGAAAATGAAATCGAGATTCTGGTCAGTCTGGGCAGCGGCACCGTTGGCGCATCCGCATGGGGCTGCGACCTGACCTATGATTATGTAAAGATCAACGGCGATTACCGTACATAAGCTGAGAGGATATATTTATGGAGATGAACTTTTCCAATGCCCAGCGGGCAGAGGTTTTGACCGCGGCGCTGCCCTACATTAAGCAGTACAGCGGCAAGATCGTAGTGGTCAAATACGGCGGCAACGCCATGGTTAACGAACAGCTGAAGCAGCAGGTCATGGAGGATATTGCTCTGCTGTGGCTGATCGGCGTAAAGGTGGTTCTGGTTCACGGCGGCGGCCCGGAGATCAGCCGGACCATGGAAAAGCTGGGCAAGCAGGCAGTATTCGTGGACGGCCTCCGGGTCACCGATAAGGAAACGGTGGATATCGTCCAGATGGTGCTGGCAGGTAAGGTCAACAAGGATCTGGTAAATCTGATCCAGATGAAGGGCGGCCATGCGGTAGGCCTTTCCGGTATTGACGGCGGCATCATTGAAGCCAAAATGAAAAATGAGGCTCTGGGTTACGTGGGCCAGATCACCAAGATCCGCACCCAGCCCATTACCGACCTGCTGGAAAAGAATTACATTCCGGTGATTTCCACCGTGGCAAGCGACCGCCACGGCAATACATATAACATTAACGGCGACACGGCTGCCGCCTACATTGCTGGTGCCTTGGGTGCTGAGCGTCTGATCATGATGACCGATATTGCGGGCATTTTGATGGACAAGGACGATCCTTCTACCTTGATTCCCCGGGTCACCATTGAGGAAGCCAAGGAGCTGTACGCAAAGGGCATTGTTTCCGGCGGCATGATTCCTAAGGTGGATTGCTGCATCGAAGCGCTGAACCACGGCGTGAACAATGTGATCATTATGGACGGACGGATTCCCCACTCCATTCTCATGGAGCTGCTGACCGACGAAGGCGCCGGTACCATGGTAACGAAAGGCTGATAGTATGGAAAGTATCATTTCTTTGGATCAGGAATATGTGGCGGGAACTTATGGCCGTTTTCCGCTGGAGCTGGTTTCCGGTAAGGGCAGCATTATGACTGCTGCAGACGGAAAGCAGTATATCGATATGGGCTCCGGTATCGGCGTGACCAGCTTTGGCATTGCCGATGAAGCATGGCTGGCAGCGGTAACGGCACAGGCCGGAAAGCTGCAGCACACCTCCAACCTCTATTATACCGAGCCTTGCGCCCAGCTTGCAAAGCTTTTGTGCGAAAAGACTGGCATGAAGAAGGTGTTCTTCTCCAATTCTGGCGCAGAGGCCAATGAATGTGCCATCAAGGTGGCCAGAAAGTATTCTGCCCAGAAAAAGGGTGCGGATTGCTTTACCATTATTACTCTGGTCAACAGCTTCCATGGCAGAACCCTGACCACGCTGGCAGCCACGGGGCAGGATCATTTCCACAAGGACTTCCAGCCCTTGACCCCGGGCTTTGTCCATGTATGTGCCAACGATGAGGCGGCACTGCGGCAGGCTGTGCAGGAGGTCAACCCCGCCGGCATCATGCTGGAATGTGTACAGGGCGAGGGCGGCGTGAATCCGCTGACAGCCCAGTTCGTGGCATGTGCCGCAGAATTGGCTAAGGAAAATGACATTCCTCTTATCATCGATGAAGTACAGACCGGCAACGGCCGTACCGGTAAGCTGTACAGCTACATGCATTTCGGTGTTCAGCCGGATATCGTGTCCACGGCCAAGGGTCTGGGCGGCGGCCTGCCCATTGGTGCTACGCTGATGAATGAGAAGATGCAGTTCGTGCTGGGTGCCGGCGACCACGGCTCCACCTACGGCGGCAACCCGGTCAGCTGCGCCGGTGCGCTGAGTGTGATCAGCCGGATGGATGAAGCATTTCTTGCCTGCGTGCAGGAAAAGAGCGACTATGTATTTGCGGCGCTGAAAGGTGCCAAGGGTGTGGAGAGCGTGGCCGGTATGGGTCTGATGCTGGGCATCAAGACGGTCAAGAGCGCAAAGGAAGTGGTAGCCGCCTGCATGGAAAAGGGTGTGCTGTGCCTGACCGCCAAGGATAAGGTGCGGCTGCTGCCGGCCCTGAATATCCCCATGGATGTGCTGAAGCAGGCTGTGGAAGTCATCAAGAGCGTGTGTGAGGAATAATTATGAATCTGAAAAACAGAAACTTTTTAAAGCTGCTGGATTTTACTTCCGAGGAAATTGCGTATTTGCTGAAGCTGGCTGCGGAACTGAAGACCCAGAAGAAGGCCGGTATTCCCCAGAAGCTGTGCCAGGGAAAGAACATCGTTCTGCTGTTTGAGAAGGACAGCACCCGTACCCGCTGCTCTTTCGAGGTGGCCGGTGCGGATCTGGGCATGGCTGTTACCTATCTGGGACCCAGCGGCTCTCAGATGGGCAAGAAAGAGTCCATTGCGGATACCGCAAGAGTACTGGGCCGCATGTTTGACGGCATTGAGTACCGGGGCTACGGCCAGCAGATCGTGGAAGATCTGGCCAAATATGCCGGTGTTCCCGTATGGAACGGCCTGACAAACGAGTTCCATCCTACTCAGATTCTGGCAGACTTTTTGACCATTCAGGAGCATTTCGGCGACCTACAGGGCAAGAAGCTGGTGTATATGGGCGATGCCCGGTACAATATGGGCAATTCTCTTATGGTGGGCTGCGCCAAGATGGGCATGCATTTTGTGGCCTGCGCACCTGAGAAGTATTTCCCCGATCAGGCGCTGATAGAGCAGTGTCAGGAGATTGCGGCCCAGACCGGCGCGGTGCTGGAGTTCATTACCGATCCCAAGACTGCCGTACAGGGGGCTCACGTGATCTACACCGACGTGTGGGTATCCATGGGCGAGCCGGACAGCGTCTGGCAGGAACGGATTGAAGAGCTGACCCCCTATCGGGTGACCATGGAGCTGATGGACGCAGCAGGAGAGCAGTGCCGCTTTATGCACTGTCTGCCCGCCTTCCACGATCTGAACACCACCATCGGTAAGCAGATCTACGACAAGTTCGGCATCGACTGCATGGAAGTCACCGACGAGGTCTTTGAAAGTGACCGTTCCATTGTTTTCGATGAGGCGGAAAACCGGATGCACACCATTAAGGCCGTCATGGCTGCCACAATGGCATAATGCTGATATAAGTGCCCGGGAAGATCTTCCCGGGCGCCTTATGCGGACTTTTTCAAAGAAATCTGCACAAAATGTATTGACACTTTCTGTAACATATGTTAAACTGCAACCATGATAGAGGTGCGTCGCATCATCAGTACCGTCGCCGGGAGGCCTTCGCAAGGCTGTGACGAAAGGGAAAGGGGTCGTCGCCGAAGGGAGCCGAGGCGGAAGGCTTTGCTGGGCAGACAAAATAAGAGTTGTCTGACTGTCGCATTTGCGGAGTGCTATCATGATCTAACGCAATAGCTATATCCTAAAGATAGATATATTTTGCGTGGATTGTGATGGCCGATGCTTGCATCGGCTCTTTTTATTTGCAAAATTAAGAAAAATAAAACTGTAAAGGAGTTTTTGTTATGGAAAAGAAGCATATTTTTAAGGGCGTTGCAACCGCTCTGGTTACCCCTCTGAATGAAAACGGTGTAGACTATCCTGCATTTAAGCGGCTGATCGAATGGCAGATTCAGGAGGGCATCAACGCTCTGGTTATCTGCGGTACCACCGGCGAAGGCTCCACCCTGTCCGACGCAGAGCACCGTCAGGTGCTGCAGTTCGCGCTGGATACTGCTGCAGGCCGTGTACCCATGATCGCCGGTACCGGCTCCAACGATACCGCCTACGCCATTGAACTGACCAAGTACGCCTGTGAGATCGGTTACGATGCCATGCTGGTGGTAACGCCTTATTACAACAAGGCTACCCAAAAGGGTCTGGTTGCTATGTACACCGCTATCGCCGATGCATCCACCAAGCCTCTGATCATCTACAATGTGCCGTCCCGTACCGGCGTAAATATTGAGCCTGCTACTTATGCCAAGCTGGCAGACCACCCCATGATCGCTGCCATCAAGGAAGCCAACGGCAATATCTCCAAAGTTGTGGAGACTGCTATGCTGGTAGGGGACAAGCTGGACATTTACTCCGGTAATGACGATCAGATCGTGCCTATCATGGCCTGCGGCGGTATGGGCGTGATCTCCGTGCTGTCTAACGTGGTTCCCAAGGAAACCGTGGAGCTGTGCAACAAGTTCTTTGCAGGCGATGTGGTCGGTGCTATGGAAATGCAGAAGAAGTATCTGCCTCTGATTAACGCCCTGTTCTGTGAAGTCAATCCCATTCCCGCCAAGGCTGCCGCGGCTGCTATGGGCTTCGGTGAGAACTATCTGCGTCTGCCCCTGACTCCCATGGAGAAGGATCATGAGGCTGTGCTGCTGCAGTGCATGCGGGATGTGGGAGTGAATGTATAATGAAGATCATTATTAACGGTGCCGGCGGACGCATGGGCAAGGCCCTGCGTGCCATGGCAGAAAAGGGCTGCCGGAACGCGGAACTGGCCGCTATGGTAGATCCCTATGTAAATGAAGAAGGCATGCTGGATGCTCTGACTGCCTTTGAAGGAAACGCTGACTGTATCATCGATTTTTCCAATCATGCGGGAACCGCGGATCTGGCTGCCTACGCAGCAGCCAGAAAACTGCCTGTTGTGATCGCTACCACCGGTCATACGGAAGAGGAACTGGCGATTATTCGCAAGGCTGCTGAGGAAGTGCCTGTGTTCTATTCCGGCAATATGTCCTTGGGCATTGCACTGCTGACCCATCTGGCCCGGGAGACTGCCAGAATGTTCCCGGATGCGGATGTGGAGATCGTGGAAAGCCACCACAACCAGAAGCTGGATGTGCCCAGCGGTACGGCGCTGATGCTGGCTAGAGCTGTGCAGGATGCACGGCCCCAGTCCCGGTTTGTGGTAGGCCGTCACGAAAACGGCAAGCGGGCAAAAGAGGAAATCGGTATCCATTCCCTGCGTATGGGCAATACTGTGGGTATCCATGAGGTGATCGTCAATACCGGTACCCAGATCATTACCCTGAAGCACGAGGCCCAGGACCGCTCTCTGTTTGCCGAAGGCGCTTTGGCAGCAGCCGCATTTCTGGTAGGGAAGGCACCGGGCATGTACAACATGGACGATATGGTAAGCTGAGGGGAGTGTGTACCGTGATCAATATCGGAATCGTGGGTTACGGCAATCTGGCCAAGGGCGTGGAGTGCGCTATTCGCCAGAATCCGGATATGAAGCTGGTGGCGGTATTTACCCGCCGGGACCCTAAGTCTGTAAAAATTCTGACACCGGATGTGCCTGTGCTGCCCGTGGAGCAGACAGCCCAGTGGAAGGACCGGATCGATGTGATGATCCTTTGCGGCGGCAGTGCTACTGATTTGCCCCGGATGACCCCGGTATTTGCCCGGGGCTTTAACGTGATCGACAGCTTTGACAACCATTCCAACATTCCCGCCCATTTTGCGGCAGTCAATGCAGCAGCGGCGGAGACCGGCCATATTGCCTTTATTTCCGTGGGCTGGGACCCGGGCCTGTTCTCCGTGAACCGGCTGTACGCCTCTGCCATTTTGCCGGAGGGCAATAACTATACCTTCTGGGGCAAGGGCGTCAGTCAGGGCCATTCCGACGCAGTGCGGCGGATTCCCGGTGTACTGGATGCCCGGCAGTATACCATTCCTGTGGAAGATGCGCTGGAGCGGGTTCGCAGAGGCGAAAATCCTGAACTGTCCACCCGGGAAAAGCACACCCGCTACTGCTACGTGGTGGCACAGGAGGGGGCTGACAAGGCTGCTATCGAAAATACTATCAAGACCATGCCCGGCTATTTTGCCGACTATGATACTACTGTAGAGTTCATTACCATGGAGCAGATGCAGCGAGATCATGCAGGTCTGCCTCACGGCGGCAGCGTGATCCGCAGCGGCCGTACCGGCTGGAACTCAGAAAGCTGCCAGACCATCGAGTATAAGCTGACGCTGGACTCCAATCCCCAGTTTACCTCCAGCGTGCTGGTGGCATGTGCCCGGGCGGCTATGCGTATGAAGCAGCGGGGCATCACCGGCTGCCAGACCATTTTTGACGCAGCACCGGCAGACCTGAGCCCGGTGAGTCGGGAGGAAATGCTGGCCCACATGCTGTAATGTTAGCAAAAGAGGAAAGAGATATGTTATACGATAATCTTGGCATCAACGGTGCCGGACACCTGACCTTTGCAGGTTACGATACGGTGGAACTGGCGAAAGACTACGGAACAGCGTTGATGCTGATGGACGAAGAAAAGATCCGCAGCCGCTGCCGGGAGTACAAGAAGGCCATGGAAGATTATCTTCCTGCCGGTTCCCACCCCCTGTACGCCAGCAAGGCGCTGAGCTTTAAGCGGATGTATGAGATCATGGCCGAGGAAAACATGGGCATTGATGTGGTGTCCTCCGGTGAGCTGTACACGGCGGTGCAGGCAGGTTTTCCTATGGAAAACGCCTACTTCCACGGCAACAGCAAGTCTGACCGAGATATCTGTTTTGCCATGGACCATGGAATCGGGTGCTTTGTCTGCGACAACGCCGATGAGCTGGATGCCATTGATGCAGAAGCAGGAAAGCGGGGAATCCGCCAGAAGGTGATCCTGCGGCTGACCCCCGGTATCGATCCTCATACCCATGAGAAGATCAACACCGGCCGTATCGACTCCAAATTCGGCGCGGCTATCGAGACCGGACAGGCGGAAGAACTGATCCTGCGCTCCCTTTCCAAGGCCAACGTGGAGCTGTTGGGCTACCACTGCCATATTGGCTCTCAGATCTTTGAGCCTACACCCTTCTGCGACGCGGCGATCCTGATGCTGCAGTTCATCGCCCAAATTAAGGAAAAGCACGGCTACTGCGCCAAGATCCTGAATCTGGGCGGCGGCATGGGCGTTCCCTATACGGTGCAGGACGGTACGATCAGTTATACGGAGAATATCCGCAATATCGGCAAGCTGATCGGGGAAACCTGTGAAAAGCTGGGTATTCAGCAGCCGGTGATCCTGATGGAGCCGGGCCGCAGCATTGTGGCTGATGCGGGCATTACCCTGTATACGGTAGCCAGCATTAAGAAAATCCCCGGATTTAAGAATTACGTGGCCATTGACGGCGGCATGACGGACAACCCCCGCTACACTTTGTACCAAGCAAGGTATACGGTGCTGGCGGCCAACCGGATGAATGACAAGTGCGATTTTAAATGCACTGTTGCGGGCTGCTGCTGCGAAAGCGGCGATCTGATCCAGGAGGACGTGCTGCTGCCGGAAATGAACCGTGGTGACATGGTTGCGGTGCTGACCACCGGTGCCTATAACTACTCCATGGCCTCCAACTATAACCGGATCCCCCGGCCCCCTGTGGTCATGCTGGGCAAGGACGGCCCTTATGTTGCCGTCCGCCGGGAAAGCTATGATGATTTGCTGAACTACGATATGTGAAACAACAGACCCGATGCATCTGCATCGGGTCTTCTTGCTTATTAACCTAAGGCAACATCCAGAACCATCATCAGCGTAAAGCCTGCGGCAAAGAAGACTGTACCTACATTGGAGTGGTTGCCCTCGGACATTTCCGGAATCAGTTCTTCCACGACCACGTACAGCATGGCACCTGCGGAGAAGGTCAGAAGGTACGGCAGGATCGGTACTACCAGATCGGCAAGCAGTATGGTGATGATTGCACCGATGGGTTCTACGATACCGGACATGACACCGTAGCCGAAGGCTTTTCCCCGTTTCATGCCGCCGGATTTCAGGGGCATGGAAATAATGGCACCCTCTGGCAGGTTCTGCAATGCGATGCCCAGGGAAAGGGCCAGCGCAGCCGCTGCGGTAATGCTCTCATTGCCGGTGAGCCAGCCGGCCACCACCACGCCCACAGCCATGCCCTCCGGCAGGTTGTGCAGCGCCACAGCCAGCACCATCATGGTGGACTTGCCCAGATTGCACTGCGTACCCTCCGGACAGGGGCTGTTCAGATGCAGGTGGGGGATCAGCTGATCCAGCAGCAGCAGGAACAGGAAACCGGCCCAGACACCGATAAAGGCAGGCAGGAATGCCAGCTTGCCCATATGTGCGGACTGCTCCATGGCGGGAATAATCAGACTCCAAACGGAAGCGGCCACCATGACACCGGCGGCAAAGCCGGTCAGAGCCCGTTGGACCGTACGGTTCATTTTATCTTTCAAAAAGAAAACACAGGCAGCGCCTAAAACTGTTCCCAAAAATGGAAGAAACACGGCGCTGATTGTCTCAATATGCATATGAATACCTCCTTTTCTATCAGTATACAGAAAAAACTTGAAAAGTCCATCATAAAGTTACTGTACATTTTGAAAAAAGATGTGTATAATGCAATCAAACATCATAACAAGGAGAATGACTATGACCATTACCAACGATATCAAGTACATTGGCGTCAATGACCATCAGGTAGACCTGTTTGAGGGCCAGTATGTGGTACCCAACGGCATGGCCTACAATTCCTATGCCATTATGGACGAGAAGATCGCCATTATGGATACTGTGGATCAGCATTTTACCCATGAGTGGCTGGATAACATCCAGAACACGCTGGAAGGCCGCAAGCCCGACTATCTGGTGGTACAGCACATGGAGCCTGACCACTCTGCCAATATCGCAAACTTTTTGAGAACCTATCCCGAGGCAACGGTTGTTTCCTCTGCCAAGGCCTTTACCATGATGCAGCAGTTCTTCGGTGAGGACTTCGCAGACCGCCGGATCGTGGTAGGCGAGGGCGATACCCTGTGTCTGGGCAAGCACACCCTGACCTTTGTGACCGCACCCATGGTCCATTGGCCCGAAGTCATTGTTACTTACGATTCCTATGACAAGGTTCTGTTCTCTGCGGATGGCTTCGGCAAGTTTGGCGCTTTGGATGTCGAGGAAGACTGGGCCTGTGAGGCTCGGCGCTACTACATAGGCATCGTGGGCAAGTACGGCGCACAGGTGCAGGCGCTGCTGAAGAAGGCTGCCGGACTGGATATTTCCATTATCTGCCCTCTGCACGGCCCTATTCTGACCGAAAATCTGGGCTACTACATCAATCTGTATGACATCTGGTCTTCTTACCGGGTGGAGACAGAGGGTGTTGTGGTTGCCTATACCTCCGTGTACGGTCATACCAAGGAAGCTGTGGAGCTGCTGGTGCAGAAGCTGCAGGAGATGGGATGCCCCAAGGTGGAAGTCCATGATCTGGCCCGCTGCGACATGGCAGAGGCTGTGGAGGATGCATTCCGCTACGGCAAGCTGGTGCTGGCCACCACTACCTACAATGCGGACGTATTCCCCTTTATGAAGGAGTTTATCCATCATCTGACTGAGCGTAACTTCCAGAACCGGACGGTGGGCCTTATTGAGAACGGCTCCTGGGCACCCCAGGCTGCCAAGGTCATGCGCTCCATGTTTGAGGGAAGCAAGAATCTGACCTTTACCGATACCACTGTTAAAATCCTGTCCGCACTGAATGAAACCAGCAGGCAGCAGATCGAGGATCTGGCAAAGGAGCTGTGCACCGAATATCTGGCCCAGCAGGATCAGACCGCCAACAAGAAGGACATGACAGCCCTCTTTAACATTGGCTACGGCCTGTATGTGGTCACCTCCAATGACGGCACAAAGGACAATGGTCTGATCGTCAATACTGTTTCCCAGCTGACCGATTCCCCCAACCGGGTGGCAGTTACCATCAACAAGCAGAACTACTCCCACCATGTGATTAAGCAGACCGGTATTATGAATGTGAACTGTCTGGATATTACCGCTCCCTTTGCGGTGTTCCAGAATTTCGGTTTCCGCAGCGGACGGACGGAGGACAAGTTCGCAGGCATTGACGAGCTGCGCTCCGACAACGGCTTGCGGTTCCTGCCCAGGTACATCAACTCCTTCATGAGCTTGAAGGTGGAGAATTATCTGGAGCTGGGCAGCCATGGCATGTTCATCTGTTCCGTAACCGAGGCCCGGGTTATGGATCACAAGGAGACCATGACCTACACCTACTACCAGAACAATGTGAAGCCCAAGCCTGAAGCAGCAGGCAAGAAGGGCTATGCCTGCCGGATCTGCGGCTGGGTCTATGAGGGTGAAAATCTGCCTGATGATATTGTATGCCCCCTGTGCAAGCACGGTGCGGCGGACTTTGAACCCCTTGCTTAATAAATAGTATTAGCGGTCGACTCGTAAGAGCCGACCGCTTTTGCGTGGGAAATATGGCGAATTTGCATTTATCGCGCCAAAGGCTCCCCTAGAGGGGAGGCTTGGACTGTGCGATAAACTGAAATTTGTTTTGATTGTTTGCATCTTATTTTTCCGGGAGGGAAAGTGACTGGAAGTAATCTACCAGAAAGTCCCGGTAGACGCTGCTCAGACGGGAGCGCGTTTTTTGCTTATTCCAGAAAACATATGTAGACCGGAAGATCTCCGGTTCAGTGGGAATAAATACCACATTATGCAGATCCAGCCCTTTCCACGCAATTTCCGGGCCTACGGTGATGGCCATACCGGCACCCACATATTTTAAAAGGCAGTGCAGATCCGCACAGGTGATGGAGATCCGGGGCTCAAAGCCAGCCTGCCGGCAATGGAGTGCTGTCTGGATCCATGAATTGGAGCTGCGGGAAATGATGGCAAACTCTTCATCCCGCAGATCCCGGAAGGAAACCTGCTCTGTACCGGCAGCTTTGTGATTTGCATGAACCAGCAGCTTCAGCTGTTCCGTAATAAGGCAGACAGATTCACTGAAGCTCTCATCCGGCTGCTGGCAGGAGATGCACAGGTCAAAGTCCTGATAATCACGGGTGTCCTGTTCGTAGGAAATCCGGAAAGATACCTGCGGATACTCTTTTTTAAAAGCCATAATGCAGTCAACCACCGTATCCCGGTGCTGGAGAACCAGAATTTTCAGTTCGCCGCTTAAAGGTGCATCTGCCCGGTTCAGTTCCTGCACCGCATTGTCCAGCTCCCGGATAGACGCGCTGATGGAGCGGTAGAAGGCTGTGCCGTCTTCTGTAAGGGACAGGCGGTTTTTATACCGGTCAAAAAGTCTGGTGCCCAGTTCTTTTTCCAGCTTGGAAATGGTCTGGGACATGGCGGGCTGAGGGATCATATGATGCCTGGCAGCCCGGGAGATATTCAGCATCTGGGCTACGGTCACAAAATATCGCAGTTGCAGCAGTTCCATGGCAGTATCCTCCGAATGTAAGATAAGTATATATTACAACATATATTTGCCATATTCAATAATGCATTTTAAAATATTCTTCCTTTGCTGTAAAATAAAACGGATAAATCCGTATACAGAAAGGAAATATGAAAATGGATCTGATCTCACTGATCGTATTGTGTCTGGCCATCGTGGCGGCCTTTATTTTCAAGGTCAACAGCGGACTGGTGGCCATGGCGGCTGCGCTGGTGCTGGGCCGCTGTGCCGGTGTCAGCGACTCCTGGCTGATCTCGGCATTTAATAACTCTCTGTTTATCATGCTTCTGGGTGTTATGTACTTATTCTGCATTGCCCAGGACAATAAGACGCTGGATCTGCTGGCCAAGAAGGTATTGGCTCTGTGCAAGGGAAAGGTAAAACTGTTCCCAATCCTGCTGTTTTTAATCTCTGCAGTGCTTTCTGCCATCGGCCCGGGCCTGATCTCTGTAACGGCGCTGATGGCGGTTCTGATTGTGGCACTGGCACGGCAGACAGACACCAATCCTATCAAGCTGCTGCCCTTCGGCACACTTGGTTCCTTTGCCGGCGGCCTGTCGCCCATTACGCCCTCCGGTATTGTGGCCATCGGCGTATCTGCCGAAAACGGTATTACGGGACTGGAAACACCGCTGATGATCAAGATGGCCCTGACCAATGTGCTGTTTGCGGCAATTTTGTATTTCTTCGTATTCAAGTGGCACAAGCATAAGAATTTGCAGCCGGCGGACAGCACCAATGAGCCCATTCCTGCTTTCTCAGTAAAGCAGTGGCTGACGCTGGCGGGCATTGTGGTGGTTGCTGTGCTGTCCACCGTATTTAAGATCAATGTGGGTCTGGCATCCTTTGCGGTGGCGGTGGTACTGACGGTACTGCGCGCTGCCGATGAGGGTGCCGCCATGAAGAAGGTACCCTGGAATACGCTGGTTATGATTACCGGCGTAGGCATTCTGATCTCTCTGGTCACAGAGCTGGGCGGCATTGACCTGCTGTCCAGAGTGCTGTCCGGTCTGATGGGCCAGAAGACCGCCTCTGCGATCATCGCATTCCTGGCCGGTGTCATGTCCTGGTTCTCCTCCGCTTCCGGTGTAGTTATGCCTACCCTGATCCCCACAGTGCCCTCTATTGTGGCAAGTCTGCAGGGTGTGGGCACATTGGAAATGGTGGTTGCACTGTGTGTTGGTGCCCATATGGCTGCGCTCAGCCCCCTGTCCAGCTGCGGCGCGCTGATGCTGTCTGCTTACTCCACCTCCGGAGAGATCAGCGCTAAGGAGCGCAACCGGGTATTTGGGCAACTCTTTGCTATGTCTGCGGCTGGCGTGGTGTTCAGCGCGGTGCTGGCGCTGCTGGGCCTGTATCGCTAATCACTGGCAGTGCTTTCCAAAAGCGGGAACAAAAGCCCTGCCTGTTCCGGCCGGATCTTTTCCCAAGGCTGCCCGTCCTTTGATAAATACTGATCTGCCCGCTGGCGGTATGTGCTGGTTTGTCCGTTTGCGTAGTACAGCGTGATCTCATAAGCGTTTCCCGCAAGCCGTTCCGGATCTGTATCCGGTCTGCCGTGATAGGTCAGAAGCCGAAGATAATTCAGAATCGGTTCGATCTTCCGGGGTTGGGTATAATGCCGGGTGAAGCAGCTGTATTCCCGTTGGCAGACCACATCCACCCGGGTTACCAGAGACGGCACGGATGCGGCTTTCAGGCTGTGAAAAGCAGAACCGGAAAGCAGCGTAGGCAGCAGCAAAAGCAGCAAGTATAGACCGTAACGTTTTCGCATAGAAAGACCTCTCCTTTAACAAATAGGATGGCAGAAAAATGCGAAAATTATAGCCGGAAAATTTAACAAGCAAAAAACGGACGGCAAAAATTTGCCGTCCGTTTTTTGGCAGATATGGAAAATTGTATTTACGGAAATGTCTGCCAATTCTCCTCGTCATTGCGAGGAGGGCAAAGCCCGACGTGGCAATCTCCTCCCAAAAACGGCGAAAAATATAGGGATGTCATACTTTCTCACTGGCGAGAAAGTATGCAAAGAGCCCCCGGGAACCTTTCGTATGGTTCCCGGACCCTCCAGACGACCAAAGGAGAGAAAACACATAGAATTACAACAAACAACATGTTCTGTTTTCTCCCCTTTGGAAACCCCAAATTCTGCGTGCAGATTTGGGGAAGAGAGATAAATGCAAATTACATATAAACACCGGGCGGCAATTTTGCCGCCCGGTTGATCATAGCAGATATCCAATTACAGTTCGCAGTTGCCAACGGTTCTGGGGAAGGGGAGTACGTCACGGATGTTGGTGATGCCGGTCAGATACATGACACAGCGCTCAAAGCCCAGACCAAAGCCTGCATGGCGGGCAGAGCCGTACTTGCGCAGGTCCATGTAGAAGTCATAGTCTGCGGGGTTCATACCCAGCTCTTCAATGCGGGCCTTCAGAATCTCGTAATCGTCCTCACGCTGGCTGCCGCCGATGATCTCGCCGATGCCGGGTACCAGGCAGTCCATAGCAGCCACAGTCTTGCCGTCGGGATTCTGCTTCATGTAGAAAGCCTTGATCTCCTTGGGATAATCAGTGACGAATACGGGCTTCTGGAACACCACTTCGGTCAAGTAGCGCTCGTGTTCGGTCTGCAGGTCGCTGCCCCAATGGACGGGATAAGCAAAGGAATCGTTGTGCTTTTCCAGAATTTCAATAGCCTCGGTATAGGTCACATGGCCGAAGTCGGAATTGACAACATGGTTCAGCCGTTCCAGCAGGCCCTTATCCACAAACTGGTTGAAGAAGTTCATCTCCTCGGGGGCATGCTCCAGAACGTAGGAGATCACGTACTTAATCATGTCCTCGGCCAGACGCATATCGTCGGACAGGTCGGCAAAGGCGATCTCCGGCTCGATCATCCAGAATTCCGCGGCGTGGCGGGTGGTGTTGGAGTTTTCTGCACGGAAGGTGGGACCGAAGGTGTAAATGTTCTTAAAGGCCATGGCGAAGGTCTCACCGTTGAGCTGGCCGGAAACGGTCAGATTGGTGGGCTTGCCGTAGAAGTCCTGAGAGAAATCCACCTTGCCGTCCTCAGTCTTGGGTACGTCGTTCAGATTCAGGGTGGTAACCTGGAACATTTCGCCTGCACCCTCGCAGTCGGAGCCGGTGATCAGGGGAGTATGGACATACACGAAGTCCCGCTCCTGGAAGAACTGATGGATGGCCATGGCAGCCAGACTGCGTACACGGAACACGGCCTGGAAGGTGTTGGTACGGGGGCGCAGATGGGTGATGGTACGCAGAAACTCCATGGTGTGGCGCTTGGGCTGCAGGGGATAATCACCGGTGGAAGCACCTTCTACGACCACTTCATTTGCCTGGATCTCAAAGGGCTGCTTGGAGTCGGGCGTCAGCACTACAGTACCCTTGACGATCAGCGCGGCACCGATGTTGATCTTGGAGATTTCCTGAAAGTTTGCAATGGAGTCATTATAAACTACCTGCACAGGATTAAAGTAAGTGCCGTCATTGAGTACAATAAAGCCAAACTGCTTGCTGGGGCGTCTGTTGCGGACCCAGCCGCCGATCTGCACTTCCTTGTCTGCGTAGGCAGCGGTGTTTTTGAATAATTCACGGACAGAAATCAGTTCCATAATCGTATCCCTCTCTTGCTATGGAGAATTATAATATTAGAAGTATACGCTAAAAAGGAAGAATTTACAAGAGGTTTCGGAAATTTTTATGAAGCATTTGCCCCTTGCAACCACGTGAAAACCTGTGGTATAATCAGGGGAGCCTGTTAAGGAGAAATAACATGGAGATCAAACAGATTAAGGACAACAAAAAGCAATACCTTCCCTTGCTGCTGCTGGCCGATGAGCAGGAGGACATGATCGACCGCTACTTGGAGATGGGAACCATGTTCGCTTTGGATGACGGTGGCGTAAAAGCGGTCTGCGTAGTGGCAGAGAAGGGGGAAGGCGTGCTTGAGATCAAGAATCTGGCTACAGATCCCGGCTGTCAGCGCAAAGGTTTTGCAAGGAAACTCATTGACTATGTGGCGGGAAATTACAAAGATCAGTACCATACCCTGCTGGTGGGAACCGGGGACAGCCCGCTAACCGTTCCTTTTTACGAAAAATGCGGCTTCGTCCGTTCTCATATTCTGGAAAACTTTTTCACCGACAATTATGACCATCCTATTTTCGAGGAAGGCGTGCAGCTCGTTCACATGGTTTACTTGAAAAAAGAAATCTGACTCAAACAGATGTTGTCATTGCGAACCAGCGCGCACGCTGGTGTGGCAATCTCCTGCTTAAAATGGGGATTCCCACGCCAGTCTGCGACTGGCTCGGAATGACAGGATTAAACGGGGGTAGCGGCTTTTTTTGCCTTGCGGTCTTTCAGATACCAGGGCAGGTAGGCAAAAGCAAACAATGCTGTCACCGCGGCAGCCATCACCAGCAGCCGCAGGGCAAAGTTGGGAGGCAGGATGTCCAGAATGGATGGTGTATCCTCGGGCTTTGCCATGAACAGATAGTTGGCACCTGGGCCGATCATGCTGTTGGCAAAATAGGCGATACCAGCCAGCACGATTAAGGCGATATACGCCCGAATGGCGGATTTGATGGTTGGGCGCATGTTGTGGACAAAGATCATATAGAAAACCGCAATATAGCCCAGTGTATGCTCCAGCCAGAACTGGTAGTAGCGGAACCGGGTGGGGCCGGAATATGTAATGACAGTAGGCGTGATCAGGGCAAATACAGAGCCGGAGAACAGCCAGAAGTAGCAAATGTCAAACAGGGACTGGGTCTTGCCGATGACCATATAGCTGGCAAAGATCACCACCCAGCCGCAGACGGTAATGGGCAGATGATCCACAGGGTTGGGGCTTAGCGCAGGCATACCTACAAGCCGCCAGTAGTAGGACATTTCACTGAGAATCAGGGCAAAAGCAAGTATGTAGCGGAAGCTTTTTTCCTGCTTGCAGCTGCGAATCCGGTTCCGGCTGCGGTAGATCACAAAGATTAACCCGATCATGAGTAAGATCGGCGCAAAATGAGCAAATGTAAAATTGGTAAATTCAACTTCGGCACCTGCACCGAAAAAATATTGTAAAAAGTCTTTCATGCCCATACTCCTTTTTGCTGAAACTAAGCTGAAACCCATATGAATATATCACAATTTGGTTAAAACTGCAAGGTATATTAAGGAGCCCGGTGTGAAATGAAGAGGTGGAAAATATGAGCAAGAGAATTCAGCGGATAACCCAGACTGCAGTGCTGCTGGCGCTGCTGGTGTCATTACAGGCCCTTACCAAGCCCATGGGGCAGCTGGTAACCGGTTCCTGTGTAAATGCGGTTCTGGCGATTTCGGTGCTGACAGCCGGATTGTACGGCGGACTGGCCTTGGCGGTGATCTCACCGGTACTGGCTTTTGTGCTGGGGATTGCCCCCAATTTTGTGACGGTGCTGCCCATTATGCTGGGCAATGCCTGTTATGTCAGTGTACTGCATCTGCTTCTGGGCCGGTCCATGAAGCCGGTATGGAAGCAGCCGCTTGTATTGGGAGCGGCTGCAGCCGTGAAGTTCGGTGTGCTGTATGTGCTGGTGGTCAAGTTCATTTGCGGGACGGCTTCCGGCTTTTTGCTGGGTAAGAAAATCGGCGAAACGGTGGTGTTGGCACCGCCTATGCTGAAAACGTTGCCGGCTATGTTTACATGGCCCCAGTTAATCACAGCCCTCATGGGCGGTGCTGCGGCGTTATTGCTGGTGCCTGTATTGAGGAAGGCAATCCATAAATAATTCAGCATAAAAAGCGTTGAGATTTGCAATGTTTTTGCAAATGTGCTATGATACCATTATCAACCAAGACAGAGAGAAGAGGATATAAATGGGGGTTATCGGAACATTGATCGTGACCACTGCCATCGCGGGCGTGTTGGGAACGGGGCTGGGCGGCCTGATCGGTGCCATGCTGCAGAAGGATTCCAACCGCACAGTCAGCTTACTGCTGAGCTTTGCGGGCGGCGTGATGCTGAGTGTAGTGTGCTTTGATCTGGTGGTAGAAGCTATCGAAACAGAAGCTGGAATATTCACGGTAATCGCCTCTGTAGTATTGGGCGTTGCCATCACCTTTGCACTGAACTACCTGATCGACTGCAAGACCACGCCGGAGGTTCCCCATATTGATGAAAACCACCCGAAAACGGCGGACGATCTGGACGAGCTGATACATAGCGACCATCTGGAGCAGCATTATGCCCGGAACGACAATAAACTGTCTCTGTTCGTGGCGGGGATCGTGATGGCCTGCGCCATTGCCCTGCATAATGTGCCGGAAGGCATGACCATCGGCGCGTCCTATGCCAGCAATAATGGGGTCATGGGCAGCGCGGCGCTGGTTCTGGCGGTGCTGATCGGACTGCATAACATTCCCGAAGGCATGGCGGTTTCCGTGCCTCTGATCAGCGGCGGCATGAAGAAGGGAAAAGCGGTTCTGATTACCGCGGCTTCCGGCATTCCCACGATCTTAGGCGCCCTTCTGGGCTATCTGCTGGGTGAGATCGGCCCCGTGGGTCTGGCGGTCAGTCTGGGCTTTGCCAGCGGCGCCATGCTGTATGTGGTGTTTGGTGAGATCCTGCCCCAGTCCATTCTGATGTACCACAGCAAGCTGCCTGCGTTTTCTGCCATCGTGGGCATGCTGGTGGGACTGCTGATTATCTTTGTGTAATACGAAAGCTTTAAGGGCGCGTTGCAGAATTCTGCAAACGCGCCCTTAGTGCGGTATTAAGCTGTGCGTTAGGGCCATCCCCAGGGGAAGCTGCCGGAATAGTTTTGCTGGCCTTGCTGCTGCTCTTCCTGTTGCTCCAACGCAGTTTGGATCTGTTCACCCACATCTACGGTGATTTCCAGAGTCTGGCCCTGCCGGTAAATCCCCAGTACAATTTGCTGTCCGATAGAAGCCTTGCTCACATAGCTTACCAGCTCGTTACTGGTCATAGCGGTACCGTCAACGGAGGTGATTACGTCACCTCTCTGCAGGCCTGCCTGCTGTGCCGGAGAGTTTTCCACAACAGACTGCACTGCTGCACCGGCGGGGATTCCGTACTGCTGGGTTTCGGCGGATACATCCAGAACGCTGATGCCCACATAAGGCTTGGAAATATAACCCTTTTCAATGATGGATGTTACGATATTCATTATGGAATTGATGGGGATGGCGAAGCCGATATTGTCGATGGAGGCTTCGCTGCTGGAGGAACTGGAGTATTTGGCATTGGTGACACCGATTACCTCGCCGTACAGATTGAACAGCGCGCCGCCGGAGTTGCCGGAATTAATGGCACAGTCAGTCTGCAGCAGATTCATAGTTACAGAGGAGGACAGCGTGACTTCCCGGTCCTTGGCACTGATGGCCCCGGAGGTCAGTGTGAAGGTCAACTCGCCCAGAGGATTGCCGATGGCCACAACGCTGTCGCCCACATTCAGATTATCGGAATCTCCCAGAACAACACTCGCCAGCCCTTCCGCATCGATTTTCAAAACGGCAATATCATTGCTTTCGTCATACCCAATCAGTGTGGCATCATAGCTCTCTCCGTTATACATGGATACGGAAATGCTGTCAGAATCCTCGATCACGTGGAAATTGGTCAGAATATACCCGTCGTCGGAAATGATGAAACCGGAGCCGGATGCAGCGGAGGTGGACTGAAAGCCCCAGAAATTGGTGGTTACAGAAGTAGTAATGCCTACAGTAGAATTGACATTGGCTGCGTAAACCTGTGCCGGGGTCATCTGTCTGGAGGTGTCAATGCTGACCATCTCGATTACAGAGCTTTCCCGCTGGCCCTGCAGCATATAGGAAATATCCTGCTGTTCGGTCAGCGGTTCGTCCGGCTGTTCTTTCTGCAGGCTTTGTGCCAGCAGGATACCACCTGCGCCTATGGCACCGCCCACCAGAGAGCAGCACAGGGCAACGGCAAGGATCGCTCCCCATGGCTGCTTCTTCTTTTTCTTTTCAGGTTCCGGAACATACCGGTATTCGGAAGATTCCGTGGGACGTCCCGCATAATAGGTATATGGATCATCCTGGCCGGCAGGTTCTGCATCGGGTAACACTTGGCACGGTGCATCTTCCTGAGGCAAGGTATAGGGATTTTCGTATTCGTTCATAGCCATAGCTCCTTTTCCTTTGTATGGATCTAATATAGCATTCCTTCCTTAAATACGGCTGAAAAAAATAAGGGTATCTGTAAAATAACTATGAACTTCCACGCTTTCAGCTTTATTTCAGAAAGCTGCCGTACTATAATAATAAACGGTATCTATGGAGGGCGTACATATGAAAATATTGGTCATTGAAGACGAAATACTGCTGGCTGATTCTATCAAGGCTATGCTGGAGCGCAAAGGCTTTCAGGTGGAAGCTGTTTATGATGGGGAAACCGGCAAGGAATACGCGGAGCTTGGCATTTACGATCTGCTGATTTTGGATGTGATGATGCCGAAAATGGACGGCTATGAGGTGGCCCGCCAGGTGCGGATGCATCGGTGCAATACACCGATCCTGATGCTGACAGCCAGATCCGATGTACAGGACCGGATCGCAGGCCTGAATGCCGGTGCGGATTATTACCTGACCAAACCCTTTGACGCCGGGGAGCTGCTTGCCAGTATCAACGCGCTGCTGCGGCGGCAGGCAGGACAGGTCAATGAGATGGTATTCGGCAATACCGTGCTGGATCTTGGAACAAGTATGCTCATGTGCAACGGAAAGACCGTTCGCCTTTCTGCCAAGGAATTTGATGTGATGCGTCTGCTGCTGCAATCGGGAAAACGGAATCTTTCCAAATCTGCGATCCTCTCCCATATTTGGGGGCTGGAATCCAATGCGGTGGAGAATCATGTGGAGGTTTATGTGGCCGTCCTGCGGAAAAAGCTTTGCGCCATCGGTTCGGATGTGAAGATCGTATCCATCCGGGGACTGGGCTATCACTTGGAGGTGAAGGAAGCTTGATCCGGAAACTGCGAATTAAATTTGTATGCATCGTAATGGCTGTTGCCATGCTGATGGTGGGCGGTATTCTGGGGGTTGTGATCCGCTTTACCGGGCAGAGTATGGAAATGCAAAGCGTCAGCATGATGCGAACCATTGCGGCAAATCCCTTTCAGCAGGGTAATTTGGGCCAATCCTCCAATAATGAGGTGCGCCTTCCTTTTGTTACGGTTCAGATCAGCAGCCGGGGTGAGCTGATTACGGCCAGCGGTGGATACTTTGACCTTTCGGATCGGGAGTATTTGCAGCAGATCGTCAATCTTGCCCTAAACTCCGATGCGGAATCCGGAGAATTGGCAGAATATGACCTGCGGTATCTGAAAGCAGTATCACCCATGGGCTTAGCTATCGTTTTTGCTGACACTACCACAGAGGCGGCGACTATGAGAGGTCTGGTGTATAGCAGCCTGTTTATCTTTGCGGCAGCGACGCTTATCTTTTTGGGAATCAGCATATTGCTGTCCCGATGGGCCATCAAGCCGGTGGAAAGAGCATGGGACCAGCAGCGGCAGTTTGTGGCAGACGCTTCCCATGAGCTAAAAACGCCCCTTGCTGTGATTATGGCCAATGCGGAACTGATGCAGAATGATGAAACTCCGGAGAATGACAAAACGAAGTTCTCTGAAAATATTTTGTCCATGACCTACCAGATGCGCACCCTTGTGGAGAACATGCTGGAAATGGCCCGGGTGGATAACGGCGCGGTCAAGATGAATTTTGCGGCGCTGGATCTGAGCCAGCTGGTCAGCGACGCAGTGCTGTCTTTTCAGCTTTTATATGAAGAAAAGAACATGGGGCTGCGCTGCGCCATCTCTGAGGGGCTTCGGATCTGGGGCAGTGAACAGCATTTGTATCAGGTGCTGGATGTGCTGTTGGACAATGCCCTGAAATATTCTGTCCCCAAGGGTATGGTCAGCGTAGATCTGACCAGTAATGGCCGAAGCTGCATATTATCTGTGGCAAGTCCCGGCGAGCCGATCTCGAAGGAAGATTTAAAAAACATCTTTAAGCGCTTTTACCGGGCAGACAAGGCAAGAGCCATGAACGGCAGCTACGGTCTGGGACTGGCCATTGCCGAAGCTGTTGTGGATAAGCATAAAGGGAAGATCTGGGCGGAAAGCAGCGGAGGAATCAACACTTTTTATGTACAGCTTCCAATCAGCAATTAGTTTGAGGGGTCTGTTGCAAAATAAGCAACAGACCCCTCAAATTATATAAAAGGTAACGGAAGTGTAAAAAATTCCCACTTGTTCAAGATTTGTTTACACAAGAAGGTGTGTTTTTTCAGCTACACACAAGCTTTGCTTTGTAAACTGGGATCAAATGATCCATCATATCGGTGATCATGATTTTTGCAGCACACGAAAGGAGCTATCATGGCTAAGAAATCCAAAACATCATCTGCACCCAATGTGCAAAGGGACGATGTCCTGTTTGAAACTCTGGGCAAAAACAAAAAAAGAAAAAAACGCAAGATCATCATTACGGTGGTATCCATCGTGCTGGTAATTGCGATCATTGCCGTCACAGGTGTCAGCTTCCTGCAGCAGCGTGTCCGGGAACAGTTTGCTTCCATGTCCGGAGAGGTTCTTTCTTATGAAGCCACCACCGGCTCTATCAGCACCGTGGTTTCCGGTTCCGGCAGTCTGACGGACGTGGATCTTGATTCTGTCACGGTACCGGATGGTGTAGAGATCACGGAAGTGCTGGTCAAAACAAATCAGGCAATTACAGCCGGTGATATTCTGGCCACTGTGGATATGGCTTCCGTGATAAGTGCCATGGCGGATCTGCAGGCCCAGATCGAATCGCTGGATGCTCAGATCAGCAATGCGGAGGACGATGCAGCCAGCACTATCATCTATGCCGGTGTGACCGGCCGTGTAAAGGCAATCTTCGGTACAGAGGATGTGGATGTGGCGGATGTCATGTACGAGAACGGCACGCTGGCGCTGATCTCTCTGGACGGCTATATGGCAGTTGATATTGAGACGGAAGCGCTGGCAGTGGGCGACAGCGTAACCGTTAAGCTCTCTGATGGGGAAGAGACAGCCGGAACGGTGGAATCCGTCGTAGGGGATAATGCGGTCATTCTGGTGACGGATGATGGCCCGGCATATGATGAGGCCGTTACGGTCCTCAGCAACGAAGGTACACAGATTGGCACAGGAAATCTGTATATTCACAGCGCCCTGCGCGTTACCGGTTATGCCGGCACCATCTCCGGTGTGGAAGCGGCCGTTAATGATGCGGTATCCGATACCTCCAAGCTCTTCACGCTGGAAGATACCGGCTACAGCGCAAACTACAACTCCCTGCTTCGGCAGCGGGCGGCGCTGGAGGAAACACTTCTGGAGCTGCTGACCATCCGGCGTGACGGCGCTGTTTTGGCGGAAATGGACGGCAGCGTTTACAGCGTGGATTACAGTGACGATGCTGCAACGGCTATTGTAACATTGTCCACAGATGAAAAAATGTCTGTGACTATCAGCGTGGATGAGTCTGACATTCTTTCTCTGGAACTGGGACAGACTGTTACGGTTTCTGTCAGTTCCGTAAGTGAGGATACCTTTGCGGGAACGCTGACTGAGATCAACCGCACCAGTTCTTCCTCTGGCACCTATTCTGCTGTGATCGAGATAGACAAGACAGAAGGCATGCTCTCCGGTATGACCGCCAGCGTCAGCGTACGGATCGAGGGCGTGGACAACGCCATTCTGATCCCCATTGAAGCGCTGCATAAGACCAGCGATGGCGCTTATGTTTACACCAGCTATGATGAGGAGCTGCAGGAATATGGCGGCAAGGTGGATGTGGTCACCGGTCTGGAGAACAGCACCTATGTGGAGATCAAGTCCGGTCTGAGCGTTGGTGATACTGTTTACTATACAGAATCCCAGTCTTCCTTTGGTGGCTTTGGCAATATGGGCGGCGGACAGATGCCCGACTTCGGTAATATGGGCGGCGGACAGATGCCTGACTTCGGTAATATGGGTGGCGGACAGATGCCCAATTTTGGCGGCATGGGCGGCTTCAGCGGCTTTGGAGGCTAACTATGATCGATATTAAAGATTTGTGCAAGGTGTATCTGGTGGGTGACGAACGGGTCCGCGCGCTGGATCATGCCACACTGCACATATATCCAAGAGAATTTGTCAGTATCATCGGCCCCTCCGGCAGCGGTAAATCCACACTGATGAATATTATCGGCTGTCTGGATATTGCGGACGCAGGAAGTTATCATCTGGATGGATTGCCCATTGAGGATTACTCTGAAAACCAGCTGGCAGCGATCCGGAATCAGAAAATCGGCTTTGTGTTTCAGAGCTTTAACCTGATCCCCAAGCTGACCGCAGAGGAAAATGTAGAGCTTCCACTCATTTATCAGAAGGTGTCCCGGAGTGAGCGGCAAAAGCGGGTGAAGGCAGCATTGGAGCGAGTGGGCCTTACCAAGCGGGCAAAGCATCTGCCCACCGAGCTTTCCGGCGGTCAGCAGCAGCGTGTTGCCATTGCCAGAGCCCTGGTTACCAATCCCAGCCTGATTCTGGCTGACGAGCCTACGGGCAATCTGGACTCCCGAACCAGTCAGGAGATCATGGATATTTTCCACGAGCTTCACGCCCAGGGCAACACCATCGTTCTCATTACCCACGATAACGAGGTGGCCAGGCAGGCATCCCGCTCCATTCACATACTGGACGGAAGAATAACGGAGGTGAAGCTGTAATGTTATCATTCAAAATGGCGCTGCGTTCCATCAGCTCCAATAAAATGCGTGCAGCGCTCACCATGCTGGGCATCATCATCGGCGTTATGGCGCTGGTGGTTCTGGTCAGTCTTGTAAACGGCGCTACCAGTTCCGTTACCGTTGCGGTGTCCGGTCTGGGGACCAGTATGCTGACAGTCAGCATTTCCGATGATAAGGGTATGCCTCTGGATCTGGAAACTGTCAACGGCTGGATGGATCAGGAGGAGATCGGGCTGGTGGCACCGTATATCAGCAGCTCTTTGACTGCCAGCGCAGGCGGTGAAAGCGGCAGCGTGACGGTTTACGGAACCACACCGGCGCTCTATGACATTCAGGGCATGCAGCTGGCCATGGGCAGATTTTTGAAAAGCTCCGATGTGGAAAACCACACTTATGTCTGTGTCATCAACGAAACTGCGGCTACAGAGCTGATCGGCTATGTGGACTGCGTGGATCAGGCAATCTGGCTGGATGGTGTAGAATATACCATCGTAGGTGTGCTGTCCGATAACGAGGACAGTCTGACCAGCATGATGTCCTCCGGAAGTCTTGCGGTGTACTTGCCCTATACCTCGCTGCTTCGGCTTTCCGACAGCCTGACCAGTGAGGTCACCAGCTTCTATGTGAGCGCGCCGGAGGACGGAACCATGGAAACCGTGGAAGCGGCTGTAACGGAGCTTCTCATGGAGCGCTTTGAGGACGATGATGAGGCCTTCAGCCTGTCCTCTCAGAGTATACTGGAGGATACCATGAGTTCCATCACCTCCATTCTGACCATTCTGCTGGGCGGCATTGCCGCCATCTCTCTGGTGGTTGGCGGTATTGGCATTATGAATATTATGCTGGTTACCGTTACCGAACGTACCCGGGAGATCGGTATTCGCAAAGCCATCGGTGCCAGCCGGGGTACGATCCTCAGCCAGTTCCTGATGGAAGCGGTGGTGCTTTGTATGTTGGGCTGCGGGCTGGGCATTTTCCTGAGCTGGGCGATTTTGCAGACTGTTACCACCGTAGTATCCAGTCTGAATATGACTTTCGCGCTGGACGGCGGTGTGGTGCTGATCGCGGTTGTATTCTGCTTTATCATCGGTGTGGTATTTGGTTTGTATCCGGCAAATAAGGCAGCAAAAATGAAGCCCATCGACGCGCTGCATTATGGAGGCTAAGCATGGATAAGACAAGAAAAAAGAATATGAAACGGATTATTGCGTTTGCCTGTATGGTTGCGCTTGTGCTTTTGCTGGCGGCCATGCCGCTGATCGCAAAGCAGGATCCGGAAAAGGATGGCCCGCAGGCAAGCATTCTCTCCGGCACCGCAAGCATCGGTGATCTTAACACCGAACTGATCGGCGGCGGTACACTGGCGGAAGACGATGCGGTTGCCATTTCCGTTCCTGCCGCGGTAATGCTGACAGAGTTTCTGGTTTCCAACGGCGATGCAGTTACAGAAGGAACTGCCATTGCCGCAGTGGACCGGGTCACGGTTATGACTGCCATTGAACAGGTGCAGCAGACGCTGGAGTATCTGTCTAAGCAGATCGAAAAGGCCAGCGGTACAGACAGCGAAGAGGCCGTGACCGCATTGGCCGGTGGAACTGTCAAGATCCTGTACGCAGAGGAAGGTGATTCCGTCCAAAGTGTAATGCTGACCCATGGCGCACTGGCAGTTCTTAGTCTGGACGGATTGATGGCAGTGGACATGGAAACGGAAGCTGCCCTTTCTGTGGGCACGGCTGTGACAGTAACCCTTTCTGACGGCACAGAAGTTACAGGCAAGGTGGTGAAGAATCTGGCCGGAAGCATGACAGTGACCCTAGAGGATAACAGCTATGCGGTTGGAGAGGCTGTACAGGTAACTGCCGCGGACGGGACAACAGTTGGATCCGGAGAACTGTATATTTACAGCCCTTGGAATGCCACCGCATATGCAGGCACAGTGGATACGGTTGCAGTCAGCGTAGGGGATACACTGAGCGCCCGGAAGACGCTGATGACTTTACGGGATGTGGGATACTCCGCTTCCTATCAACAGCTGATCGGTCAGCGGCAGGCATACGAGGCGCTGATGGTGGAGCTGATAGGGATGTATCAGACAGAAACCGTTACTGCCCCTTGTGACGGCGTTGTTTCCGGTATTGATAAGGAAAGCGTACAGCTTCTTTCCGTAAGCGGGGGCGATACAGCCGGCACCCTTTCCGGTTCCGGCGATACCGCACAAAGCGTTAGCACCGCCTCCGCACAATCCGGATTTGGCTATCCCTCCTCCGGCAGCGGATTTGGCAATATGGGTGGCATGATGGAGCAGGAGACAGCCTTTGAACTGTATGACTTGGCGGTAACTCAGATCGCAGCGGTTACGCCCCAGAACACAATGACGCTGGATATCACTGTCGATGAGCTGGATATTAAAGCACTGCAGACCGGCATGACCGCGCAGGTAAGGATCGACGCATTGGGCGGTGAAAAACACACGGCCACCATTACCCAGATCGGCAACACCGGCACCAATAACGGCGGCAACAGCAAATACACGGTGGAGCTGACCATGGAGCGGGCAGAAAATATGCTCTCCGGCATGAACGCCACCGCTACCATCGTTCTTTCTACTGCCGGGGATGTGCTGACAATAAACGCAGATGCTCTTGTGGAAAAGGGAAACGAGACGTTGGTTTATACCGGCTATGATGAAGAAAGCCAGACATTACTGGATCCTGTAACGGTCAAGGTCGGCTGCTCTGACGGCGAAACCGTGGAGATATTGGAGGGCCTTGCAAGCGGACAGACCTACTACTACGCGTATTACGATACGCTGGAAATTTCCTTTACGCCTGACTTCGGCGGAGGATTTATGTTCGGTTAAAAGACTGCGGTGCCGATTTTTTGGCACCGCAAAAAAACGGTAGGAGAATTTTGGCGGAAAGAAGTGCATTTGTGGCCTTATTTGGTACGAGTTGTCTTATGGGATTTAAGCAAAAAGTGAGTAATACCAACGGTTTTACTTTTAAAGAACAAAAATTCAATCATCCGCAAAGCACATACCACAACTTCTTCACTATTGCTTATTACTTCTAAAAATCGGCCATTCATTTTAGTAAAGAGTGAAAAGTGAATAAGTAAAATCGGCAATCCTCTGACGAGTATTGCCGATTTTTGGTACGAGTTGTGTTATAGGATTTGAACAAAAAATGAGGAATACCAACGGGTTTTACAGTCGATAAACAGTACATATCTCTTCTTGCATGTAAATTTTGCGTTCTATACCCTCGCTTTTTGTTTAAACTGTAACAGCAGATACTCTTGAAAAAGTTTATTCCTGCCGCCAGGAGGTAACATCAATGCCCCGGGACACAACCACCGGCTCATTGATCTTTGCATAGCCCTTGTAGCTGTTGGGGGCAGTCCAGATTCCGTTGTCGCCGCAGACCATGACTGTCTTATACACTTCGATCTCGCTTCCGTAGGGACCGCCCAGCGCATCTTCCACGAAAGTAAAGGCGTGATATTCCGTGTCTGAAATTTCTGTAATGACAAAATAGAGAAATTCTGCGCCTTCTGCCGCATCAAGCAGCATATGCTTCAGGTTGCCGCCCTGTACCGTTTGATTGCAGTAAACTACATCTCCCGGATTTTCAAGCAGCTGGTGAATGATAGGCTTTTTCGTTGCGTTCAAGCCATAGCTGGCTTCGTTTAGGATCTTTTCAATAAGGTTGTAGTGGTTTTCACCCATAGGTGCGCTTTCCGCGCCACTGCCACCGGGAAGGACTTCTTCAGGGGCGTATTCGAAATTGCCCATACTATGGTAAACCTGGTGTACGACCGGCGCGGTATCGCGATAATATGTCCATTTTCCGTATACACTTACCGACGAAAGCAAAAATACGCAAAAACAAAGGAGCGTAACCCAAAAGGAAAGTCGGTTAATTTTTTTCATTTGCACGAACCTCCCCATTTATGATCTTTAGACGGAGGCTGTTTTCATAATTCAGTCGTTTTTCAACGATAGGCACTGCTATGAATGCAAAAAGAATCAAAATATAACAGAGTATTCCGGCCGGGGATTGCATAAAGTAAACAAAACTTCCCAGAAAGGGGACTCTTTCGTTTTTATAGATGCTTTTCATCTGGCTGTATTTAACCGGGAATCTGTCAGGGTATTGTGCTGCGTCGCCTTGCAAAAGAAAATATCGTTCGTCAGGATGTGTTTCGTTGGGCTCTTCAATTTCAACTATGCGATGAATGACCATATATCCTTCCGTTTCGTACACAACGATATCGTAAAGCTTCAAGTCTTGCTCTTTTGGAAGCTTATGCAGAACGATCAAATCAAAGGTTTCTAGTTGATTATTGAGGTTGTTTTCGAAAAGATATTCATTCTTTTCATACTTGCTTGACATTGACGGACTTGCTACAACCTTGATGGCGGGAATGTTTTGCACCACTCCGTCGCCAAACAATCCGGAATAAGCAGAAAAAAGAAAAACAACGGTAATGAGTCCACACAAAACAGCAGAGCATATTCTGCAAAGAAAACCTTCTTTTGGGCTTGTTTCTTTAAGATGCTCTCTTTTGATTTCTTCGTCATTCAGCCCGTTTCGAATGATTCTAATCTGCTGCTTTACCATAGACACGATCATTGCGGTGAAAACAGCAGTAAATGCTGCAAAGACGAACAAACATAATAACAGTACGTATGTCTTGAAGTTCATATTTATAAATAAGGCGATAAAAAACTTTTATCGCCCTTTGATAACCCTTGTTAATTTAATGCTTCGCTTATGCAGCAGGCTTTTCGCTAATGGTTAACTTAATGATGTATGTATTGAGCGCTGTACCGAAGGCTTGGTTTTCTGCCAGAGTGTCCAGCGTTACAGAATGAACCGTATCGTCACTGTCTACGCAGAAATTCAGGCAATCGAGGATCTGCGCACCGGTCACTTCAACCTTAAAGCTGCCGTTATCCTGCTTTTCGCCTTTACCAAGATCGATAGAAGAAGTTTTTACGGTAAAAATCTCAACCTCGTGCCCTTCATCGTCTGTGACTTTATCTTTATTTCCGGCGATCTCAAGGTCAAGTACCATCTCAATGCCGTTGTTTGCGATGTCATCACTTACGCCGTCAACGGGGGTAAAGGAAACGAAGAAAGAGCCCTGGGCGATAGCTTCTGCGAGGTAATCACCGGCATCATCGACGAAAACCTTTAATGTGTCGGTTGCAGTGTCCACGGAAATATTGCCTTTGGACGTAGCCTGGGTATCAACCTGGGTCATGTTTCCAGTGAAAGTCTTGGTTGCCGAGCCGACAGCAGCATCATCTGCAGGATAAAGCCATGCAGCGTACACACCGCCAATGGTAATAACCAAAGCAAGAGCGACAAACAAAGAGATTTTTTTCGTAAATTTCATAATAGCATACCTCCATATTGGGATTTGATTACATTATAAAACACTAATTGTGGCGTGTCAAGATACAGCTGGCAAGAATAAGTTTCACGCTATTATGGTGCGAGTTGTTTTATAGGATTTAAGCAAAAAGTGAGAATTATCAATGGTTTTTGCAATCTGAAACAGCATTTTTCCTTTTGAATAACAAACTATTTAAATCATTCGCGAAGCGGATACCGCAACTTCTTCACTATTCACTATTACTTATTACTTCCAAAAATTCTGAATGCGATTTTAGTGAAAAGTGAAGAGTGAAGAGGTAAAAAGTAAAAATCCCGAATGCTTTCGCATTCAGGATTTTTGGTGCGGGCAACAGGACTCGAACCTGCACGCTCTCGCAGTGGAACCTAAGGGTGATGTCACCACAGTGAGGGTTTTTGTGGTTCGTTACTTAATCATTTCTCGAGTTCGCATATGTGGACTGCCTGCAATATCCAGGAAGTATTCCAGATTATGAACCGGCTTTTGATGTTTTGTTCCTCTTGCAATATAGTTTATAAACACCCGTTCACTTTCTGTGTACTCATCCATAGAAAAGGCTTTGTCCCAATAGAGATGATCAACTCTGGCTATTGTTTTTGCAATATGAATGGGGCAGTGGACATAAATTGAGCTAATTTCTTGTGCTAACTTCAATTTCCAATCTGGCATCGATTCCAGAACTTCGTTTATATTGGGTCTAGCAAAAAATTCTTCTTTGCATTTTATCAACTCTTCGAAATCGTTTGTCGTTGTATTTAACAGCAGTTTTTCTGGAATACATAAACATGCCGCAAATTGAGCAAGCCTTTTCTTAGCAAAGCCTTTGGTTTTTGCCCTATAAACAACACCGTATGTAACACCTAATAACACTGCAATATCTACCATGCTAATTCCGTATATTTGCTTGACAGCATCAAAAATATTGATTGCTACGGGGTTACCAGACTCGGTATCATCAACATATGTGGAGAAATCATGATAAGAGATGCGACAATCATTGTATGCATCTCTAAGGAAACGAGGAGCTGTTGCTGTCTGATTCTCATAGTATTCTAAGCTGGCACCCCAACTATCGCAGCATTTTGTATCATCAGTAATTACTTCTCCGTATTGATAGGTGTCACCGTGTCCTGCACAGGTTCCTCCAAAATTAAATTCGCAGTTACTGCACTGTTTTTTCATCTTCATCACTCCTTAGTAACGTTTTTCTATGATATGGGCAAAGTGCAACCATTTGGGGTTACGTTTAAAAAACATTCATGATGTGGCACAACAAATCAGCTTCACAGGGAACTGTCTTCAAGCCATCCCACAAAGATCTCGACCTTTTCAAAGCTGGGCGCATCAAGTCCCCGCAGCCGTTCGCATAATTTAGCATATGGCGTATCGGTGTTATCCAGTGGAGCGAAGAATTCAGACGGAGTCATCTCAAAATATTCAATGATATTGAACAGTTCTTTTGTGGAAGGCAGAGCGGCGCCGCTGGAGATCCCTCGGATATAAGAACCGCTTTTATCTAAATCAAGGCTCATTTTATGCTCGGATACATTTTTTCTGAGCCGTAGGTCGGTAATGCGGGAACGGATAAACTCTTCATATTTCGTTTCAGCCATTCATTTCACACCCTTATAAAAGTATGTAGTTATTTTAATACGAATTTCGAACAGCTGTTGGTGCTACGAATACGAATTATTGGGTTGACACTGCTTTAATTAGTGCTATAATTACCAATATGCCACAGAATGCGTTTTTATACTACGCATTTCGCGCATGTACGCGAGTTCGATTGCCGGGAAATATTGACTAAAAGGACTCGGATGCTATAATTGTGGTATTCAACTTATTTTGCGGCAATTATCACAAATGAAACCGTAAAAATCGAGAGGGTGTAAAACATGCTGAATGTATCTCATGTAACAAAGAAGTATGGAAAGGTGACGGCCTGCAATGATGTAAGTTTTCACTTAGATCCCGGCAGTGTCACCGTTTTGTTGGGTCCGAATGGTGCGGGTAAAAGTACCCTTATGAAGTCGATCATCGGCTTTCTGCGCTATGACGGCGAGATTACTGTTGATGGTCTGCCCAACAAGACTACCGGGGCCCGGAGATTGCTGGGTTACATACCCGAAATGCCCTCACTCTATCCGAACCTGACGGCATCGGAGCACATGGAGTTTCTGGCCCGTGCTTATCGGCTGACAGATTATAAGCAGAGAGCGGATGAACTGTTTGAACGCTTTGACCTGGGCAATAAGCGCAAGAAGTTTGGCGACGAGCTTTCCAAAGGTATGCAGCAAAAGCTGAATATCTGCCTTGGCCTGCTGCCGGAACCCAGGATGTTGCTGCAGGATGAACCCATGATCGGCCTGGAACCTCATGCCACCAAGCAGCTGAAAAGCACCATTGAGCAGATGCGCAACGAAGGCAAGACTCTGCTGGTCAGCACCCATATCATCGACAGTGTGGATATGCTTTGGGATCGCACGATCATCATGCAGGACGGTCAGATCCGTGCCAATTTGACCCGTGAAGAATTGGAGCGGGACGGCAGAACCCTGGAGCAGCTGTTCTTCGATGTAACAGAGGGCATCGGCAGGGATGCTATGTCTCATACTGAGGATCCTGCATCCCAGGGAGGCTGATTCTATGCGGTTATTTGGATATTATGCGTGGCATTCCTTTGTGAATCAGCTGCGCAAGCTGTTTAAAACCTGGGTTTTGATCTTTCTTGTTATTTGTATGGCACTCGGCGGCTTGATCGGTTTCGGCGCTGCCATGCTCGATGATGCTGCCGGTGAGGATGAAGAAATCGTTGACAGCGAAGTGATCGAGGAGGAAGAACCTGACATTCCGCTCCAGCAGGACACGGAAGCATTGGCACTGGTGGAGCTCATCGTCGGCGGTGTGATCCTCGCGGTCTTTGCCTTTGGGGCGA